>CAYSRZ010000005.1:0-36060 GCA_964433615.1 uncultured Acidimicrobium sp. | reverse complement strand
AGATCTTGTATCCGGCGATGGAGGACTTCCAGATCGACCTCGTCGTCGGCAAGGGGCCCGCTGCTTCGTCGATTCGCCTCACGCTGCCGCGCTTCACCTTGATCGGTGCGACGACCCGCACGGGCATGATCACCGGTCCGTTGCGTGACCGTTTCGGCCTCGTCGCCCGGCTCGACTACTACGACGCCGACGAACTGCGGGCCATCGTGGTGCGCGCCGCACGGATCCTCGGCGTGCCGATCGACGCCGACGGCGCAGGCGAGATCGCCCGTCGTTCGCGTGGAACACCCCGCATCGCCAATCGGCTCTTGCGTCGCGTGCGCGACTTCGCCGACATGCGCGGCAACGGATCCATCGACGCGAGCGTCGCCCACGAGGCACTCGGCGTGTTCGGTGTCGACGACAAGGGTCTCGACAAGGTCGACCGTGCGATCTTGACTGCGATCTGTTCGCAGTTCGGTGGTGGTCCGGTCGGACTGTCGACCCTGGCGATCTCGGTCAGTGAACAAACCGAGACGATCGAGGACGTCTACGAGCCGTTCCTCATCCAGCAGGGCATGATCGCGCGCACGCCGCGCGGTCGAGTCGCGATGCCCGCGGCGTGGGATCACCTTGGCTTGGTCGCTCCTGCCCAGGATCCCGATCTGTTTTCCTCGTAGTCTGCGTCGGTGCGTCTCGCCGACATCGACTACGACTTGCCGGAGCACTTGATCGCCCAGGAGCCGATCGAGCCGAGGGATCACGCTCGCTTGCTCGTCGATCGTGGTCGCGGTCGCCGCGACCATCTGCACGTGTTCGACGTCGTCGACGAGCTCTCGTCGGGTGACGTGATGGTGGTGAACCACACTCGCGTGATGCACGCGCGCTTGCGCCTCGTTCGCCACACCGGTGGCGCAGTCGAGGTGCTCATGTTGCGACCGATGGAGGGGGCGACGACGTGGGAGGCCCTCGTTCGACCAGGTGGCAAGGTGAAGCCGGGTGAAGTGCTGAGCGTGGCGGGTGGCGAGGGAATCCTGCGAATGGTCGGGCGAAGCTCCGACGGCGACTCCTTCGTCGTCGAACCACTGGTCGAGGACGTCGTGGCGACGATGCGCGAGATCGGAGAGGCGCCGCTACCTCCATACATCACGACGCGCCTCGAGGATGCCTCGCGATATCAGACCGTCTATGCCCACGACGAGCGCTCCGCCGCGGCGCCGACAGCCGGGCTGCACTTCACGCCGGCGCTCCTCGAGACGATCCGTGCTCGCGGGGTCACGATCGCAGAAGTCGAACTCGTGGTTGGTCTCGACACCTTCAAACCCGTGACCGCCGAGGATCCACGCGACCACGTCATCCACACCGAGCGGTATCGGGTTCCTGCCGACGTGCTCGACACGTGCAGGGCGGCACGTGGTCGTGGCGACCGGGTCGTGGCGGTCGGCACGACTGCGGCGCGCGCGCTCGAGTCGGCTGCGAGCTTCGACCGAGTGGCGGGGGACACGGCGCTCTTCATCACGCCGGGATACGAGTGGAAGGTGGTGGACCGGTTGATGACGAACTTCCACATGCCGCGGACCACGCTGCTGCTCATGATCTCGTCGTTCGTCGGTGATCGATGGCGGGACATCTACGGCGACGCCGTCGCACGCAACTATCGGTTCCTCAGTTTCGGGGACGCGATGCTGCTCGATCGGCACGCCTCGTAGTCGAGGCGCAACTACGGTAGATCCGATGTTCCCGGTCCGCTTCGACACGCTCGCCGTCGACGGCACTGCGCGAGCGGGAACGGCGACCACGCATCGTGGCTCCTACGACACGCCGTGTTTCATGCCGGTCGGCACTCGTGGAGCGATCAAGTACCTCAGTGCCGCGGACTATGCAGACGTCGGCGCGCGCATCGTGCTCGGCAACACCTACCACCTCATGTTGCGTCCGGGTGCCGAGACGATCGCACGATTCGGTGGCCTCGGTGCATTCGCCGCGTGGGACGGACTCACGCTCACCGATTCGGGCGGGTTCCAGGTGTTTTCGTTGAACCCCAAGGTCGACGACGATGGCGTGACGTTCAAGAGCACCTACGACGGCTCGCAACAGCGCTTCACGCCTGAGGGCGCGGTGCGCACCCAGGAGTTGATCGGCGCCGACATTCAGATGGTGCTCGACGTGTGTCCGCCGCTCCCGTCGCCGCCCGACGTCGTTCGTCTCGCACTCGAGCGCACGTCCGCGTGGGCCGTGCGTGCACGAGCGACCCATGGCCGCACGGATCAGTCGCTCTTTGGCATCGTCCAAGGTGGCATCAGTGAGTCGATGCGGCGGGAGAGCGCTCAACGCACCGCTTCGCTCGACTTCGACGGTTACGGCATCGGGGGTCTCTCGGTGGGCGAGACCCGAGAAGAAATGGTTCCTGCGCTCGCCGCGGCACTCGAGCACCTCCCGAGCGACCGGCCCCGGTACTTGATGGGCGTGGGCGATCCCGCATCGATCGTCGAGGCGGTGGGCTTGGGTGTCGACCAGTTCGACTGCGTGCTCCAGACGCGCCTCGGTCGTCACGGCACCGCGCTCACGTCGACCGGCAGGTTGAACGTGAAGCGCGCGGAGTTCGCCCTCAGCGACGAACCACTGGATGTGAGCTGTGGATGTTCGGTGTGTCGTCGACATTCGCGTGGTTACTTGCGTCACCTCTTCCAGGTCGGCGAGCCGACCGCGTCTCGACTGGTGTCGTTGCACAACGTCGCATGGACCATTTCGTTCATGAACGACCTGCGTCGATCAATCGTCGCGGGGTCGTTCCAGCGCATGCGCAACGACGTGTTGAGCGTCTGGGGCTAGTCGTCCGTCGGGCGGGCCCCCTCGCTAGCATTGGTCGCCATGTTCACCATCGTGTTCCTCGCAGCAACCGAGACGACGTCGAGTGGTGGGGGAATCCTCGGACTCCTTCCGCTGATCGCCATCTTCGGCGCCATGTACTTCCTCCTGCTCCGTCCGCAGCGCAAGCGCTCCAAGCAGGCCGCAGAGTTGCAAAAGAGCATCGCCGAGGGTGACGAGGTCATCTTGAACTCCGGCATCTACGGGTTCGTCTCCGAGGTCAACGACACGTTCGTGTGGTTGGACGTCGCCGACGGGGTCGAGATCCGTGTGGCTCGCAGTGCGATCGCCTCCAAGGTCTCGACGCCGAGCGCCGACGGCCAGAGCGACGCGAAGAAGTAGCCACTGACCATGGTCAGGCGGCTGTCGATCACGATCGTGTGCACGGTCGTCGTCGTCGCCGCAGCACTGATCGGCAACGTGGTCGCGGGCAACAAGCCCGCACTCGGGCTCGACCTGCAAGGTGGCGCATCGATCACGTTGCAGCCTGTCGGTGACTACACGCCCGAGGCACTGGAGAAGGCGGTCGAGATCATCGAGCGTCGCGTGAACTCACTCGGCGTCGCAGAGCCCGAGATCACCCGCCAAGGCGACAACGTCGTCGTCAACCTGCCGGGGGTAGAGGACCAGCAGCGCGCACTCGACATCATCGGTCGCCAGGGTGAGGTGTTGTTGAGGCCGGTGCTCCAGGTCGGCACGACGAACACGGACGCAACGACGACGACGGTGGTCGGCTCGACCGAGACCACGGTGCCCGACACGTCGAACCCTGCGCAACCCACCGGTCCGGGAGACGCACGCAACGCCGTGCCGACGACACTCGCCGAGACGACCACGACCGTGGCGGGGGACGCTTCGACGACGTCCGTCGCGCCACTGCCCGTGTCCGAAGATCCGAACGATCCGAGCGTGAACGCGGTCCTTCCGGGCGACGGCGACACCGTCTATCTGGTCGGACCAGCGGGAGCCTCAGGGCAGGTCTTCACCAACGATGCGCTCGCGGACATCTCGAGTGGCAACTGGGTCGTCACGGTGAGCCTGCGCAAGGGTGAATTCGGCGAGGACATCTGGAACGCCCTCACCACGCGTTGCTTCAACCGCGAACCGTCGTGTCCGACCGGTCAGATCGCGATCGCCCTCGACGGCAGGGTGATATCGGCTCCCGTCGTGCAAGAAGCGGTGTTCACGGGTGGCAACGTGCAGATCACCGGCGAGTTCACCGAGGCCGAGGCCCGTGACCTCGCCAAGATCCTCGAGTTCGGTGCCGTGCCCGTTCGCTTCGACGTGGCGACGGTGCAGACGGTGTCGCCGACCCTCGGAGAAGATTCGTTGCGGGCCGCGCTCCTGTCGGGTCTCATCGGCGTGTTGCTCGTGATCCTGTTCTTCTTCTTCTACTACCGACTGCTCACCGTCGTGGTCGTCGGTGGTCTCATGGTCTCTGGAGCGCTCTTGTGGAGCGTCATTTCCTACATCTCGCGCACGAACGGGCTCGCCCTCACGCTGTCTGGTGCCGCGGGAATCATCGTGTCGATCGGCGTCACGGTGGACTCCTACGTCGTGTTCTTCGAGCGCCTGAAGGACGACCTGCATGCGGGCAAGTCGCTCCGCGGATCGGCCCAGCGCAGCTTCCAAGCCGCGTTTCGTACCATCCTCGCCGCGGACGCCGTGTCGTTCCTCGGCGCCCTCGTGTTGTGGTATCTCACCGTCGGTTCGGTACGTGGCTTTGCATTCTTCCTGGGCCTCTCGACGCTCACCGACGTGATCGTCGCCTATTACTTCACGCGTCCAGCCGTGTTGCTCCTGTCGCGCACGAGGTTGCTGCGAGGACGCAAGGTGCTTGGCGTTGCCACGAGGGAGGCGACCACATGAGCGGACTCTTTTCGCGGCTCTACAGGGGAGAGACGACCTTCAACTTCATCGGTCGTCGGTGGATCGGCTTCGGTCTGTCGCTTGCCTTCGTCGTCATCACGATCGTCTCGTTGTTCGCCCGTGGTCTGAACCTCGGCATCGACTTCAAGGGTGGCGTCGCCTGGGAAGTTCCCGCCGCAACGTTGACCATTGAACAAGTCACTGCGGTGGTTGAGGACGCCGACATCGACGTCTCGACGGCCAAGGTTCAGGTGTTGAACGGAGCCGACGGCCGCCGCATCCGCGTGCAGGTCGGCGACCAACCTGCAGACGTCCGTAGTGCGGTGCAGAGTGAGCTGGCCGCACTCGCAGGAGTCGAGGCCCAGGATGTCAGCGTCGCCGCGGTGAGTTCTTCGTGGGGTCGCAGCATCACCGAAAAGGCGGTTCGCGCACTCATCGTGTTCTTCGTCCTGGTGTCGATCTTCATCTCCTTTCGTTTCGAATGGAAGATGGCGATCTCGGCGATCGTGGCGATGGCGCACGACGTGTTGTTGTCGGTCGGTGTCTATTCGCTCACCGGATTCACCGTCACTCCTGCCACGGTGATCGCCTTCCTCACGATCCTTGGCTTCTCCCTCTACGACACGATCGTGGTGTTCGACAAGGTGCACGACAACGCCAAGCGATTGTCGGCGTCACGCGCCTCCTACGGGGACGTGGTGAACGTGTCGATGAACCAGGTGCTGATGCGTTCGCTGAACACCTCGCTCGCGGCGGTGTTGCCCGTGCTCTCGCTCCTGGTGCTTGGCGCGGGAGTGCTCGGGGTCGTCAGCCTGCAGGAGTTCGCCCTCGCGCTCCTCGTGGGTCTCTTGCTCGGCGCATATTCGTCGATCTACATCGCCACACCGATCCTTGCGGTGTTGAAGGAACGCGAGCCGAAGTACCTGCCGCGCGCGGGAACGCTCAGCCTCGGAGACGACATGGTCAAGCTCTTCGGCGTCCAACGTGCCGAGGCGGGGACGATCCGTCCCGCCGCGAGCGACGAACCGCGCGTGAAGACGTCGAGTGAACCGGTCTCGGTCGAGAGTGCACTCACGCACCCACCGCGACCGCGCAAGAAGCGTCGCCGCTAGGCGCGCGACCAAGCCAGACGCCCGGCTCGTACACTTGGGCCATGGAGGGCACGAGATGAGCACGACCTCGAGGGTGTTGCCGTGGCGGCGCCAGCAGGCGTCCGTCACCGAAGAGCTCGTCCCGCTGTTTGCGGCCTACAAACGTCGCCATCCGAAAGGCTCGACGTCGAGAATCTCCGATGCCTACGAGATGGCTCGGGCGGCCCATCAGCACCAGTCGCGCATGAGCGGAGAGCTCTACATCAGCCACCCGCTTGCAGTGGCCAAGATCGTCGCCGACATCGGTCTTGACGAGGTCTCGATCGTGGCTGCACTGCTACACGACGCCGTCGAGGACACGGAAATCACGGTCGCCGACGTCGAGGCGCGCTTCGGTGCGGAGGTGTCGGGGATCGTGGACGGTCTCACGAAGTTGGAACGTCTGCAGTTCGACTCTCGCGAGGCCCAACAGGCCGCGACGATGCGCAAGATGTTGGTCGCGATGGCGCGCGACATGCGCGTGTTGATCATCAAGCTCGCGGATCGCCTGCACAACATGCGCACGATCGCCTCGGCGAGCGTGGAGAAGCAGCGGCGCACCGCCCAGGAGACCCTCGACATCTATTCGCCCCTCGCGCACCGTCTTGGCATGCAGGAGATGAAGCAGCAGCTCGAAGACCTCTCGTTTGCCGCGCTGTACCCGAAGCGCTACGCGGAAATCGACTATCTCGTCTCGACGAGGGCACCCGAGCGCGACATCTACCTTGCCAAGGCGCTCGGTCAGGTGAACACGTGGTTGGGAGAAATTTCGGTGAAGGCAGAACTCACCGCACGTGGCAAGCACCTGTGGAGTCTGTACGAAAAGATGGTCAGCAAGGGCCGTGACTTCGACGAGATCTTCGACTTGATGGCGATCCGCATCGTCGTCGACTCGGTGAAGGACTGCTATGCGACCCTCGGCGCGATCCACGGTCACTGGAAGCCAGTGGTCGGTCGGTTCAAGGACTACATCGCAATGCCGAAGTTCAACTTGTACCAGTCGCTGCACACGACCGTGATCGGCCCGGGCGGCAAGCCAATCGAGGTGCAGATCCGCTCCCGTGACATGCACGAGCGAGCCGAATGGGGGGTCGCCTCGCATTGGTCCTACAAGGACGGTGTCTCCTCGGGTGACGTCGACTGGTTGAACCGCATCATCGACTGGCAGGACGATGTCGCGGACCCGCGACAGTTCCTCGAGTCGTTGAAGACCGACCTCGAACAAGACGAGTTGTTCGTGTTCACCCCGAAGGGCAAGGTCATCGCACTACCGGTGGCGTCCACGCCGGTCGACTTCGCCTACGCGGTGCACACCGAGGTCGGACACGGCTGCATTGGCGCCCGGGTCAATGGTCGGCTCGTTCCGCTGGACACCAAGTTGAACGCCGGCGACACCATCGAAATCCTCACCGCCACGACCGATGCGCCAGGTCCGTCGGAGGAGTGGGCGAACTTCGTCGCATCGCCGAAGGCCAAGAGCAAGATCAAGCAATGGTTCTCGCGCGAACGAAACGAGGACCTCCTCGAATCGGGTCGAGACGACCTGGTCGAAGAACTACGCAGCCTCGGCCTGCCAGTTGCACGCGTGCTCGCATCCGAGGCGTTCCGTGCGGAGTGGCAGTCGATGAACTACCAGGACGAGACCACGCTCTATCGCGCACTCGGGGAAGGCCACGTCGCTGCCGATGCGCTCGCGGGTCGCCTTGCGCGGGCGATTCGTGAGGGTGGGCTCGCCGAGCAGTTGTCGGTGACTTCGCGACTCCAAGACGGTGGGGTGGCGATCGCCAACGGTGTCCGCGTAGAGGGTCTCGACGACGTCTTCGTGTCGCTCGCCAAGTGCTGCACACCGATGCCCGGGGACGACATCGTGGGCTATCTCGCCGATGGCCGCTCGGTGGACGTCCATCGTGCGGACTGTGCGAATGCGTCCTCGTCGCGGACCCTCAAGTCCGGTCGCATGGTGGAAGTGGAGTGGGTGGGCACCGGTCTCGCCACCACGTATACGGCCGCCGTCGAAGTTGTAGCGCTCGACCGGTCGCGACTGTTGCGCGACGTGGCCAACGCGCTCTCCGACGAACACGTCAACATCGTCGCGTGCAACACCTTCACTGGCACCGACCGAGTGGCCAAGATGCGATTCGAGTTCGAGTTCGCCGACCCGAGTCACTTGCAGTCCGTGTTGCGCACCATCAAGCGCATCGACTCCGTCTACGACGCATATCGAGTCATGGCTGGGGATCACCCAGCGTCTAATCTTCATCCGTGACCGTCTTTTCCACGAGCCCCGGGACGCGCGACATCCTCGCTCCCGACTCGGAGCGCTGGCGGGCTTTCCAGGACGTCTTTGCCGAAGTGGCCCTGGCGTCCGGTTACCGATACATCATCCCGCCGATGTTCGAGGACCTCGGCGTGTTCCTGCGACTCGGAGAGGCGACCGACGTCGTGACCAAGGAGATGTACGACTTCGAGGACAAAGGCGGCCGTCGCATCGCCCTTCGTCCCGAGCAGACGGCGAGCGTGTGTCGAGCATTCGTCGAACACCGGCCCGTCACCCCGTGGAAGGTGTGGTATGCGGGTCCGAACTTTCGCTACGAAAAGCCACAGCAGGGTCGGTACCGCCAATTCGACCAGGTCGGAGTCGAAGTCTTGGGTGTCGACGATCCGCACCTGGACGCCGAGGTCATCGCGCTGGCCGCCGAGTTCTATCGACGACTTGGCCTGCGCAAGGTCGAGTTGTCGATCAACTCCCTCGGCGATGCGGGCGACCGCAATCGTTATGCCGACGCGCTGACTGCGCACTTTTCGTCGCACGCCGCACAGTTGAGCGCGGAGTCGAAGGCGACGTTGGCCAAGAACCCGCTGCGCGTGCTCGACTCAAAGCGCGACGAGGATCAGGCCGTGATCGCCTCGGCTCCCAAGATCGAACAGTTCCTGAGTGACGCTGCCCGTGAGCACTTCACGGAGGTGAAGCGCGCACTCGACGGACTGGGCGTGTCCTTCGTCGTCAACGAACGACTCGTCCGCGGCCTCGACTACTACCGACGAACGACCTTCGAGTTCGTGAGCACCGCGCTCACGGCTGCGCACACGGCCATCGGTGGTGGCGGTCGCTACGACGGTTTGGTCGAAGAGCTCGGAGGTCCGTCGACACCGGGGATCGGCTTTGCCCTCGGTTTGGACCGAACCCTGCTCGCATGTGACGCAGAAGGTGTCTTTCCCGCACCAGACGGGAGCGTCGCAGTCTTCGTCGTCGACACGACCGGCGGAAGCCATGCGACGCGATGCTGTCGGACGCTGCGGGATGCGGGAATCTCGGCCGACCGAGCCTTTGACGGTCGTTCAATGAAGGCCCAGATGAAGGCCGCCGATCGAAGCGGCGCGAAAGTCGCACTGATCATCGGCACAAATGAGGTCGAAAGCGGCTCTATCGTGATGCGGTCGATGTCGAGCGGTGAACAGTCCACCATCGCCGAAGGAGACCTCGTCGCTGCCGTGCGTCGAGTGCTGTCCGAACAAGGAAACTAGACACCCATGACCACCCCCAAGACGTCCTCGATCGAGTCCACCACGATGCGTACGCATCGGTGCGGGGACCTGCGGGTGGCACACGTCGGTGAGACGGTGACGTTGTGTGGTTGGGTCGCCCGGCGCCGCGAGCATGGTGAACATCTCGCCTTCGTCGACCTGCGCGACTACACGGGCGTCGTCCAGTGCGTCGTCGACAACACCGCGGACGTGCGAAGCGAGTGGGTGGTGCAGATCACTGGCGTCGTCCAGCGTCGCCCGGAGGGCACGGTGAATTCGAACCTCGCAACCGGTGAGGTCGAACTCGCCGAGTGTCGAGTGGTCGTGCTCAACGCAGCAGAAGCACCGCCGTTCCCGATCGATGCGCGTGCGGACGAAGTCGACGAGAACGTTCGTCTGAAGTACCGCTATCTCGACATCCGTCGCGAACGAATGCAACGCAACTTGCGCATTCGCAGCAAGGTGAACTCCGCCATTCGCGCCGCGATGGAGCGCCAGGCGTTCGTCGAGGTGGAGACGCCGTTCCTCATGCCGAGCACCCCGGAGGGGGCCCGCGAGTTCCTCGTGCCATCCCGCAAGGAGCCCGGCTCGTTCTATGCGCTTCCGCAGTCGCCACAGTTGTGGAAGCAGTTGTTGATGGTCGCAGGAATCGATCGCTACTACCAGATCGCCCGTTGCCTGCGCGACGAGGACCTGCGCGCGGATCGACAGTACGAGTTCATGCAGTTGGACGCGGAGATGAGCTTCGTGACCAAAGACGACGTGCTGGCTGCGATCAGCGAGGCCGTGATGGATGCGGCCGAGGCGGTGCTGGGCGAGCGTCCCGCGCCGATCGAGCGCATTACGTGGCGCGATTCGATGAATCGTTTCGGCGTGGACAAGCCGGACATGCGCTTCGGCATGGAGCTCGTCGATGTGACGTCGGTGTTTTCTTCCACGGAGTTCAAGGCGTTCGCCGCCGCCGAATGCATCAAGGCGATCCGCGTCGAGGCAAGCGTCTATCCCGAAGCCGCCGCATACGGACGGAACAAGCTCGACGGCCTGACCGATCGCGCCAAGCAGCTCGGAGCCAAGGGTCTCGTGTGGATGAAGGTCGGTGCGGACTCCACCCTCGAGTCACCAGTGGCCAAGTTCCTCACGGACGCAGAGCGCGTCGCGCTCGTCACGACGCTCGGCGCGCGCGAGGGAGACCTCCTGCTGATGGTGGCAGACACATGGTCGACGACGTGCGAGGTGTTGGGACAGTTGCGCAACGACATCGGACGACCACCCGTGCACGAAGGGCCGTATCGCTACGTGTGGGTCGTCGACTTCCCGCTCTTCGTCGGCATCAACGCGACCACGGGCAAGCCCCAGCCCGGACATCATCCGTTCTGCCAACCCCATCCGGACGACATCGAACGACTCGAGTCCGACCCGATGAGCGTGCGAGCCCAGGCCTACGACCTCGTGTTGAACGGTTGGGAGCTCGGCTCGGGCTCGATTCGAATCCACGATCCGGAGATGCAGCGCCGGGTCTTCCGTCAGCTCGGCATCAGTGACGAAGACGCCGATCGCCGTTTCGGTTTCTTCCTCCAGCCGTTCAAGTTCGGCGCGCCTCCGCACGGTGGATTCGCCTTCGGCACCGACCGACTGGTGGCGATCCTTGCGGGCGAGGAAAACATCCGTGAGGTGATCGCCTTCCCGAAGACGCAGTCGGGTAGTGACCCGATGACGAACGCGCCGACCCAAGTCAATCCGGCCCAGCTGCTCGAGCTCGGCATTCGCACGCTCCCACCACCCGCCAAGAGCTAGGCCCTCGTGGCAGCCGCCGACGACTTGTTCTCGAGCGCTGCAGAGGAGCGCCTGCGTTCGCAGGCACCGCTGGCGGCTCGACTTCGACCGCGGACGCTGGACGACATCGTCGGCCAGGAACACCTGGTCGCTCCGGGCGCTCCGCTGCGTCGACTGATCGAGGCCGACCGACTGTCGTCGGTCATTTTTTGGGGCCCACCCGGCACGGGGAAGACGACGTTGGCCGAAGTCGTCGCGCTCTCGACGTCTCGAGCCTTCGTGCGTTTGTCGGCGGTCACCTCCGGTGTCAAGGACGTGCGCCAAGCGATCGACGAGGCCGTCGAGAAGAGAGCGTTGCACGGTCGCGGCACGATCGTGTTCGTCGACGAGATCCACCGATTCTCGACGTCGCAGCAAGACGCGCTGCTGCCCTCCGTCGAGGGAGGGGTCATCACGCTCATCGGTGCGACGACGGAGAATCCGTACTTCGAGGTGAACGCACCGTTGCGCAGCCGAAGCACCTTGTTCCGCCTGGAGCCGTTGTCGAGTGCAGCCGTGGCCAAGCTGATTGCACGAGGTCTTGCAGCCGAGGGCTGCACGGCGACGCCCGAGGCGATGGACCTGCTCACCTCACGAGCAGGCGGGGACGGACGACAGAGCCTGACCGCACTCGAGGTTGCGTGCGCGCTTGCCGACGGTGACGAGTTGCGGGTCGAACACGTCGAGGCCGCACTCGGCGTGAGCGCGATGCGATATGGACGCGACGACCACTACGACGTCGTGTCGGCGTTCATCAAGAGCATTCGCGGAAGTGATCCGAGCGCCGCGGTGTTCTGGCTCGCTCGAATGCTCGAGGCAGGAGACGACCCTCGGTTCATCGCGCGTCGGATGATCATCGCCGCGAGCGAGGACATCGGTGTCGCCGACTCCAACGCGCTCGTCGTCGCCGTCGCCGCCGCGCACGCCGTCGACCACGTCGGGTTGCCCGAGGCGCAGTTGAACCTCGCGCACGCCGCCGTCTACCTGGCCAAGGCGCCAAAGAGCCCGACGGTGTCGAGGGCCATCTGGACGGCGCGCAGTGACATTCGTGACGGGGTGGACGTGGAGGTGCCGGCCCACCTGCGAGACGCCCATTACGCGGGTGCCTCCGAGATCGGCCATGGAACTGGCTACGTTTCGCCGCACGACGACGCGGCGGTGGAACAGCAGTATCTTCCCGCGCACACTGAAGGTCGGCCTCGACGTCACGACCCGTATGTGTCGGGCGACGAATCGCCGTCCTAGGAAGGTGCGACGGATGTTCAAACGATTGTTCTGGTTCACGCTCGGTGCGGTTGCAGGCATCTTTGGCTTGCGCTACGCCAAGGACAGGGCAAAGAGCGCGGCAGAGGAGTTCAGCGTCGGCGATCTCGTCTCCGACGTCTTTGGTCTCGTCGTCAAGTTCGTCACCTACGTGGTCGAGGTCATCCGCGAGGCGCTCGCAAAGAACGATCAGCCCGGCGCACCGCGAAACTAGACTTTTCCTGATGTCGGGCCCGCGAGGAAAGATCACCAGCGCAAACCAGCTGCGCGAGGCGTTCCAAGGCTTCTTCGTCGAGCGCGGGCACACGCTCGTGCCGTCCGCCAGCCTGATTCCGCACGATCCGACCGTGCTCTTCACCGTCGCGGGCATGGTGCCGTTCAAGCCGTATTTCGTCGGTGACGAAGTCGCCCCGTACAAGCGTGCGGTGAGCGTGCAAAAGAGTGCCCGAGCGGGTGGCAAGCACAACGACCTCGACGACGTCGGACGCACCAAGCGTCACCTCGTGTTCTTCGAGATGATGGGGAACTTCAGCTTCGGGGACTACTTCAAAAACGACGCGATCCCGTGGTCGTGGGAGCTCGTCACCGAGGTCTTCGGATTCGACGGGGACCGCCTGTGGATCACGGTGCACGAGAGCGACGATGAAGCCGAGCAAATCTGGCACGACCAGGTCGGCGTGCCGATGGAGCGCATCCAACGACTCGGGGACAAGGACAACTTCTGGCAGATGGGAGAGACGGGACCCTGTGGTCCGTGTTCGGAAATCCACATCGACCGAGGCCCCGCATTCGGTCCGGATGGTGGCCCGCTGCACGACCCGCATGGTGATCGTTTCCTCGAGTTCTGGAACCTCGTGTTCATGCAGTTCAACCAAGACAAGGACGGAACGCGCACGCCGCTGCCGAAGCCGTCGATCGACACTGGTGCCGGTCTCGAGCGCATCTTGGCCTTGATGCAGGGAACGGATTCGGTGTGGGAGACCGACGTGCTGTTTCCGCTCATCGAACAAGGGCAGTCGCTCACGTCGAAGCGCTATCTCGCCGGCAACTACGACGATCGTGACTCCTTCAGTCTCCGCGTGCTCGCGGAGCACGCACGTTCGGCGACGATGCTCGTCAACGACGGGGTGTTCCCGTCGAACGAGAACCGCGGCTACGTGCTGCGACGCATCATCCGTCGCGCCGTCCGCCACGCCTACCTCCTCGGCACCGAGCGCCTCGTCATGCCGTCGTTGTCGGCGACGGCGATCGACATCATGCAGGCCGCGTATCCCGACCTGAAGGCGAACCGCGACTTCATCCTCGGAGTGTTGACGAAGGAAGAGGAGCGGTTCCGTCAGACGCTGAAGACCGGTGTGTCGATCCTCGAGGACGAGTTGTCGGCGGGCACCACGGTCTTGTCGGGTGCATCGGCGTTCCTCCTGCACGACACCTATGGATTCCCCCTCGAGTTGACCCAGGAGATCACCCAGGAGCGTGGCGTCGCGGTGGACGTCGACGGATTCGAAAGCGAAATGAAGGCTCAACGCGAGCGCGCGAAAGCCGCTCGCAAGGGTGCACAGAACGACGAGGAAGCCACGGCGATCTTCCGCGACGTCGTCGAGCGACACGGCACGACAACATTCGTGGGGTACGACCAGGATGCATGCGACGCGACGATCCTCGAGATCGTCGAGGTCGCCGGCAACGATGACGTGCTCGATGTGGTGCTCGACGTCACGCCTTTCTATGCAGAAAGTGGTGGCCAGGTCGGCGACGTCGGCACGATCACGACCGACTCGGGGACGTTGAGCGTCGTCGACACGACGTTCGCCTTGCCGGGCCTGCGTCGTCACCGCTGTCGCGTCGAGTCCGGCTCGGTGATGCCGGGGCAGTCCGCCAAGGCCGCCATCGACGTCGTCGCCCGCAACGCGACGCGTCGCAACCACACCGCCACCCACGTGCTGCACTGGGCCCTGCGCCAGGTGCTCGGGGAGCACGTCAAGCAGGCGGGCTCGCTCGTGTCGCCCGATCGACTGCGCTTTGACTTCAGCCACTATGCGCCAGTGTCGAACGAGGAGATCGAACGCATCGAACGCCTCGCCAACGCTCAGGTGCTCGACAACGTGGCAACCGAGGCCTACGAGACGTCCAAGGACGACGCCACGGCAGCCGGAGCGATCGCGTTCTTCGGCGACAAGTACGGCGACACCGTGCGCGTCCTGCGCGCAGGTGCGTCGTTCGAATTGTGTGGTGGCACGCACGTCCGTGCCACCGGCGACATCGGCACGATCAAGGTCGTGTCCGAATCCTCGATCGGGTCGAACTTGCGTCGCATCGAGGCGGTCACCGGGACCAACACCGTCGACTACCTCGTCGCCACGTCACGAACCCTGTCGGGTGTCGCCGATTTGGTCGGAGCACCCGTGGACGGTCTCGCCGTCGCCGTGCAGCGCAAATTGGACGAAATCAAAGCCCTCCAAGACGAAGTGCGGTCCCTGAAGAGTGCACAGGCTCGCTCCCGATCGGGTGAGATCGCTGCCCGACACGTCAATGGGGTCGTCGTGGAGCGTGTCGATGGCATGAGCCCGGGGGACCTGCGCGAGCTTGCACTTGCCGTTCGTGATGACGCTCGCGTGACGACGGTCGTGCTCGGTGCGCTCACCGACACCGGTGGCGTCGCGCTCGTCTCTGCGACGACGAGTGCGAGTGGTGTGGCGGCGGGGGACGTGATCAAGGACGCAGCAAAACTCGTCGGAGGTGGTGGTGGCGGCAAGGGCGACGTCGCGACCGCTGGAGGCAAGAAGCCGGAGATGTTGGACGACGCATTGACGCTCGTGCGAGAGCGAATCAGGTCGGTCGTTGGCAGTTGACGTGCGTGCCATCGGCTTGGACCTCGGATCCAAGCGCATCGGTGTGGCCACGAGTGACACCTCCGGTCTGATTGCGACTCCTTACACGGTCCTGCAGCGCACGGGGGACAGAGCTCGCGACCATCGCGCCATCGCAGAGATCGTCGTCGAGTTCGAAGCAACCGTGGTCGTCGTTGGCTTGCCGTTGTCGTTGTCGGGCGAAAGTGGACGGGCCGCGACCGGTGTCCTCCAGGAAATCGAGCAGATGGGTAGCGTTGTCGGTGTGCCGATCGAAACGTACGACGAGCGAATGACGTCGGTGACGGCGAACGAAATGTTGATGGAACGCAAGATGAAGGCGCAGGCTCGTCGCCGGGTCGTCGACAAGGTGGCGGCCGCGGTCATGCTGCAGGCGTGGCTCGACCATCGTCGAAACCTGGCGGGTTCGTGATCGATCCGTTGCTCCGCCCGCCTCGACGGGACTTCGAGGAGGTCGACGACTGGCGTGACGATCCGTGGGACGACCCGCGTCGCCTCGGCGCAGACGCACCATTCGACACAGACGTCGCCGATCCGTTCCCGATCGACCGTTATCGAGAGATCCTGCGTCTCGTGGCACTCGGCGTGGTCGCCGTGACGTTGCTGTTCGGCGTGGTCGCGTGGTGGTACCTCCAGCAGGTGAATCCGGCGGGGGAGGCGGCGACGGTGTCCACCTTCACGGTCGCCCAAGGTGACACAGTCGAGTCGGTGAGTCGTCGTCTCGACGACGAGGGATTCATCTCGAGTGCAAGCGTGTTTCGTTGGTACGTCTCTCGCAACGGTGGCATCGAACTCGAACCGGGTTTCTATTCGCTGCGCGCAGGATCGCACATGGGGGACATCATGGCGGTGCTCAACACGCCGCCGTCGATCACCTATTCCAAGGTCACCTTCCCGGAAGGGTTCACCATCGCCCAGATCGCGCGTCGTCTCGAGGAATCGACGATTCGCATCACCGAAGCCGACGTCTTGGCGGCGGTCGCCGACCCGTCGATAGTGGCCACTTTCCGGCCGGAATCCTCCGGCTCGCTCGAGGGCCTGCTCTTTCCCGACACCTATCTCGTGTCGGGGGATGAGTCGGCCGTTCAAGTCGTCCAGCGCATGGTCACGCTCATGGAAGAAGTGGCGCGCGAGGAGGGCTTGACGGACGCGCAGGCCAAGGTCGGATTCTCGCCATACAAGGTGTTGATCGTCGCCTCGATGATCGAACGAGAGGCCAAGATCGACGTCGATCGCGCCAAGATCGCGCGCGTGATCTACAACCGACTCGCGGCCGGCATGCCGTTGCAGATCGATGCGACGTTGTATTACGGCGCTCCTGCCGGGGCGTCGTTTGCCGACCTGAAGGCAGTTGAGGGTCCGTACAACACGTATCTGAGAAAGGGTCTGCCACCGACGCCGATCGCCAATCCTGGTCGAGCGTCCATTCGGGCCGCGCTCAACCCGGCAAACGACCCCGCGTCGAGCGATCCGATCTGTGCTTCTGCACCCAAGCCTTGTCGCTACCTCTACTACGTGCTCGCGGATGCAAACGGCGGCCACGCATTTTCCGCAACGCTCGCCCAGCACGAGGCCAACGTCGAGGCGGCACGCGCCGCCGGGCTGTTGCCGTAGGTGGCGACCATGCGACTCGCCGTCATCGGTTCACCGGTCGTGCACAGCCTCTCGCCGGTCATGCACAACGCCGTGTTCGATCACCTCGGAATGGAGGCCACCTACGGCGCGCTCGAGGTTCGCCCTGAGGACTTCCGAGCGACGGTCGAGTCGATGCGCCGCTCCGAGTACCTCGGGTTGTCCGTCACCATGCCGCACAAGGATGCCGCCTTCGACGTCGCCGACGAGTCGTCCGTCCACGCACGTCGAGTCGGCGCAGTGAACACACTGTCGTTCCTGGACGGGCGCATCGTTGGTGATTCGACCGATGGCATTGGGTGCGTGCGCGCACTGGGCCGTCACGGAATCGGCGTCGAGGGAGCTCGCTGCGTGGTGCTCGGCGCGGGTGGCGCCGCACGTTCGGTGATCGTGGCACTCGAAGAGGCTCGCGCGCGTGAGGTCGTGGTCGTCAATCGCACCTACGACAAGGCACTCGTGGCAATCGAGGGAGTCGACCGGTGTCGGGTCGGAACCGAGGGTGACGTCGCGGGGGCCGACGTCGTCGTCAATTGCACGTCGGTGGGGATGGGGACTGCCGAGTCGCCGGTTGTACGCGAGTCGCTGCACGGCGTCGGCTGCGTGCTCGATGCCGTCTACTTTCCGCTGCGCACCGCGTTGCTCGACGCCGCAGTGGCAGAGGGTGCACTCGGTATCGATGGATTGTGGATGCTCGTCTACCAGGCCGTCGAACAGCAACGCATTTGGTTCCACCATGACGTCGATCCGTCGATCATGCGCGACGCCGCACTCGCCGAACTGGCGCGCCGTGGCAACGACCCGACGCTGTGAGGAGCATGCGGTAAATGACCGCAGTCCTGCAATGACCCAGCGGTAGCCTGAAACCATGCTGCGTTACCTCACCGCGGGCGAAAGCCATGGCCAAGCACTGGTGACCGTGGTCGAGGGACTCCCGGCCGGTCTCGAGGTGACCGCCGAGGACATCCAGGTCGAATTGGGGCGCCGCCGTCTCGGTTATGGCCGTGGCCCGCGTCAGCGTTTCGAAGTCGACGAGATCGAGTTGCTCGGCGGGATCCGCCACGGTCGCACCCTCGGTTCACCGGTGTCGGTGTTGATCAAGAACACCGAATGGTTCCGCAGCGACGTCTGGCACGAGGAAATGTCCCCGGCGCCAGGTGCGACGAAGAAGCCGTTGACCCAGCCGCGACCGGGACACGCCGATCTCTCGGGCATGCAAAAGTACGGCTTCGACGACGCTCGCGACGTGCTCGAACGAGCGAGTGCCCGCGAGACCGCCGCGCGCGTCGTGGCCGGCGCACTTGCCAAGAAGCTGTTGCGAACCATCGGTGTCGAGGTGTTGTCGCACGTCATCCAGATGGGTTCTGCGCGCACGACGTCGTCGGCTCGACCGACGATCGCGGACCTCGCGCGAGTTGACGAGTCGGCGGTGCGCTGCTTCGACCAGTCGGCCGAAGCGGCGATGATCGCCGAGATCGAGGCAGCGGCAAAGGACGGCGACAGCCTCGGCGGCGTCGTCGAAGTGTTGGCGTACGGTCTGCCGATCGGCCTCGGAAGCTACGTCCATTGGGATCGCAAGATCGACGGTCTGCTCGCACAGGCGATCATGAGCATCCAGGCCGTCAAGGGAGTCGAGATCGGTGACGGATTCGAAGTTGCCGGACGACGTGGGAGCGAGGCACACGATCCGATCAGTTGGGATTCTTCCACCGGCTCCTACCGCCGTGAGTCGACCCTCGCCGGCGGCACCGAGGGCGGCATGACGACGGGAGAGATGCTCGTCGTACGCGCGGCGATGAAGCCCCTCGCGACCCTTAACCGTCCGACGCTCAAGACGGTGGACACGGCGACGAAGCAGGAGACGGTGAGTTTCAAGGAGCGCACCGACGTGACTGCGGTTCCGGCGATGGGCGTGGTCGCCGAGACGATGGTTGCCCTCGTGCTCGCCACCGAGGCGCAACGCAAGTTCGGCGGCGACTCGGTCCGCGAGTTCGTTGCGAATGCGGCGGCCTTCGCCGCCAGCCTGAAGTAGCGACGTCGTGGCTGCATCGCCTGATGCGCCGAAAGTCGTCGTCCTCGTCGGACTCATGGGTTCCGGCAAGTCGAGTGTCGCGCGACGCGTGGCGAGCGGGTTGTCGATCGACTTCTATGACACCGACGAAATCGTCTCCACATCGACGGGGCGTTCGGTGCGGGAGTTGTTCTCCGAGGGTGAGGAGGTGTTCCGACGTCACGAGCGTGCGGCCCTGCTGGAGGCACTCGAAGCCTGCTCGGTTCGCTCGGGCGTGGTCGCGACCGGCGGTGGCGTCGTGACGCGACCAGACAACGTCACGGACATCGCACGCGTCGCCACGCACGTGGTGTGGTTGGACGCCGACGTCGACGAACTCGTTGCCCGCACCGCCCACGGGACGCATCGTCCGCTCCTGGACGGTGACGCGCGTGGCAAACTGATCGAGATGCGTGACGCCCGCAACGACCTCTACGACGCGGTGTCGACCATGCGAGTAGAGACCAAGGGTCGATCGATTGCCCAGATCGCCGACGAGATACGAAACGTCGTGGCCGGAGGCGCGTCGTGACCGTGTTGCGCGAGCGGGTCGAATTGGGAGAGCGTTCATACGACGTCGTGATCGGTGACGGCGCGCTCGCAGAGCTTGGTCCACTGTTGCCGTCGACCGCGCGGCGAGTCGTCGTGGTGACCCAAGAGCACCTGCCAGTCGACGTGACGCCCATCCTGCGCGAGCGGGGTCTCGAGGTGGCGACCGTGGTGATCGGCGTAGGTGAGGAGCACAAGAGTCTCACCACGATCGAAAAGATCATGCGGGTGTGTGCCGCCAACGACATGACCCGTGGGGACGTGATCGTCGGAGTCGGCGGGGGAATGGTCACCGACGTCGCCGGATATGCGGCCGCGTCTTGGCACCGTGGAATCGCCGTCGCCCACGTGTCGACGACGCTCGTCGGCATGGTCGATGCCGCGATCGGTGGCAAGACGGGCGTGAACATCCCGGAGGGCAAGAACCTCGTCGGCGCCTTCTGGCAACCCTGCGGCGTGGTGTGTGACACGACGACGCTTGCGACGCTGCCGGAACGGGAGCGTCGTTGCGGCTTCGGCGAGATGGCCAAGTACCACTTCCTCACTGGTGACGACCTGCTGGCGATGGATCTGCAGACGCGCATCGCGCGATGCGTGCGGATCAAAGCCGACGTCGTCTCCGGTGACGAGCGTGAGGGTGGGCGTCGGGCCATCCTCAACTACGGACACACGCTCGCTCACGCTCTCGAGATCGCGACGCATTTCGACATCGCCCACGGGGAAGCCGTGGCGATCGGTTTGCGCTTTGCAGCACTCGTGGCCGAGTCTCTCGGACGCATCGGTCCGGAGCGCGTCGCCTACCACGACACGGTGATCTCGCAGGAATACGGGCTGTCGACGGCGATGCCCCGAGGTCTTGAGACATCAGAATTGATCGAGCTCATGGGTCGTGACAAGAAGTCCACCGGCAGTCTCACCTTCATGTTGGATTCGGCCCGCGGGATCGAAATGGTGCGAGACGTCGACCCGAAAATCGTGGCCGAGTGCCTCGGACGCATGGAACTACGCTAGGAACATGGCTGCGTCGAAGGTAGTGCTCGTGCTGAGCGGCGCGAACTTGAACCTGCTCGGAGAGCGTGAACCAGCGATCTACGGCACGATGACCCTCGAGGACCATCTGAACGTGGCACGCGCGACGGCCAAGGACGTGGGGTTGTCGATCGAGCACGTACACGCAAACGATTCGGGATCGCTCGTCGAGGCCATCCATGGGGCGCGTGGGCGGGTCGCAGGAATCGTCATCAATCCTGGCGCGTTCACGCACTATGCCTGGAGTGTGCACGATGCGCTGGCCGCATTCGACGGCCCCGTCGTCGAGGTCCATCTCTCGCAGCCGCTTGCACGTGAATCGTGGCGACACACCAGCGTGATTGCACCGGTTGCAGCTGGGACGATCAGCGGATTCGGCGCGGCGACCTACGCGCTTGCCGTCACCGCGATGGCAGCACTGCTGTCCCGGTAGTCGTGCGCACCTTCCGGCCGCTCGTCGTCGGGCGTCGCTTGGTCGCAGTGCGCGATCGTCTCGCAGAACTCGGGCACGATGCGCTCGTGGTCGCGTCGACATCCAACCTGGCATACCTCACCGGTTTCACGGGTTCGGCTGGATATGCACTCGTCACGTCGAGCGGCGGTGTGTTGTGCGTCGATGGACGATACGCAGAGCAGGCGAGTGCGCAGGTCATTGCCGCGGGTTGCGACCTGGACGTGACCGTCGAGACGACACTTGTCGCGATGCACGAGGCGATGCGGCGTCTGATCGCAGAGCATCGCAGCGTCGCCTACGACGCCAACGAGTTCACGCTCGCACAGTTCGAGGCTCTCGCTGGATCGACGTCTGCGTTGCGCAGGGCAGACGGCATCGTCGCGTCCGTGCGTGCGGTGAAAGACGACGCGGAGATCGAGCGGATCGCCTTTGCCGCCCGATGTGCCGACGAGGCGCTTGCGGTCGTCCCGGGTCTCCTCGAGCGGGGAGGTGCGCCGACCGAGCGCGACGTTCGGGACGAACTCGACTACAGGATGCGCCGGGCGGGCGCGGATGGTCCGAGCTACGACACCATCGTGGCTTCAGGCGAGAACTCGTCACGCCCGCACCATCGTCCGACCGGTCGGTCGATCGTCGATGGGGATGCGCTCGTGATCGACGTCGGCGCGCTCGTGGACGGCTACCACTCGGACATGACGCGGACGTTTCTCATCGGGGACTGCGATCCGCGATTGGTGGCGATGTACGACGCGGTGAGCGAGGTGCAAACAGGTGCACTGGCCAAGGTGCGCGCAGGTGAAGTGTGCGGTGCGATCGATGCATGGTGCACCGAGGAGTTCGCACGGCGTCAGATGTCCGACTACGTCGCGCACTCCACCGGTCATGGCGTGGGTCTGAACATCCACGAGTCACCGTGGTTGCGCCGCTCGGTCGACGAACAATTGCGCGCCAACCAGGTGGTGACGGTGGAGCCCGGGCTCTATCGTGTAGGGGTCGGTGGCGTGCGGATCGAGGATCTCGTAGTCGTGACGCAGACCGGAAACATCGTCCTCACCCACAGCCCGAAGGAATCCCCGTGCCTGCAATCTCCACGAACGACCTGAAGAACGGAATCACGCTCAACCTCGACGGAACCCTTTACACCGTGGTCGAGTTCCAGCACGTCAAGCCAGGCAAAGGTGGTGCATTCGTGCGCTCGCGTCTGCGCAACCTGCGCACCGGGAACATGCTTGATCGCACGTTCAACGCCGGCGTGAAGGTGGAGCAGGCCATCCTCGAGAAGCGCGACATGCAGTTCCTCTACAAGGACGCCGACGAGTACGTGTTCATGGACACCGAGACCTACGACCAGGTCAACATCAAGCCGGTCGCGCTCGGTGACGCCGCGGACTACCTGATCGAAAACGCCGTGGCCATCATCGCCACCTATGAAGGCGAGATCGTGAGCGTCGAGATTCCCGCGGCAGTCGAACTGGAGATCGCCCAGACCGAACCAGGCGTGCAAGGCGACCGCGTCTCTGGTGCGCGCAAGCCGGCGACGCTGCAGACCGGCAAGGTGATCCAGGTTCCGCTCTTCGTCAACATCGGTGACCGTGTCAAGGTCGACACGCGCTCCGGTGACTACATCACGCGCGTCTAGGGATGGAGCCCGGGCGCCGTCAGCGGCCATCATCGCACGATCCGCGCACGGATGCCCGTGAGAGGGCGTTGCACATCCTGTACGAAGCTCGCGCCAAGTCGACGTCTGGTCGCAGCATCATCGACGCACAGGTGTTGCCGGTCGACGACATGACGAGCGACATCGTCGACGGCGTGGACGAGCACCAGTCCGACATTGACGCAAAGATCTCGAACCATGCGGTCGGTTGGACCCTCTCCCGCATGCCGGTCATCGACCTGTCGGTGTTGCGCATGGCGACGTTTGAACTCGTGTATCGCCGTGCGGTTCCGACGGCGGTGATCATCAACGAGGCGGTCGAACTCGTGAAGCGTTTCTCCACCGACGAGTCTCCGAGGTTCGTCAACGGCGTGCTGTCCGCCATCTCTCGCGAGGTCCGCACGCCAGAGCAGTAGGTTTCAGTCGTGCCCGATGGCTCTCGCGTCCGACTGGGTTGGTGGTGGGCATGTGCGGCTTTCGTCGTCACGTTCGCCTGGTACATGTCGACCACGACGATCGACATCCATCGCGGTCTGGGAACCTCGGCGTACGACTTCGGGCTCTACGAGCAGGGGATCTGGCTCCTGTCGCGCTTCGATTCGCCCTTCGTCACCCTGATGGGGCGAAACCTCTTCGGCGACCACTCGTCGTTCATCTTGCTCTTCGTCGTCCCGCTGTATTGGTTCGACCCCCCGACGTGGATCCTGCTCGCCGTGCAAAGCGTCGTGATCGCTGCAGGTGCGGTTCCGCTCTTTGGTTATGCACTCCATCGCCTGCGCAGTGGTGCGGCGGCCTGCGTCGCAGCGGGGATGTACCTCGTCCATCCTGCAGTGGTCTGGACGAACCTCGAGAACTTTCATCCCGATTCGTTCCTCGGGCCGCTCATCGCCACGGTCCTGGTCGCGGGCTCGCTGAAGCGCTGGCGTCTCTACTGGATCGCGGTGGTGCTGGCGCTGCTCGTCAAGGAAGACGTCGCCGTCGTCCTCGTGCCGATCGGGATCTACTTCGCGCTGCGCGGTGAGCGCCGGCGTGGCCTCCTCACCGCACTCACCGCCGTCGGGGTCGGCATCGTCATGATCTTTGTCGTGATGCGTTCATTCACGGGTGTGACGTTTCGCAACTCGTGGCGCATCCCGTTCGGGGGGTTTTCAGGGCTCGCCTCACGCACGTTCACCCGTCCGTGGGACGTGCTGGCGCATCTCGTGAGCGACACGAGACCGCGGTACCTGTGGCAGGTGTTTGCTCCAGGGGCATTCGTTGCGGTCCTCGCACCGAGCGCCATTTTCACTGCACTCGGGGTCGTCTTCATCAACCTCCTCAGCACCTTCTGGTACCAGTACCAGGTGCAATACCACTACTCACTCGTCGTCGTGCCGTGCCTGGTGTTCGCCACGATCGAGGCCCTGCACCGGGTGAAACTGGCGTATCGGCGACAGGTCGTCGCGATCGTGGCGTTCAGTTCCCTCGTGTGCGCGTATTTCTGGGTGCCACTCCCGCTGTCGAGAGTCGATTACGCCGCGTGGCCCCCGTCGAGTCCGCAGGTGGTGGCAACGGCCGAGATGTTCGCCCTGATCCCCGGTGACGCATCAGTCGCGGCGTATCACCCGCTGACTGCCCAACTCGCTCGCAGACGCGAGATCTATTCGTTCCCCAACCCGTTCCAGCGCTCGCTCTATGGTCCCGACGTGTTCGCCAAGGGCGACAGGTTGGAGATGGCCGACTCGGTGACCTACGTGATGTTGCCCACGAGCATGAACCCTGACGACGAGGCGCTGTGGGCCCGCGAGTCGGGAGCCTTCGAGGAGATCGGTCGCAACGCGTGGTGGGTGGTGTTTCGTCGCCTGGCGTAGTGCTATCGTCATGCGCGGCAAGTCAAGTCGTTAATCGGGCCCCGTGAGGTTCGAACGAAGGGATGACAGGTGAGTGGATCAGGACCGTCCGCGGTCGCGGTGATGTCGGCAGACGACATCCGTCGGGCAATCAGTCGCATCGCCCATGAGATCGTCGAGCGAAACCAGGGCATCGACGGCGTCGTCCTCGTCGGGCTGCAGCGTGGCGGAACGTGGATCGCAGACGCACTCGGGGCGCGCATCGCCGACATCGAACCGACCTCCGAAGTGATCGTCGGCAAGCTCGACGTGAGCATGTTTCGTGATGACATCGGCATGCGTCCGGTCGTCCCTGGAGCGGTGAGCGACATTCCGCGCGACATTACCGATGCAGTCGTCGTGCTCGTCGACGACGTGCTCTACACCGGGCGTACGGTGCGTGCCGCTCTCGAGGGGCTGAACGCATTCGGTCGACCCAGGTCGGTTCAGCTTGCCGTGCTCGTCGACCGCGGACATCGTGAGTTGCCGATCCGACCTGACTTCGTCGGCAAGAACTTGCCGACGCACACGAGTGACGACGTGAGCGTCACCGTCGAGGGCGTGACGGTCGTCGGGGGTGGGCGGGCATGAGCCACGTGCGTTCGATCGACGAACTTGGAGTCGAGCGGGTGAGGGAGCTGTTGGACCTCGCGGCGCACATGGCCGAGATCAATTCGCGACCTGTGCCGAAAGTTCCGGCGCTGCGCGGACGGACCGTCGTGAGTCTGTTCCTCGAGGACTCGACGCGCACACGCCTCAGCTTCGAGACCGCTGCCAAGCGCCTTTCGGCGGAGACGATGAACTTCAGTGTGTCCACGTCGAGCGTGAACAAGGGTGAGAGCCTGCGCGACACGATCGAGACGATCACCGACATGGGGGTCGACGCCTTCGTGGTGCGCCACAAGTCGGCGGGCATTCCGTGGCAGATCGCCCAATGGACGACGGCGTCGATCATCAATGCCGGCGATGGTGCGCATCAACACCCGACGCAGGCGTTGCTCGACTGCTACACGATTCGCGAGGCCTTCGGCTGCACCGACCTCACTGGATTGACCGTGGCGATCGTCGGGGACATCCGGCACAGCCGGGTCGCACGCAGCAACGTGCAGGCCTTCACCATGCTCGGGGCGCAAGTGATCCTCGTCGCGCCGACGACGCTGCTGCCCGACGACCATGGCCATTGGCCAGTCGAGTCGTCGACGTCGCTCGACGACGTGCTCGGAGGCGTCGACGTGCTGTACATGTTGCGTCTCCAATCGGAACGCATGTCGCAAGGACTCATTCCTCACCTCGCCGAGTACGCGACGCGGTTCGGTCTCACGCACGCTCGCGTCGGACGGCTCAAGCCGAGCGCGCGAATCATGCATCCGGGTCCCATGAACCGGGGGGTCGAGATGCATGTCGATCCGAGCGAGATCTCCCAGTCACTCATTCATCGTCAGGTTGCGAACGGCGTGTCCGTGCGCATGGCGGTGTTGTATTCGGCCCTGACGTCCGGCGCACAGTCGACGTCGATCCTCGAGGAGGTTGCGTCATGACGGTGGCATACGTCAATGGAATGGTGGTCACCGCCACGGGAGTCGAGCGGGCCGACGTCGTGGTCGACGGAAACCAGATCGTCTCAGTCGGAAAGTCTGCAGCCGCAGCAGAAGTCCTCGACGTGACCGGATGCGTGATCATGCCCGGATTCGTCGATCTCCACACCCACCTCAGAGAACCAGGCAAGGAAGAAGCCGAGACGATCGCATCGGGGTCTCGTGCCGGGGTGCGCGGTGGCTACACCGGGCTCGTCGCGATGCCGAACACGACGCCGGCCGCCGATTCGACGATGGTGGTCCAGTTCGTGCGCATGCAGGCCCGCGAAGCGGGATATCTCGAGGTGGCCCCGAGCGGATGCATCACGGTCGGCCGGCAAGGGGAGGCTCTCGCCCCGTTTGCCGACCTCGCGCGCGTGGGCGTCACCATGTTCACCGACGACGGCAACGGGGTGCAGGACCCGCAGCTCATGCGTCGGGCGCTCGACTATGCCAAGGACCTCGACGTCACGCTCGCACAGCACTGTGAGGTGTCGGCGATGACCAAGGGTGCCGTGATGCACGAGTGCAGCTGCTCGAGCGACCTCGGACTGCCCGGTTGGCCCGCACTCGCCGAAGAACTGATGGTGCATCGCGACATCGAACTCGTGCGGCTCACCGGTGCAAAAATGCATTTCCTGCACTTGTCCACGGCGCGTAGCGTGGAGCTGGTGCGACGGGCGAAACACGACGGATTGCCCGTCACGGCAGAGGTGACGCCGCATCACCTTGCCCTCACGAGTGAGTTGCTGCGGACCTTCGACGCCACGTACAAGGTCAATCCGCCGCTACGAACGATGGACGACATCGACGCCTTGAAGGCCGGTGTGCTCGACGGCACGATCGATGCGATCGCCACCGACCACGCTCCGCACGTGCGTCGCGAAAAGGAACTCCCGCTCGACCAGGCTCCTCCGGGAATGATCGGTCTCGAGACCGCTCTTGGCGTCGTGCACGCCGAACTCGGACTCGATGCGCACCGGCTCGCACAGGTGATGTCGGTGAACCCCGCCCGGATCGCGGGCATGGAACGTCAGGGACGTCCGATCGCGGTCGGCTCTCCGGCCAACCTGTGCATCGTCGACATGGACGCGACGTGGTCGATCGATGGTTACGTCTTCGAAAGCAAGAGCACGAATACTCCGTTTGCCGGCAGGACGCTGCGGGGCAAGGTTCGCCACACGATCTTCGAGGGCCGCAGGGTGCTCGAGGCTGGCGAGGTGGTTGCGTGAAGATTCGCCAAGGTGCACTCGTGCTCGCCAACGGCGAGGTGTTCGAAGGCGAACTGCTCGGTGCCGTGACCGACGACGTTGCGAGCGGTGAGGTCGTGTTCCACACCGGGCTCACCGGATACCAGGAGGTGATCTCGGATCCGTCGTATGCGGGTCAGATGGTCACGTTCACGACGCCTCACATCGGCAACTACGGCACCTCCCGACTCGACGACGAGGCTCGACGTGTGCACGCCCGAGGAGTGATCGTGCGCGAGTTCGCCCGCCGACGCAGCAACTGGCGAAGCGATACCGACATCGATGCGTATCTCGCTGCACACGGAGTGCAGGGGATCGGGGGAGTCGACACGCGTCGGCTCACGCGGATACTTCGCGACACCGGGGCGATGCCGGGAGCCTTCGGTGCGCGTCCGGTCGACGCGCTCCTTTCTGCCGCCAAGAGCGAGTCGGGGACCACGGGCATCGACCTCGTCTCACAGGTCACGACGCCTGCCCCGTACGTCGTCGGTTCAGGGCGTCACAAGGTCGTCGCCTACGACTTCGGGATCAAGTCGACGATCCTGTCGTGTCTCGCAGAGATTGCAACCGTCACCGTCGTTCCTGCGTCGACCACTGCTGACGAGGTGCGGGCGATGTCGCCCGACGGCGTGTTCCTCTCCAATGGACCGGGCGATCCCGAGATCGTGCGAGGCGCACCAGAGGCGATCCGGTCGCTCGTCGAATCGGGCGTGCCATTGTTCGGCATCTGTCTGGGTCACCAACTCCTCACGCTTGCCCTCGGCGGCTCGACGTTCAAGTTGCCCTTCGGTCACCACGGGGCCAACCATCCGGTGCGCAACGTGCGCACGGGACACGTCGAGATCACGAGCCAGAATCACAACTTTTGCGTCGACCCGGCGTCGTTGACGGGCATCGCCGAGATCACCCACACCAACCTGAACGACCTCACCAACGAGGGAATGAGGGTCATCGGACATCGTGCATTCAGCGTGCAATACCACCCAGAAGCTGGGCCAGGGCCACACGACAGCAGGTATCTGTTCGCCGAGTTCGCCGACCTGATGGACGGTCGCTGATGCCGCGGCGCGACGACCTCTCGACGATCCTCATCATCGGATCCGGCCCCATCGTGATCGGTCAGGCCTGCGAGTTCGACTACTCCGGGACCCAGGCCTGCCGCGTGCTGCGCGAGGAGGGTTACCGGGTCGTGCTGGCGAACTCGAATCCGGCGACGATCATGACCGACCCGGACTTCGCCGACCGCACCTACATCGAACCGCTCACCGTGGAGGTGCTGACGGCGATCATCGAGCGGGAGAAACCCGATGCGGTGCTGCCGACGCTCGGTGGTCAGACGGCCCTCAACCTGGCGATGGCGCTCCACGAACGGGGCATCGTCGGTCATCCCGGAACGCCCGAGTTGATCGGCGCGAACGCGGAGGCGATTGCGACTGCAGAGGACCGCGACAAGTTCAAACAGGCGATGATCGAGATCGGCCTCAAGGTTCCGCGCAGCGGGATCGCCCATTCGATGGCCGAGGCCGACGTCGTGCTTGCCGAGATCGGGTTGCCCGTCATCATTCGACCCGCCTACATCCTCGGTGGGCGGGGAACGGGCATCGCCCACACCAAGGAACAGTTCATCTCGGTCGTCTCCAACGGTCTCGATGCGTCACCGATCAACGAGGTGTTGATCGAGTCCTCGATCGCCGGGTGGAAAGAGTACGAGCTCGAGGTGATGCGGGATCGCGCGGACAACTGCGTGATCATCTGTTCGATCGAAAACGTCGATCCGATGGGGGTGCACACGGGGGACTCGATCACCGTCGCTCCGGCAATGACGCTGTCGGACGTCGAGTACCAGGAAATGCGAGATGCTGCGTTCGCCTGCATCAGGCGCGTCGGCGTGGAGACCGGTGGCTCGAACGTGCAGTTCGCCGTGAACCCCGATACCGGTGAGCAGGTGGTCATCGAGATGAACCCGCGCGTGTCGCGGTCGTCCGCGCTCGCGTCGAAGGCGACGGGATTCCCGATCGCCAAGATTGCGGCGAAGCTCGCCGTCGGGTACACGCTCGACGAAATCTCCAACGACATCACCAAGAAGACCCCGGCGAGCTTCGAGCCGACGATCGACTACGTCGTGACGAAGGTTCCGAGGTGGGCATTCGAGAAGTTCCCTGGAACGCCTGGCGTGCTCGGAACCCAGATGCAAAGCGTCGGTGAGGCGATGGCCATCGGTCGCACGTTCACGGAGAGCCTGCAAAAGGCGCTGCGCTCCCTCGAAAACGGGCACCTTGGCTTGAACTGTGATCCCTCCGAGGAGATCTACCGTGGGCGAAGCGACGACGACATGTTGGCGATGATCGCCGTCGCCACTCCAGAGCGGCTCTTCCAGGTCGGCGAGTGCATCCGGCGTGGAATCGACCTCGATGCGATTTATCGGTCGTGCAAGATCGATTACTGGTTCCTGGACCAGATGTCGATGATCGTCGAGGAGCGGGCACACTTGTCTGCCAAGAAGGTGGCGGAGTTGACACCTGCCGAGTGGCGTCGCGCCAAGCGTCTCGGTTTCTCCGATGCCCAGCTTGGCTATCTCTGGGGCGAGAACGAAGCGCTCGTGCGCACGACACGCGTTGCGGCCGGGGTCGTCCCCACGTACAAGGCAGTCGATACGTGCAGTGCCGAGTTCTCCGCCCAGACGCCATACCACTATTCGACGTACGAAGACGAGACCGAAGTTCGTCCGTCGACCAAGCCTCAGGTCATCATCCTCGGTAGCGGACCGAACCGCATCGGCCAAGGGATCGAATTCGACTACTGCTGCGTGCACGCGAGTTTTGCCTTGCGCGATGCGGGCTACGAGACGATCATGGTCAACTGCAATCCCGAGACCGTGTCAACCGACTACGACACCTCGGACCGTTTGTACTTCGAGCCGCTCACGCAGGAAGACGTGATGAACGTGATCGAGGCCGAGCGCCAGGCGTCCGGTCGCGAACCACGAGTCATCGTCGGTCTCGGTGGACAAACGCCGCTCAAGCTCGCCAATCGCATACCCGCTGCTCTCGTGGCCGGAACGTCGCCGGCGTCGATCGACCTCGCGGAGGATCGCGAGAAGTGGAGTGCGCTCTGTGCGTCGCTCGGGATCGAACAGCCGCCCGGTGGGACCGCGCTCACGGTGGACGAGGCGCTCGCGGTCGCCGGACGCGTCGGATATCCGGTGCTCGTGCGACCGAGCTACGTGCTCGGCGGGCGGGCGATGCAGATCGTCCACGACGAAGCGCACCTCACGCGGGCGATGGCGGAAATGGCCGCCGCGGGCACGCTCGGGCGTGAGGGCGGTCTGAGTGCCGAACGTCCGGTGCTCATCGATCGATTCCTCGACGACGCGACCGAGGTCGACGTGGACGCGATTCGTGACGCGACGGGGGAGGTGTTGATCGGTGGCGTGATGGAACACGTGGAGGAAGCCGGCGTGCACTCCGGCGACTCTGCGTGTGCGTTGCCGGCTCCGACCCTCGAGTCGTGGATCGTGGAGATCATCGAGTCCTACACGACGACGATCGCCAACGCCCTCGACGTGCGAGGACTGATCAACGTCCAGTTCGCCGTCGCGGGAAGCAAGGTCTACGTGATCGAGGCGAACCCACGCGCCAGTCGCACCGTGCCGTTCGTGGCCAAGGCCACCGGTGTGCCCCTCGTCAAGGTCGCGTCCCGCGTGATGCTCGGTGCGACGCTCGCCGAATTACGTTCCTCCGGTCTGTTGCTCCCGCCAGTGAACAACGGTCATGTGGCGGTGAAGGAGGCGGTGCTTCCGTTCAACCGATTCCCGGAAGTGGACACGGCACTCGGGCCAGAGATGCGCTCCACGGGCGAGGTGATGGGTATCGACTCGACGTTCGGACGCGCATTCGTGAAGGCCGAGTCTGCAGCGGGCAACGAGATTCCGACGTCGGGCACGGCGTTTTTGTCGTTGAACGACCGGGACAAGCCGATGGGGCTCGCGGTCGCCAAGCGGTTGCGCGAGCTCGGAATGGGAATCGCTGCGACGCGTGGAACGGCCGACTACCTTGCGCGCTTCGGCCAGCAGGTGGATCGGGTGGTGGGCAAGGTCTCCGAGGGATCGGGCAGCGCCGATGACGACGCGGTCGAGCTGATCAAGCGCGGCGAGATCGCCCTCGTCATCAACACGCCCCGTGGTCGCGGATCGCATCGCGACGGTGAGGCGATACGCAAGGCGGCCAACATCTGTCGCGTGTCGTCCGTGACGACGATCAATGCTGCGCTCGCGGCAGTGCAGGGTCTGGTCGAGCAGCGCGCACGGGCGCTCGGCGTCAAGTCCCTGCAGGAGTACCACGAGCGATCGTGATGCAGACGTCGCCTGCACGGGTCGGTTCGGTCACGCTGCGCCATCCGGTGATGACCGCCTCGGGGACGGCTGGTTACGGAACCGAACTCGCGCGATATGTCGATCTGGACACCCTCGGTGCGGTCGTCGTGAAGTCGCTCGCGCACTTTTCCTGGGAGGGAAACGCTGCGCCACGACTTGCGCCGGTGCCGGGAGGCATGTTGAACGCCGTCGGCCTGCAGGGCCCGGGCATCGAGTCGTGGATCGGCGACGGCCTCGTCGCACTCGAAGCACTCGGGGCGACGGTCGTGCTCAGCATCTGGGGATTCAACGTCGACGACTACGTCCGAGCCGTCGAGATCGTGCGACCGATCGCATCGCGTCTCGCCGCAGTCGAGGTGAACTTGAGCTGCCCGAACATCGCCCATGGCGACGCTGGCGCTACGAACCATGAGATGTTCGCCCATAGCGCCTCGTTGATCGCCGAAATCATGGAGGCGACGAAGGGCATGGGATGTCCGGCCTGGGCCAAGCTGAGTCCGAACACCCACGAGCTCGTGGCGATGGCGCGGGCTGCCCGCGACGCCGGAGCCGAGGCCGTCACGCTCATCAACACCGTTCGCGGGATGTCGCTTTCGTCCCCACCGTGGCGGGCGTCGCTCGGCAATGGCGCCGGCGGACTGTCGGGCCGCTCGATCCATCCCATCGCGTTGCGCGCGGTGCACGAGGTGCACGCAGCGATGCCGACGCTGCCGATCGTTGGCGTCGGCGGAATCACCTGCGGACACGAGGCCCTTGCGATGATGGCGGCGGGGGCGAGTGCCGTGCAGGTCGGAACGGCGTCGTTCGCCGATCCGCGCGCATGTGCACATGTTCGAGACGAACTCGACGACTGCGCACGAGAACACGGCGTCACGTCGTGGGTCGACGTCGTCGGCCGTGCCCACCGAAGCGGGCGTTGACAGAACGCGAGGAGTAAACTGCGCTGATGGCAGTCGACGCAACGCTCCGCTTGGAGACGTTGCGACGCGGGATCCAACAGGTTCAAGCCGACCTTGCGTCTGGTGCGACGACCTTGGCGGCGGTCTTTGCTCGTGACGACGACGCCGCGCGGTTCGTCTACGTGGTGAAGGCCCTCGAGAGCGTTCCGGGCATCGGCAAGGTGGCGGCACGTGGGCATCTCGCCCATCTCGGCGTTTCCGAGCACGCCCAGTGCGGCGACCTCGACGACGACGTTCGACGTCAACTCGTCGCGATCAGCGAGGAACGTGCGTGAGTGAGGGGTTGATCATCGTCGTGTCCGGTCCCGGCGGGGTCGGCAAGAGCACGATCGTCGAAGCACTCGTCAAGCGTGACCCACGGTTGTGGTTGAGCAGGTCGTGGACGACGAGGGACCGCAGGCCGGGGGAGTCGAGCGACGCCTATCGGTTCGTGTCGCGCGAGGAGTTCCAGCAACGCATCGACCAAGGTGGATTCCTCGAGTGGACCGAGTTCATCGGCAACTTCTACGGCACGCCGTCGCCCGAGCCGCCCGAGGGATGCGACATCGTGCTCGAAATCGAGGTGGACGGAGCACAACAGGTCAAGGCCCAGCATCCAGGCGCACTCCTCATCTTCGTCTTGCCACCCACGAGAGAAGAGCAGCGCAGTCGCCTTGTGGCGCGAGGTGACGCCGACACCAAGGTCCACGAGCGCCTGAAGAAGGCCGAAGAGGAAGAGCCCGTGGGTCGGGCGCTTGCCGACCACGTGATCGTGAACGACAACTTGGACGCCACGATCGAGGCGATGCTGGCCTTGATCAGCGGTGAACGGACCCGCCGACGCGGGTAGAGTGGACACCCGGCCCGATGGGCCCCACAGCCGGCGAAAGGACGTCCATGAACGCTGACGACACCATGATGAACCCGACCCTCGAGGGGTTGATGGATCGCACGCACTCGAAGTTCGCCCTCGTCACCTTGTCCGCGCGCCGCGCCCGGGAGATCAACTCGTATTTCAACCAGCTGGGCGAAGGGCTCGGGACGATGGTTCCGCCGCAGGTCAGCTCCACGTCGCGCAAGCCGCTGTCGATCAGCTTCGAAGAGATCGCCGCAGACAAGATCAAGAGCGTGCCGTTGACGGTCTACGAGGAACTCGAGGCCGAGTTGGACGCCGAGCTGCTCGATGCAGCAGTCGACGAGGTCATCGCTGAGTCGACGGACGCCGTCGAGTCGACCGATGTCGCGGTCGAAGCCGACGCAACCAACGAATAGGTTCCACGCGGGGCGCTCGACCATGACAGCGCTGTCCGGAAAGAACGTCGTTCTCATCGTCTCCGGTGGGATCGCGGCATACAAGTCCGTCGAGGTATGCCGTCGTCTCGTCGATGCCGGCGCACACGTCGCACCGATCATGACGAGTGATGCGGAGCACTTCATCGGCAAGACGACCTTGTCCGCGCTCGCGTCCGAACCGGTGCGCACCACGCTGTGGGACGACAGCGACCCGATTCCGCACACGCGCCTCGCACAGCGAGCCGACCTGATCGTGGTGGCGCCCGCGACGGCCCGATTGATCGGCAGTTTCGCAGCCGGCATCTCGAGCGACATGGCGGTTGCCACGCTGATCGCCACGCGTGCGCCGGTGCTCGTGTGTCCCGCCATGCACACCGAGATGTGGGAACACGCCTCCGTCGTCGACAACATCGCGACGCTGCGTCGTCGGGGAGTGTCCATCTGTGAGCCGGAGGTTGGTCGGCTCGCCGGCGGTGACGTCGGAGCCGGTCGTCTCGCCGAACCCTCACGAATCGTGGCGACGATCGAGCAGATGCTGAGTCCCGGGGACTATGCCGACTTGCACGTGGTCGTGTCGACGGGAGGTACGCGCGAGCCGATCGACGCGGTGCGCGTGATCGCAAACCGGTCCTCCGGCAAGCAGGGTCTCGCCATCGCCGACGAGGCGTTGGCACGCGGTGCGAAGGTCACGCTCGTGTCGACCGTCGCCGCCGAGTCGCGACCCGGACTCGACGTCGTCGAGGTCGAGACGGCCGCCGAGATGCGGGAGGCGATGACCCGCTACGCAGCGTCCGCCGACGTCGTCGTGATGGCGGCCGCGGTCGCCGACGTGCGGCCAGCCAGGACGGCGACCGGCAAGTTGAAAAAGGATCCCGCGACCGGTTCGATCGAGGGCCTCGGTGCAATCGAACTGGAGGCGACCCCGGACATCCTCGCCGAGTTGGGCACCACTCGTGGGGCTGGGCAGACCCTGGTGGGCTTTGCCGCCGAAACCTCCGACATGCTCGCCAATGCCCGAGCGAAGCTTGAACGAAAGGGGGTCGACATGATCGTGGCCAACGATGTGTCGGCTCCGAACGTGGGCTTCGGTCACTCCACGAACGCCGTGACCCTCGTGGTCCGTGGGGGAGCCGTGCGCGAGGTCGCCCTTGCTGACAAGCGAGAGATCGCTCGCGAGATCCTCGACGAGGTGATTCGGATCCGAGGGTCCAAGGCGAACTAGTCTGTCTTCGTTGTTGCGGGCACCCGCCTGCACGAACGCAGGAGACGTTGTGAGAAGCTTCACTTTTACTTCCGAGAGCGTGACCGAGGGTCACCCGGACAAGATGGCCGACCAGGTGTCGGATGCGGTGCTGGATGCGATCCTCACCGAAGATCCCCAGGGTCGCGTCGCCTGTGAGACTCTGCTCACGACCGGTCTGTGCGTCGTCGCGGGCGAAATCACGACGTCGGCGTACGTCGACATCCCGAAGATCGCCCGCGAAGTGATCAAGGACATCGGTTACGACAACGCCCTCTACGGCTTCGACGGCAACACCTGCGGTGTCATCGTGTCGATCGACGAACAAAGCTCGAACATCGCCCAGGGCGTCGACAAGAGCGAGGAGATCCGCTCCGGCAAGAGCGCAGAAGACCGCCTGAACTCACAGGGTGCTGGCGACCAGGGAATGATGTTCGGCTACGCCTGCAACGAGACCAAGGAGCTCATGCCGCTGCCGATCTGGCTTGCACATCGCATGGCGGAGCGGCTGTCTGAGGTCCGCAAGTCGGGAGCCATTCCATACCTGCGCCCGGACGGCAAGACTCAGGTCACCTTCGAATACGAAGACGGAAAGCCCGTTCGCTTGACCACGGTGTTGATCTCGACTCAGCACGCCGACGGAACGCCGCGCGACACGGTGATCCGACCCGACCTCATCGAGCAGGTCATCCGACCGGTGGTGCCGAAGGAATTCAGCAACGACAACTATGCGGTGCACATCAACCCGACGGGTGAGTTCGTCAAGGGTGGACCACATGCCGACACCGGCCTCACCGGCCGCAAGATCATCGTCGACACCTACGGCGGCATGGGCCGTCAC
>CAYSRZ010000004.1:0-36975 GCA_964433615.1 uncultured Acidimicrobium sp. | reverse complement strand
GGTCCTTGGCGCGTTCGGTGGCGTGCGCGAGGATCGTCGGGGCGACCATGCCGAGGCCGATCTGGAACACGCCGAGGCTCGGCGTGCGAAAGTCGCGCTCGACGGCGTTGTAGGCGCGCTCGTGGGCGGGGGTGAGGCCCGCCCCGCCGTACTGCGTCGGACCGGTGATCCAGCCGAAGCCGTTGTCGAAGCGCGTCGCCTGCCATTCCTTGGCGCGCTTGAGCACTTCCATCTCGGCTTCACGACTGCGCTCTTCGAACATCGCAACGTTGTCGGAGCCCTCGCCCCAGACGAACGTCTTGGCTGCCTCCTTGCGCTCGGCGTGACGCTCGAGGAAGGAACGGGCCTGGGACGCAAACTCTTCGACCGACACGGTGTTCGACATGGCCTCAACCGTATCCAGTCGGGTCGCTTCGGGAGAAGGCGTGCCAACTAGTGTGGTCGTCCATGGGCCAGCCCGTTGCCGTCACGAAGATGCCGTCGTCCACCCCCGGTCGGGTTCGATTCTCCATCAACCGTTCGCTCACCGGCCAGGGCCACGAGCACTACGCGAGCGCCGAGGATGCCCGGGGTTCCAAGCCGGCCGACGTGTTGGCTCGGCGCCTCTTTTCGACCGGGGCAGTGAGTGCCGTGCACGTCTACGGCAACATGATCACCCTCGACACCTCGGGTGGTGCGAGCGAAGCTGCGCTCGTGTCCGCCGTCGAGGACATGTATCAGTTCTGGACGCCGGGCAAGGTTCCCCCGACCGAAGAGGAACTGATGAAGCAGGTCCCCTCCTCGGCGACACCGGCTGCCAGTGGCTCGGGTGATGCGGCCCCCGCATCGGGCGATCCGAACCTCGCCAAGATCCCACCAGCATTGCTCGCTCGCAGCCAGGCAGCGCTCGCCAAAGCCCGCGCGAAGCAGGGCTGAGTTACGCGCGGTTGCGCGCGTGATGTGAAACTGGGTCGAGCCATGGTTGACATCTCCCTCCACGACGCCGCGGCAGAACTCGACGTGCACTACATGACCGTCTATCGCTACGTGCGACAGGGTCTCCTCCCCGCGACCAAGCGCGGCCGCACCTGGTTCGTGGCCTCCGGTGACCTCGAGGCGTTTCGCTCGTCCAAGGTGGCCGTGGCCGACGAGCCCCACACCGGTCGGCGAACGGCACCGTGGGCCCAGCGGCTCGAGTCCCGGCTCGTCGAGGGTGACGAACGTGGCTCGCTCGAGGTCCTCGAGTCGGCGCTGCGGGCTGGCAACGACGTCGCCTTCGTCTATCTCGACGTGCTCGCTCCCGCGCTCGCCTCGATCGGCGAGCGGTGGGCGGCGGGCGAGCTCGGCATCCACGTCGAGCATCGCGCAAGCGGCATCGCACTGCGTCTCATCGGCCAGGTCGGCTCGCGCTTCAAGCATCGCGGCGTGTCCAAGGGTGCGATCGTGATGGGCGCACCGGCGGGTGAGGAGCATGCGCTCGTCATCAGCATGGTCGCCGACCTCGTGCGCCACGAAGGGTGGGAGGTGCACGACCTCGGCGCGAACATGCCAGCCGACGCCTTCGCACATGCCGTCGAAGTGAGCAACGACGTCGTGGCGGTGTGCGTCGGAGTGACGGTGGCACAGGCGCTCGAGTCGGCGCGCTCGACGATCTCGGCGATCAAGCGCGTGACGGACGTGCCGGTGTATGCGGGTGGCGCGGCCGTGCGCGGGGACGTCGCCGCACGCGATCTTGGTGCGGACCATTGGACGGGGGACGCCCGTCATCTCGTCGGTTCGCTGAACGAACTCGCCCGTCGCAACTAGCCGGCCACGAGCGAACATATGTTCGCTACGCTGTGCGCGTGCATGACCGCCTGACCCACGCACTGACGACAGGTCTCGTGCGTCCCGCCACGCAGGGCGAGACCGAGTCGCTTCCCGTCGCCGAGCATCTGTGTGCACTCTTTGGCGGTCGGGGACTCGTGCGTGGCCGCATCGTGTGGTGCGCGGGAGACGCGGCGATGTCGCTCGGGTTGCAGGTCGTCGCGCGCGCCACGCAGGAAGGCTCGTGGCTCGCGGTGATCGGTCTGGACGATCTCGGTCTCCAGGCCGCCTTCGAACACGGGGTGGCACTCGACAGGACGGTGGTCGTCGGTCCGATGCGCACGCCGCGCGAATGGATATCGGCGGTCGGGGCGGCAGTGGAGGGATTCGCCGTCGTGTTGCTCGGCGTCCCGCGTGGTGTGACGGCAGGCGACGCGCAACGTCTCGCGACGCGGATCCAGGCGAGACGCGCCGTCGCGGTGTGCGTGGACTGCTCGCGCACCTCGAAGGTCGCATCGGTGTTCAGCCCGGACGTCGTCGTGCACACGGCGACGACCGAGTGGCACGGCATCGAGCACGGAGCGGGCCACGTGCGCTGTCGTGATCTCGAAGTCGAGGTGAGTGGCCGACGTGTGGCGCGCAGCACTCGCCACACGTTGCGCCACGTCGGCTGATGGATGCCGCCGTCACCCGGGTGGCGGTCGTGGCCAGTCCCGACTGGCCCGCCCAGGCGGCAGCGATCGAGCGCGGCCTCGCGGATGCATCGCTTGCCGTCGTGTCGGCCCAACGCATCGTCGCCCGCACCTCTTCGGCGGCCCGCGATGGCGTCGAGGTGGGCATGCGCATACGCCAGGCCCAGGGTCTTGCGCCCGACCTCGTCATCGAACCCGCCGCCGAGCAACGCGATCGCATCGCCTTCGAGCCACTCGTGCGCGCGGTGTGCGAGATCGCCCCGCTCGTCGAGGTGACCCGACCGGGAATGGTGCTCATTGCCACGCGCGGGCCGTCGCGATATTTCGGCGGTGACCAGGCGCTCGCAGAGCGACTCCACGAGCTCGTCGCGAACGCGTCCACTCGTGGCGTTCATTTCGGTGTCGGTGTCGCCGACGGGCGCCTTGCCGCCACCGTCGCTGCGCACCATGCGGCCGCGACCGGTTCGCCGGTCGTCGTCGAGTCGGCGATGACGAGACGGTTGCTCGCCGAGCTCGACGTCGCGGTGCTCGCCGAACATGCGGGAGTCGACCTGCAGACCGTGTCGCTCCTGCATCGCCTCGGACTGCGTCGACTGGGGGACCTCGTGGGGTTGCGCGAGTCCGTGCTCGTCGCGCGTTTCGGCCCGCTCGGTGCGCAGGTCCATCGTCTCGCACGGGGACTCGACCGTCACCCACCGGTCGTCATCGCGCCACCACCGCAACACGCGACGATGCATCGCAGCGAAGATCCGATCGAAGACGTCGGAATCGTGGTCAACCTCGCGCGTGTCATCGCGGGAGACCTGGTCGCACACCTCCACTCGCACGCCACCCAGTGCGTGCGCATCCACGTCTCGCTGACCACCGATCACGGCGAGACGAGCGAACGACTGTGGTATCAGCCCGAGGGCTTGTCGGCGGTCGCGATCACCGAGCGCGTGCGTTGGCAGATGGAGTCCTTCGTTTCCTCCCGAATACCGACGGCCGGGGTGGTGACGATCCGGCTCGACCCGGTCGGCCTCGAACCCCTGAGCGGGCGCCAATTGGGGCTGTGGGGCGGTCGCAGCCAGGCCGACGAGGACGCCGAGCGGGCCATTTCCGAGCTCACCGCGGCACTCGGCCAGCAGGCCGTGCGGGTGCCGTTGTGGCGGGGCGGTCGAGATCCCTCGGAGGTCTTCGAGCTCACGCCCGCTGCCCTCGTCGACTTCGATCATCGCCGCGACGGTGTCACGCCGACGAGGAGATGGAGCGGTGCGTTGCCGTCGCCGTCGCCGTCGATCGTGTTCGACGAGGCACGCGACGTCGCGGTGCGTGACGCACACGATCGACTCGTGTCGGTGAGCGGTCGGCACGAGTTGAGCGCACGACCACATCACGTCGTCGTCGGCGAGCGTCGATATCTCGTTCGTTCGTGGGCCGGTCCGTGGCCGGTGGAGGAGCGATGGTGGGACGGCCTGCGTCGCCGACGCATCGTGCGCATGCAATTCGTGCTCGACGACGATCGCGGCGCACAGACGGCCGTCGTCGTCATACTGGACAACGGTCGTTGGGGGATCACGGCGCGCTACGGGTGAAAGTTTTTCAATCGCCGATAACTTATGGGGCGTCATGTCGAGCCGTGCAGGGAAGTCCGATTCACAACTCGTGCAGGAACTCTGCGCGCAACTGCGTGCGGCGATTCCCTGCGACGAACGTGAGCGATCGTCGATCGCACAGTTCCTGGAGATCGCCCCGACGCTGTCGCATCCGTTCGACGAACACGCCGACCCGATTCACGTGACGGGGTCAGCACTCGTCGTCGGCGAACGCGGCGTCGTGTTGCACCTGCACAAGCGATTGAACCTGTGGTTGCAGCCCGGCGGTCACATCGAGGCGGGCGAGACACCGGCCGAGGGCGCGTTGCGCGAGGCCCGCGAAGAGACCGGCCTCGTCGTCGCCCACCCCTCGAGCGGCCCGTGGCTGATGCACGTGGACGTGCATCCCGGACCCCGCGGCCACACTCACCTCGACGTGCGCTACCTCGTCCAGGCCGAGGACGCCGAGCCCCGCCCGGGGGCCGACGAAAGCCAGCAAGTGCGCTGGTTTGACTGGGATGAGGCCCTGTCGATCGCCGACGTGGGCCTGGCGGGGGCCCTGCGCGTCGCCCGCACGCTGACCCGCTAGCCCCGGTCAGAAGCGAACATATGTTCGCTATCCTCACCCGTCATGGGGAGCGATCCGTCGTATGTGGCGATGCCGTGGTCGGAACTCGAGTCCCGACTCTCGGACGGTCGTGCGCCACGCAGTCCGTCGTGGAACGCAGGTGGTGACGGACCCGCGTGGGGCGCAAAGCGTCAGCCGTACGTCGCAGTCGACGTCGTGCGCGGAGAGTCGCGTCATCCGTACGCCGAGCTGCACTGTCGTTCGCACTTTTCCTTCCTCCAAGGTGCGTCGCATCCCGAACAACTCGTCGAGCAGGCGACACGATTGTCGCTTTCCGCGCTTGCGCTCACCGATCGCAACGGCCTCTACGGCATCGTGCGGTTCGCGGAGGCGGCGCGGGCACTCGAGTTGCCGACGGTGTTCGGCGCGCATCTCGAGTGCACCCAAGGCGACGTGGTGGTCCTCGCCCGCAACCCGCGCGGGTATGCCCACCTTGCGTCCGCGGTGAGCGACGGCCAGCTCGCCGGGAGCAAGGACCGACCCGTGTTTCGCATCGAGCGTCTGGCCGAATTTTCTGGGAGCGACTGGTGGGTGCTCACGGGTGGTGCGAGCGGCGCGGTCGCGCGCGCGATGCACGACGACGGACCGGCGGCAGCCGAGCGGGTGGTGCAACAGATCGTTTCCTCCTGCGGCCGGGACAACGTGTTGATGGAACTGTGGGACCACGGGGATCCGATCGATTCGGTGCGCAACGACGAACTCGTGCGCATCGCACATCGCAACGGCCTGCGCTGCGTGGCGACCAACGACGTGTTGTATGCGGTGCCGTCGCAGCATCGCTTGGCAACCGCGGTCGCTGCGGTGCGCAACCGCGCGAGCCTGGACGACGTCGATGCGTCGCTTCCACCCGCGGCGATGGCGTATCTGCGCAGCGGGGCGGAGCAGTATCGACGATTCGCGCGGTATCCCGGCGTCGTCGCCACGGCCGCCGAGGTCGGGATGGACGCGGCCTTCGACCTGCGCCTGTTGGCCCCGAAGTTGCCGCCATTTCCGTGTCCGCAAGGCACCGACGAGATGGGGTTCCTGCGCAGTCTGGTGGAGGCCGGTGGCGTGCGTCGCTACGGCACACGACCCTCGGAGGGCGAGGACCTCTCCTTGCGCTCGCGTGCCTGGCGCACGATCGACCACGAGCTCGACGTGATCGCCGCACTCGGCTTTGCCGGCTATTTCCTCGTCGTGTGGGACATCGTGCAGTTCTGTGAACGTTCCAACATCTTGTGTCAGGGTCGTGGGAGCGCGGCCAACAGCGCGGTGTGTTACGCCCTCGGCATCACCAAGGCCGATGCGGTCTCGCTCGGTCTGCTCTTCGAACGTTTCTTGTCGCCCGAACGCGACGGTCCGCCCGACATCGACATCGACATCGAAAGCGGTCGACGCGAGGAGGTCATCCAGTACGTCTACGAGCGTCATGGTCGCCACCATGCGGCACAGGTCGCCAACGTCATCACCTATCGCGCGCGCTCTGCGGTGCGGGACATGGCGCGCGCGCTCGGCCATGCCCCCGGCCAGCAGGATGCGTGGAGCAAGCAGGTCGACGGATGGGGATCGCTGTCCACCACGATCGCCGCCGGGGACCACACCATCCCGCCTGCGGTGCTCGAGATGGCCAGTGCGATCGAGGACGCCCCGCGACACCTCGGCATCCACTCCGGGGGAATGGTGATGTGCGATCGGCCGGTCACCCAGGTCTGTCCCGTCGAGTGGGGACGAATGGCCAATCGCAGCGTGCTGCAGTGGGACAAAGACGACTGCGCCGCCGTCGGCCTCGTGAAGTTCGACCTGCTCGGTCTCGGGATGTTGTCCGCGCTGCACCATGCGATCGATCTCATCGCCGAGTTCCGTGACCGGGTGATCGACCTCGCGACGATCCCGCAGGAGGACGAGGTGTATGCGATGTTGTGTCGCGCCGACACCGTCGGGGTGTTCCAGATCGAGTCGCGTGCGCAGATGGCGACGTTGCCGCGCCTCAAGCCGCGACGCTTCTACGACCTCGTCGTCGAGGTCGCACTCATCAGGCCCGGTCCGATCCAGGGTGGATCGGTGCATCCCTACATCCGTCGACGCAACGGCCAGGAACCCGTCACCTATCTCCATCCGCTCCTCGAGAACAGCCTCGGCAAGACCCTTGGTGTGCCGTTGTTCCAGGAGCAACTGATGCAGATGGCCATCGACGTCGCCGGGTTCACGCCCGCACAGGCCGACGAACTGCGCCAGGCGATGGGTTCGAAGCGCTCACAGGCGCGCATGCAGAAGTTGTCCGAGCGTCTGTATGCGGGGATGGCCGAGCGCGGCATTCGCGGAGAGGTCGCCGATCGCATCTTTGCCAAGATGGCCGCGTTCGCCAACTACGGGTTCCCCGAGAGCCACTCGGTGAGCTTTGCCTATCTCGTCTATGCCTCCGCGTGGATCAAGTTGCACGAGCCCGCCGCGTTCTGTGCCGCGTTGTTGAACGCCCAACCGATGGGGTTCTGGTCACCGCATTCGCTCGTGCAAGACGCGCGTCGTCACGGCGTGGTCGTGCGCCAGCCGGACGTGAACGCCTCGCGCGCGAAGGCGACGCTCGAGCGCGTCGAGTCGTCCACCGGTGGTCTCGGCGTGCGCCTCGGGATTTCCTCCGTGCGTGGAATCGGTGACGACCTCGCACGAGAAATCGAAGCCCACCGCCCGTATCACGACATGGAGGACCTCGTGCGCAAGGTGCCGGACCTCGGCGTCGCGCAGCTCGAGGCACTCTCGACCGCCGGTGCGTTCGGTGACTGCTTTGCCGTCACGCGTCGCGATGCGTTGTGGAGCGCAGGTGCGGTGATCGAGTCGCGGCCGGATCGACTCGCCGGCGTGACGACGGGCGTCGAGGCGCCACCGCTGCCGGGAATGGAACCGATCGAGGAGTTGATCGCCGACTTGTGGGCGACGGGGATGTCCCCGAGCGGTCACCCGACGGAGATGTTGCGCGAGGAGTTGACCAAGATGGGCGTCGTGCCAGCGAGTTCGCTCGCTACCTGTCGCGCCGACAAGGTGGTCGTCGCCGGCACCGTCACGCACCGCCAGCGACCGATGACGGCACAGGGCGTCACGTTCATCAACCTCGAAGACGAGACCGGACTCATCAACGTCGTCGTCTCCCAGGGATGCTGGGTTCGGTATCGCAAGGTGGCGCGGGGATCCGCGGCGCTCCTCGTGCGCGGACGCTTGGAGGTCGCAGAGGGCGTCGTCAACGTCGTCGCCGAGCACATGGCGCCGCTACCGATGCGGGCCGTGGTCGCGGCACGCAACTTCCGTTAGTCGTTCGGCGTCTCGTTCAGTCCGTCGTTGAACATGCGGTAGGTGTCGTAGATGTCCTTGCACACGTCGCACAGCGGCAACTGCTTCGGGTCTCGCGACGGCACCCAGACGTGACCACACAGCGCCTCGAGCGGGGTGCCGTAGATGCGGGCCTCGAGCACCTTGGCGGCTGCGTCCTCTCCGGGTTCGGTCTTGACGATGTGGGCCATCGACGGCTCGTCGGTCTCGGGGACCCGCTCCGTGATTGGTTCGGCGACGGCCGGGCGCGTCGAGAGGGGCGCCGGCGAACTCATGGTTCCTACACTAGGTGCATGCCAACCTATGAGTTCCGGTGCAAGACGTGTGACTCGGTGTTCGAGGAGCGTCGCTCGATGTCGCAGGCCAACGATCCCGCAACGTGTCCGCAAGGCCACGACACCGCGGTGCGCCTTCTGAGCGTGTTCGCCTCCGTCGGTGGCAATCAGTCGTCGACACCCGCACCGTCTCCGGCACCGCGAGCCGGCGGCTGTGGCAGTGGTTGCGGCTGTCACCACTAGTCCCCGCGACGTCTGATCGAACCGGACTCGACGACGATCACCTCGTCGAGGACGAGACCAGCACGATCGCACGCACGCCGTGCGCGCACGAGGCTCCCGTCGAGTCGCGGCTCACCTCGGCATTCCACGACGACGATCGATTCGACGTCGAGCGTCGTCGAACTCGCGGCGATCACCTCGTGCACGTGTTCATCGAACCGTGCGCCTGACACGCTCAACAGTCCCACGCCCCGGCGCTGGGCGTCGAGGAGCAGCACGATGAGGGAGTCGGTGAGCGGGCGGCGCATCGCGAGCGCGCAGACCGACAGCGCGTCCTGGGTCGTCGTGATGGGGTCGCGGTGTGGACGCGCGACGATGATCGGGGGAAGAATCTCGAGTGACACGACGCTCCTCGGTTGAATGACGCGGGGCCGGGCGTCGGCGAAGAGGGTTCCGTCTTACAGCGAGGGTGTGACGGCGATCAGGACGCAGGCGAGGCCGACGAGGCACGGAACGACGACCTGGGCGACGTGTGGGATGCGCCAACGAGCTGGTGCGAGCACGATCGCACCACACGCCGCGCCGGCGAGTGCACCACCGAAGTGTCCTCCGACGGAGATGCCTGGTAGTGCGAGGGTGAACACGATGTTGATGAGGAACGTCATTCCGAGACCGGTCTGCAGCGGATTCACGCCGCGCTCGCGCATGCCAACGACGGCCGCTGCCATCAGCCCGAAGACCGCACCCGAAGCACCTCCCGTGAGCGCAAAGGGGCTGAGCAGGAGCGCACCGGCGGACCCTCCGAGGAGCGACACGCCGTAGACGAGTCCGAAGACCGCAGAGCCGAGCACTGGCTCGAGCAGTCGGCCGAGCTGGTACAGCAGGTACATGTTGAGCGCGACGTGCAGGATGCCGAAGTGCACGAAGCCCGAGGACACGAGCCGATACCACTCGCCGTCGTCGAGGAACGTCCGTGAGATCACGAGTCGCTCGGTGATCCCGGAGAGCTGTCCCGTGAACACCGACCCCGAGAGTTCGTCGAGCAACGTCCAGACGTAGATGCCGAGGTTGGTGGCGATCAGGGCGTTGGTGACGACGAAGGCGTTGTTGCGTCGGCGAGGAGAACGGCGCGGTGGAGAGAATCGGGGAGCGGGTCGTCGCGTCGTCGCACGCGGTGGCAGTGGCGGGGGAACTTGCGGGGGAGGAAAGCTCACGTCAGTGCGTCGGTGGCGCTTCGGCGAGCTCGCGATTCGCGAGATACCAGTCGACGGTTGCGCGGAGGCCGTCCTCGAAGCTCGTGTGTGCGTGCCATCCAAGTTCCCGCTCGGCCCTGCTTGCATCCACGCGACGTCGCGGTTGGCCGTCGGGTCGACTCGGATCCCAGACGAGTTCCCCGGTGAAGCCGACGATCCGGGCGATCGTCTCTGCGGTCTCGCGGATCGTCACCTCACGGTTGTTGCCGAGGTTCATCGGTTCTGTCGAGGTGCGCAGTTCGGCGGCGAGCACGATGGCCTCGGCGGCATCTTCGACGTAGAGATAGTCGCGGCTCGCCGATCCGGTTCCCCACACGCTCACCTTGTCCTCGCCGCGTTCCTTTGCCTCGACGCACTTCTTGATGAGTGCGGGGATCACGTGGCTCACCGACTCGTGGAACTTGTCGCCTGGCCCGTAGAGGTTTGTCGGAATGACGAAGGCGAAGTGCTGGCCGTATTGCGCCTCGTTCACCTGTGCGTGTACGAGCATCGCCTTCTTGGCGATTCCATAGGGAGCGTTCGTCTCTTCGGGATAGCCGTCCCAGATCGACTCTTCGCGAAACGGCACGGGGGTGAACTTCGGATAGCTGCAGACGGTGCCGAGGAGGACGGTCTTTTCGACTCCGCATGCTCGCGCGGCCTCGATCGTGTGCAGACCCATCGTCATGTTGTCGAGATACAACTGGGCGGGGGCGACCATGTTGTATCCGATGCCACCGACGCGCGCGGCGAGGTGGATGACGTGCGTCGGACGATGCGTGCGGAACAACTGCTCGGCGACTCCCACGTGAGTGAGATCAGCTTCACTTGACCGAGGTGCGACAACGTTTGCGCCGAGCGCTCGGAGACGTGCTACGACCTTGGATCCAAGGAATCCATTGCCGCCGGTGACGACGACACTTCGATTCGCCCAATAGGCGGGCGCAGTGTGTGATGTCACGACTATGACGATATCCAGTTGGCACAATGGAAGGGATGCGCGTCGCCTACACGCTTGAGCAGTGCTGGCATCGCGTGCCGGGAGGGACCGCCGTGGCGGCTCTCGAGGTCGCCCGCGTGATGTCAAACGTTCGTCCCGACGTCACCTTGCTCGGAGTCTCCGGCACCCATCACGAGGATCCGTCGATCACCTTTGACGTGTCGATGGACGTGGCTGGCCTTTCGCTCCGCTCACCATGGCTGTACGAGGCGTCTCTTCGTCTCAATCGCCCGCGCGTTGAGGGCGTGTGGCCGGACTGCGACCTCGTGCATTGCACGACGCTGATTCCGCTCGCCACCAAGCGTCCAATGGTGGCGACCGTTCACGACGTCGCCTTCATGCACTATCCCCACTTCTTCACCCGCCACGGAAATCGCATCTTTCGACGAAGCATCGCCGCACTTCGCTCGCGTGCCACTCGTGTGCTGTGTTCGTCGACGGCGACGTTGAACGACTTACGTGACCTCGGCTTTGGCGAGGATCGATTGAGACTCGTTCCACTCGGTGTGAAGCCGGTCGACGTCACCGATGATGATCGCCGACGCGTTCGCGAGAAGTATTCGTTGCCGAACGACTACCTGCTCTTCGTCGGCACGCTGGAGCCTCGCAAGAACCTCGAGCGATTGGTGAGTGCGATCGCCATGGATCCGTCTCTTCCTCCGCTCGTCGTCGCGGGGCTCGACGGCTGGGGCGAGATGGGTGAGGTGCGCAACGCCGACGTGCGCTTCATCGGATATGTCGACGACTGGAACCTGCCGGCGCTGTACGCGCAGGCGTCGGCGTTGTGTTACCCGTCGTTGTGGGAAGGATTTGGACTGCCGATCCTCGAGGCGATGTCGCACGGCACTCCGGTCGTCACGAGCAGGGGTACGTCCACCGAAGAGGTCGCAGGCGGTGCGGCCGTGCTCGTCGATCCGACGAGCACCGACGACATCCTGCGTGGAGTGCGCGAGGCACTGTCGAACACGGGCGAACTTTCCGGTCGAGGCATCGCGCGTGCCGGGGCCTCGACGTGGGCCGCGACCGCAGCAGCGACTGCCGCCGTGTATGACGAGGTGCTCGGGTGACGCTCTCGGTCGGGGTGAACATGCTGTGGTGCGTTCCTGGGCACGTGGGTGGAAGCGAAGAATATTTCGTTCGCCAACTGCTGGGTCTTTCGCAGCTGGCTGATCGATGTGCGGTGACCGCCTTTGTCCCTCGGGGATTCGTCGCCGTTCATCCCGAGGTTGCCTCCGCAGTCGAGGTGGTCGAAGCTGGGCACGACTGTCGAAGTCGTGCGCGCCGCGTCTTTGCTGAGAACACCTGGCTCTATTCGCGCAGCACGAGCTTCGACCTCGTGCATCACGGCGGTGGGACGATGCCGTCGCGGTCGTCGTCGCCGAGCGTCGTCACCGTGCACGACCTGCAATATCTGACGTACCCGCAGTACTTCACTCGCACCAAGCTCGCGTATCTCACGAAGAGGGTTCCAAATGCGGTGCGTAGGGCGACCGTCGTCGCCGTGCCGAGCGAGCACGTGAAGTCGACCGTCGTCGCCTCGTTCGGTGTCGATCCGTCGCGTGTCGTCGTCGTGCGTCACGGCGTCGAATCGACGATCGGGACGTCGCCGACCCCCGAAGTCGAGTTGCGTCAACGCTTTTCGATCACGACGCCACGCGTGCTCGTCTATCCGGCGATCACCCATCCGCACAAGAACCACGAGTTCTTGCTTCGTCTTTTGGGGTCGGTGTGGAACGACCCGGACCTGAGCGTGGTCTTTGCAGGCGGAGCCGGGCTTGCCGATGACGACGTGTCGCGTCTCGTGGCCAAGCTCGGACTGTCGTCGCGCGTCGTACGTACGGGACGGGTAAGTCCCTCCGATCGGGACGGCCTGATCGCGATGGCCGAGGCGGTGGTCTTCCCGAGCATGTTCGAAGGATTCGGTGCGCCGGTTCTGGAGGCGATGGCGATCGGTACTCCGGTCATCGCGAGCGATGCGACTGCGCTCCCTGAGGTGGTCGCTGATGCGGGCGTCGTGCGTGGGCTCGAGACGCACCTGTGGGCCGATGCGCTCGACGTGGTACGCGAGCGTCGTAGCGAACTGATCGTCAAGGGCCGAGCACGGGCCGCGAATTTCAGCGCCGTCGAGTCTGCGCGAGACTTGTTGGGGGCCTACGAACTGGCGGTGAGTGCGTGAAGCTCGTCGTCGTCTGTCCTCACTTTGCCCCCGACATCGCCCCGACGGGAACGGTGATGACGACGATCGTGCGCGAACTTGCGGCCCGCGGTCACACCCTGCACGTGGTCACCGCGCTGCCGTGGTACCGCGAGCACGCGATCGAAGCGGGCTGGGGCGGTCGGCTCTGGCGCGTGGAGTCGACTCCGTGGGGTTCGATCACTCGAGTGCATCCGTTCCCCGGTGCGTCGAAGTCGAACCTTGTTCGCCGCGCCGTCGGATTTCTGCTCTTCAGCGTGCTCGTCGCCTGGCGCGGCCTCGTCGCTGGTGGGTTCCTGTCGAAAGTCGACGGCGTGATTGCGATGTCGCCTCCGCTCACCCTCGGGTTGACCGGTCGGATCATCGCCTCGTGTCGTCGCGGTCGACTCGTCTTCAACATCCAGGATGTCTTTCCCGATGCAGCGGTCACAACGGGTGCGATTACCAATCGGGGAGTCATCGCCGTCGCATCGTGGCTCGAGCGCGTGAGCTATCGGGCGAGCGACACCGTCGTCGTCCTCTCCGACGACCTCGCCGACAACGTGCGGGCAAAGGTCGCACCATCACGGCGGGACTCGGTCGTCGTGATTCCGAACTTCGTCGACACCGAGGCGATCCGTCCAATGTCGTCGATGACGACATATCGTGCGGAACTTGGCATTGGCGAGGGAGTCGTCGTCATGTACGCGGGCAACGTCGGTTTCTCCCAGTCGCTCGACACGGTCGTGGACGTGGCGCGCAGGATGCCGTCGGTGACGTTCGTGATCAACGGGGATGGATCGGCGCGCGAGTCGCTGGTGCAGTCGGCGCGTGACGTGAGCAACGTGATCTTCAGCGGATACCAGCCCGTCGAGCGGTTGTCGGAAGTCCTCGCCACTGGCGACGTCCACGTCGTTCCGCTGCGCACGGGTCTCGCACGCGTGAGCGTGCCGTCGAAGACGTATTCGATCCTGGCGGCGGCCCGCCCCGTCGTCGCGGCGATCGATCCCGACACGGAGATACCGCGACTGCTGGCACGTGCGCGCGCCGGTGTGGCGGTTCGCCCCGACGACGCCGACGCCCTGCACGCCGCACTCGAGGACGTGTTGCGTTCGGCGTCCGTGCGCGAGGACTTCGGGCGCAATGGTCGGGCCTGGGTCGAGGCGAACGCGTCTCCGAGCGCAGTCGCCCGTGCATACGAGGGATTGTTCCTGGCCGACAGGTAGCCTGTAGCACTCGTGGCACGCTCATCTTCCGCACAGAAAATCGCCCGCCTCGCCGAGCGCGGCAAGGGCAAAAAGGTCCGCTTCCAGGGCGGGTCAGTGTTTCCGACCGTGGTCCTGGTCGTCTGCCTGCTCGGTGCGGTGCTCATCGCGTATGCCCGCCAGAGCCAACCCGTCGTGGATGCTGGCGCGGTCGCGGAGCAGAAGTACTCGACCGCATTCGGCGTCTACAAGTGCGACGCGTTCGTCGATCTTGCGCTCGATCCGGTTGCGAGCCCCACTGCAACTCCCGACGCGGATCCATTCGCTGCAATTACGAAAGACGCGCCGATCGGAATTCTCGACACGGGCGTGGTCGGCTGGATGCCTCAGGTGCTCGCCGGTCAGCGCAACGCCAAGCTCGGGGCGATCCTCGACCTTTACGGCATCGAGGTGACCGACGATTCGATCGTCTTCCCACCGTCGATCTCGGGCGGCGAGACGCTCAGTGAGGCGGACACTCCGTGTGGCGATGCAGACGCGACGATCCAGGTGTTGACGTGGGTCGACGGTGCAGACGTCGCGAATTCGCAGAAGTCCATCGCCGCATTCGACGGCGTGAAGTTGTCGAGTGATCGCATGTCGATCGTGCTCGCGTTCGTTGCGGACGGCACCGAGGTGCCGATGCCGACGGATGCGATGAACCTCCTGCCGCAAGCACAACCCGCGGAGTAGCCAACGATGCACGCAGTCGTGCTCGTCGGAGGGTTCGGCACGCGACTGAGGCCGATCACCTACACCACACCCAAGCCGCTCCTGCCAGTCGCCCACGTCACGATGGTCGAGCGCCTCGTGCACTCGCTTGGTGCAGGCGGAGTGACGCACGTCGTGCTCGCGCTCGGTTTCAAGCCTGAGCCCTTCACCGCGGCATTCCCGAACGACCGATGTGGTGACGTCACCATGTCGTACGCCGTCGAATCCGAACCACTCGATACCGCAGGTGCGATCGGTTTCGCGGCCCGTCACGCCGGCATCGACGACACGTTCGTCGTCGCCAACGGCGACGTGATGTGCGACTTGGACGTTGCAAAGCTCGTCCGATTCCACCGCTCGCGTGGTGGCGTCGGGACGATCTCGCTTACACCAGTCGACGATCCGTCCCAGTTCGGCATCGTCGAGACCGACGACACGGGCAAGGTGCTGCGTTTCGTCGAAAAACCACGGCCGTCGGAGACGACGAGCAGGTTTGCAAGTGCGGGAACGTACGTTTTCGAGCCCGAGGCGCTCGAAGCAATGCCAGGCACGCACAAGCTGTCGATCGAACGCGTCGTGTTCCCGGAGATGGTCCGCAACGGTCAGCTGTATGCGATGGCCACGGACGGGTTCTGGATCGACGCAGGTCGGCCACTGACGTACATCGACGCCAATGTCCACTACGGACGCATCGAGGGTCGCCTCGTCGAGTCCACCCTCGTCGAACCGAGTGCAGTCATCGTCAACTCGGTCATCGCGCACGGTTGCGTCGTGGCCGATGGCGCACACGTCGAGCATTCCGTGGTCCTGCCCGGCGGCTACGTCGGTGTCGGTGCGCGGGTGCTCGACAGCGTGATCCAGGGGAGAATCGAAGACGGAGCCAACGTGCGTGGTGTCGTCGTCGCCCACGACGGCGTCGTCGGTCGTGGCGAAGTCGTCACGGATCGTGGCGTGCCGAACGTCGAAGGGACATGACGATGTCCCGCGTCATGGTGTGCGGTGGTGCGGGATTCGTCGGGTCGCACCTAGTCGAGCGCCTGCTCGCGGACGGTCACGACGTCGACGTCGTCGACGACCTCTCCACGGGGTCGCTCGCGAACTTGGCGACCGCCCGCTCGATGGGCGCCGCGCTTCGGTTCCATCACCTCGACGTGACGTCGCTCGAATTTGGCGAACTGGTCGGCTTGCGCAATCCAGATGTCATCTACAACCTCGCCATCTTGCAGCCGAGTGCGTCCGATTCACTCTCCATTACGCGGTCACTACCGACGTTGCTCGGCGTGCTCGAGGCGGCGCGTCGACACCGTGTCGGACGAGTCGTCGTGTCCATCCCCGCAGGATTGCTCTATGGCGAGATCGAGGCCAAGCACCAGCCGGTGAAGGAGGGTCGTCGCACCGAGGCGATCGGCGTGCCGCACGTGATGGCGCACACGATGCTCGACGTGCTCGGCGTCTATCGAGAGCGCCACGGCATCGAGTTCTGCGCACTCGCCATGACGAACGTCTACGGTCTGCGCCAGAGACCCCAAGACGGCGTTGTCGCCGCGTTTGCTGCCGCGGTGACGCGAGGCGTCGACGCCGAGATCTTCGGGTCAGGCAAGCAGACCCGCGATTTCGTCTACATCGACGACGCGGTCGATGCGCTTGCGCGGACCATCGATCGTGGTGGTGGTCTCGTCATCAACGTCGGCACCGGCGTGGCGACCTCGATCGAGGAAGTGTGGAAGCAGATTGCGATGGGCAGCTCGCTCAAGGCACGCAAGGTCGCAGTGCGGGAAGAGGACATCTCGCGTTTGGCGGTGTCCAACGTGCGAGCCAAGATCCAACTCGGTTGGGCTCCGTGGACCAGCGTCGAAGAGGGGATCGCCGCGATCCGTGACGCGATCGGTTCGCGCTAGCGGAACAGGTCTTCTTGGGCCGGCCGCACGATCTCGTCCATCGATGACTCCCTGAGCCACGCGGGATCGACGCCACGCACGATCGCAACGGGGATTCCCGACGACTTGCCCATCACGAGCTCTGCCGCGCTGGCGATCTCGTCGGCGACCGCGACCTCCGTCACCTGCATCACGCGCCCGAGCGCGTCGGGCGTGCCGCGAAGGTCGAACACGCCGGCGATGCCGGCCACGCCGATCGCTACGTCAGTGAGTCCCTTGCGCCACGGTCGACCGAACGTGTCGCTCACGATCACACCGACGGTGACGCCGAGCTTGGCCTTCACGATGTCGCGGATCCGTCGCGCAGAACGGTCGCTGTCGAGTGGCAGAAGGGCGGCATACCCGCGTTCGACGTTGGACAGATCCACGCCGCTGTTTGCGCAGATGAAGCCGTGTGTGGTCTCGGTGATGATGAGGTCCCCGCGGCGACGCACGATGCGCACGGCTTCTTCTTCGACAAGCTTCTTGTGGCTCACGGGATCGTCGGGGTCGATCGCCACGAGTCGCCCTTCGGCCTTCGAGACGATTTTTTGGGTCACGACGACCACGTCACCGTCGGCGAGCGGTCCGTTCGGTTCGCCTGAGCACGCCTCGACGATGAGGTCGCCGACCTGGTCGCCTGGGCGAACCTCGCCGATCCCGGTCACGCCCCAGGCGGTGATGCGGGTCACGACACGGCCTCGATGCAGGCGCGGGCAAGTGCGGTGGTGACCTTCGGCGTGGACATGATCGTGTCGGTGACGATACAGCGCATGCCCTGCGCTTCGACCGCAGACGCGAGTTCCGCGTCGCGTTCGTCGATGACGAGCACCGATGCGATCGGTGAGTACAACTTGGCGACGCCGACGACGCTCGGTTCGAGACCCAGTTCGCGCATCAGTCGGTCCGCCGGTCCCTTGAGCGCCGATCCTGCGACGATCGGGGAGACGGCGACCACACGCTCTCGATTGTGAACGAGTGCGTCGTCGACTCCGCGCAACGCACGCAGCGGTGCGATCGACACGAGCGGATTCGACGGTGCGACCAGGATCGCCGCCGCACCCTCGATTTCGCCGAGTAAGAGCGGCACTGCATCGTCTGCTCCGTCGAAGCGCACGCGCTCGACGGAGACGTCGTGGCGGTACTTGACGAAGTACTCCTGGAACGAGATCTCTTCGCCACTGGCGAGTGTCACCATCGTGCGGACGCGATCGTTCGTCATCGGCACCACCCGCAGTCCGAGTCCCCACGCTCGTCGCAGTTCGTCGGTGACGACGGCGAGAGTGGCGCCTTCGGCGAGCCGCGCGGTGCGATACAGGTGGGTGGCGAGGTCGCGATCGCCCAGGTTGAACCACGTCTGACCCGCCGCCGACCGAGGGGGGATGACGTCGGCGAACCGCGCGAGGTTGTGCATCGCGACCCACGTCTCGTCTGCGAGCCCCCAGCCCCGTTCCGGGTCGATTGCTTCGGCGAGGGTGTAGATGACGGTGTCGATGTCGGGGGAGATGTGCAGGCCATGCATCACCGTGTCGTCGGCGGTGTTGACGATCGCCGTCACGTCCGTCGGGTCGGCGACGCGGACCACCCCGCGGAGGAACCGTGCGGCCCCGACTCCACCTGCAAGGACCGCGATCACACCCTGATCGTAACGATCGTGCACGAGTAGAGTGAGGGTCTCATGCGCAAGGCGTTCATCACCGGAATCACTGGCCAGGATGGTCGCCACCTCGCCGAGCTGCTCCATTCCAAGGGCTACAAGGTCTACGGAATGATGAAGGGCCAGCACAACCCGAGAGCAGAGATGATTCGCGATGAGTTCCCGTTCGTCGAGATCGTTCCCGGGGACCTGACGGACCTCACGAGTCTCGTCACCGCGCTCGAATACGTGCAGCCCGACGAGTTCTACAACCTCGGCGCGATTTCTTTCGTCGCCATGTCGTTCAACCAGGCCGAGCTCACTGCCAATGTGACCGGTCTCGGTGTGTTGCGAGCTCTTGAGGCGGTGCGCATCGTGGGCGGTGCTCAGAACAACCCGATCCGTTTCTACCAAGCCTCGTCGTCGGAGATGTTTGGCAAGGTGCGCGAAGTTCCCCAGACGGAACTGACCCCATTCCACCCGCGATCGCCCTACGGCGTGGCGAAGGTGTTCGGTCACAACATCACGATGAACTATCGCGAGAGCTACGGCCTCTATGCGTGCTCGGGAATCCTCTTCAACCACGAAGGTCCACGACGAGGACTCGAGTTCGTGACGCGCAAGATCACGAACACTGCCGCGCGCATCAAACTTGGGGTCGACAAAGAACTCGTCCTCGGCAACATCGACGCCAAGCGCGACTGGGGATACGCCGGCGACTACGTGCGCGCGATGTGGCTCATGTTGCAACAGGACGAACCGGACGATTACGTCGTCGCCACCGGCGAGACGCACTCCGTCGAGGAGTTCTTGGAAAAGACGTTCACCAAGGTCGGCCTTGGCGACTGGCGCAACTACGTGCGACAGGACCCGAAGTTCTTCCGTCCCGCAGAAGTCGACTTGTTGATCGGTGATCCGACGAAGGCACGGACGAAACTTGGTTGGACCCCGGAGGTCGACTTCGACCAACTCGTCGACATGATGGTCGCCCACGACCTCGCCTACGAGACCGCGCGACTCAACAAATAGTCGACGCGACGATTAGTCGAGCGGACGTTCGGTGATCGCCTCGATCATCGACTCGACGTCCACTGACGAACCCGCTCGCAACTGGCGTCGCGCGACGACGGCAAAGATCACGAGCGAGGCGAGCGAACTGGCCAGAAGTGCGAGTTCGACACGTAGGTAAAGATCGTCACTCGACAACCACGCGACTATTCCAAAAGTCGCGAAACCAGCGATCCACCCGTATGCGACGGCGGCATGGCCGTGCAATGCGATGACCGCCTGGGCGAGGGCCAAGGCGAGCATGTAGATCGCGCTTGCGCCGGCAAGGAGGCTCATCGTGCGTCGATCGATCCCGCCTTCGTAGACGAGCTCGAGTACCCACGGTCCGATCGCGAACGCACCGACGGTGCCGAGGATTCCGACGGCCACGACGAGGGCGATCAGGCGCCTCAGGCCACTCGTGAATTCGTCCATGTCGCCTTGTGCGGCGAGTCGGGCGAGCTTTGGCAGCAGCGCTGCTTGGACCGCTTGGAACAAGAACAATGGCACACGCGCGAAGATCACCGCGTTGCCGAAGCGGGTGACGACCTCGGCGGGTTCGTCCGATCCGAGGATGTCGACGGTGATCGGTCCGGCGTTCACGAGTGCCGCGGCGAACAGGGACCCGAGAAGCAGCCATCCGAGGTTCGGCGTAATTTCCGACCACGACGCGGGTGGTCCGTCGGACAGTCGCAGGTCGCCGCGGGCGGCGACGAAAACGACTCCGACGATCGGGGCGAGACCGACGGCGACGGCATACACCCCGGTGCTCTCGACTCCTGCCAACCACAGCGCCGCACACACACCGACACGGATCGTGCCGTCAAGACCGATGATGAGCGCGTAGTTCGAGAACTTTCCTGAGCCGGACGAGAGACCGCGCGCGATGTGCATCGGCGCATAGGTGAGCAGCATGCACAGCAGCGCGAGCGTGACGGCTGCATTTGACTCGAAGAGGTTGCTGGTGGCGCTCCGCGCGGCGATGGCGAGGGCGATGATCAATCCTCCGAGGATGATCGCGGCAAGTGGGATGATCCGTTTGATGATCGGCAGTCCGCCTTGGCCGAGGGCTCGGCGATGGGCGAGCGCACGACTCGTCTCTTGTTCAAGGGGTAGGAAGAAGCCCGGAACCAACGCGAACGCGATGAACCACATCGTGACGATGGGTTTGAATCCGTCCTGGCCGAGCGCCTGCTGGCCGATCTTGAAAAAGACGTAGGTCGAGATTCCGTTGATGAAGAGCCCGATGGCGACCGAGATGGTTCCCTCGGGGACCGGTGCGCGGGATGCGACGGTGGACGAACGGTCTTCGGGCGACAAGCACCCGAAGACTACTTCATCGTGTTACTTGGCCGACGTGGTGTCGACGCCGCGTCGCGCCTGCACGGTGGCGACGACCTTGCTCACGACCTTCTCTGCCTGGGCGAGCGCCTCGTTGGCGACCTTCGGCAACTCGGTGGCGAGTTGGTCGGCGACTTCGCGGCGACGCACCTGGACCTTTTGGAAACCGAGCACACCAAGACCGATCGCGGTGTAGGCGACTTCCTTGGCGGTCTCGCGAACCTTGTCGGCGTCGATCTGTGGCACGACGACCTTCGGGACGTCGATCTTTGGCAGCGTCACGTTGCGCAGCTGACGGGGAACGATCGCGTTCACGTCGAAACGGGTGAGGTCGATGCTGGGGATGGTCGGGAACTTGATGGCGGGCATGGTGTCTCCTGTTGGACTGGGGTGCTAGCAAGAGTATCAGCAAGTGCTAACTTCTGCAAGCGCAGGTCGACAACGGCCTCTTGTCCTTGTGCGACATGGGCTGCAGGTGCCCAGAACTAGCCTGAAAGGACCGTGTCCGAGACCCCAGCCCCTGAGGCTCGCCCCGACTCCGAGCGTCTCGCACTCGCTCCGCCGGTGGTCTGCGCGCTCGCCGTCTATCGGCCCGGGGAGTGGTTCGTCGAGACCCTGACCTCGCTTGCGTCCCAGGACTATCCCAACCTGCACGTGCTTGCGTTCGTCGTCCAGGGCGACGACCAACACCCCGACGACGACACCGCCGCGGCGATCACGGCGATCCTGCCGACTGCCGTCGTGCGCAGGGTGGCGGGGAACCCGGGATTCGGTCCGCTGATGAACGAAGTGTCACGGCTCGTCCAGGGGGATGGCGGATTTTTCTGTCTGATGCACGACGACGTCGCCCTCGCGCCCGACGCGATCTCGCGGCTCGTCGAGGAGGCGTTCCGATCGAACGCCGGAATGGTCGGCCCCAAGCTCATGGAGTGGGACGACCCGACGATCGTGCAGTCCGTCGGCTTCGGCGCGGATCGCATCGGCGAGACGAGCACGCCGGTCGAACCAGGGGAGAAGGATCAGGAGCAGCACGACGCGGTGCGCGACGTGTTCGTGTTGTCGTCGGCGTGCGTCCTCGTGCGCAGCGACTTGTTCCGCGAAGTGGGTGGCTATCCGCGCGAAGTCGCGTTCTACGGCGAGGACCTCGACCTGTGCTGGCGCATCCATCTCAGCGGTGCACGCGTGATCGTCGTCCCGGGCGCCAAGGCGCGTCACCGCAATGGACTCGCATCCCGCGTGGATCATCCCGATCGTCACGTGCTTTTGGCTCGCCATCGCGTTCGCACCGTCGTGTCGCTGTCGGGTCGACTGCAGATTCCGTTTGCGATCCTGCAGATGCTCGTCACCTCCATCGTGCGGATCGTCGTCGGCGTGTTCGTCGGCAGGGTCCGCGAGCCGCTCGCCTCGTTGCGCGCGTCGCTCGCGGTCTGCGTGGATGCCGCCTTCGTCGTGCGCAGGCGGGGAGAAGTGCGCTCGTTGCGTCGCGTCCCCGCATCCGAGATTCACGGGCTGCAGGACAAGGGCAGTGCGCGTTTCGCGGCTTTCGTGCGTGCGCGTCGCTCGCGGATTGCGCGTCGCTCGCGTGAACTGACCCGCACGACTACGGGGTCGGCCTCGGCGCGCAAGGCGACGCTTGCAGTGGTCGCGGCGGTCATCGTGATCGTCGTCGGCAGTCGAGGATTGTTCCTCGGTGGCACACGTGTCGTCGGTGAGTTCCTTCCGCTGCGCGAGGCCACCGAGTCACCGCGGGCGCTTCTGTCGACCTATGCCAACGGATGGTGGTCGGGTGGGTTTGGTCAGGCGACGCCGGTGCCGACGGCGGCGCTCCTCACTGCGGTCGCCGGAGTGTTGATGGGCTTCCAGCTCGGCTTGTTGCAAGCCGTTGCCATCGTCGGTGCCGTCTTAGTCGGATGTCTCGGCATGTGGCAGGTGGCGAGTGGATACTTCTCTCATCGCGCGCGAGTCGCAGCCTTCGTCGTGTACGCCATGGCGCCGGTCTCGGGCGTGGCGATCGGCCGAGGGCAGTGGAGCGTGCTGTTGGCCGGTGCGCTGTTGCCCTGGGTGTTGAGGCTCTTCGTCGTATCGGCGGAACGACACGCGGGTGCTCGGCAGACTCAGATCCGCGCCGCGAGCGTGCTCATCGGCTCGATCGCCACCGCGTACGTGCCGACGTTCCTCTTCGTCGTCGTCATCACCTCGATCGCCTGGACCGCGGGCTCGCTTGTTGGTCGTCAGTCGTTGCGTGACGCGACGGTTGCGCTTCGCACGGCGCTCACGATCGTCGTCGGTTCGATCGTGATGCTCTCCCCGTGGTCACAGACCCTCGTCGGTGGTGACTGGGTGACGAGACTGATTGGTGAGCGGCCCTCGCTCGATGCAACCGACGTGCTCGTCGATGTCGCGTCCATCGGTGGCGGATCGTGGGCAATCGGGTTGTTGGCCGCAGGGTTGCTCGTGCCGCTCGCGGTCAGTCAGATCGTTGCGCGTTCGGTGCGCGTCGTGTGGACGATGCGCTCGCTCTTCCTCGTCGTACCCGTGGCCTCGCTCATCGTCGTCAACCGCTCGTCGCTCATCGACGTGCGCACGCCCGCGACGGAGGTCCTCCTCGTCGTCGTTTCCTGTGGCGTGGCGCTCGGCGCGGCGACGCTCGCGAGCTTCGTCGTCGACGACGAGTCATCGACCACCACTCGCTGGTGGAAGCCACTCGTCGCGCTCGCCGTCGTTGGCGTGGTCGTGGGAAGCGTCCCGACGATCGCTGCGACGGTGGACGGGCGCTGGGGGCAGCCGACGACGACGCTCTCCCAGCTCCTTGCACAGCTGCCGGCAAATCCACAGGAGGGCGACTACGCGACGGTCTTCGTTGCCCGACCCGAGGTGCTGCCACTGCGTGGCTCACGACTCGGCGACGACATCGCCGTCGGAGTCGCCCGCGACGGAGAGCTCACGCTGCGCGATCGTTTCGATACTTCTGCGAGTGACCTTGACGCGACGGTGGCGCGGATCATCGACCACGTCGTGGCCTCCGAGACGATTCGTGCTGGGCGCCTGCTTGCGCCGCTCGCCGTCCGATACGTCGTCGTCCCGATCGTCGACGGTGCGGCGTCCACGCCGGACGATCCGCTCGCACCACCAGTCGGACTGATCGACGGTCTTGCCCAACAGCTCGACCTGCGTCGGACCTACACGGCGAGCGACCTCGTCATCTTCGAAAACACCGCTTGGATTCCCGCGTTGTCGGTGCTCGACGAGGCGTCCGCGCTCGCCAGCCAACAGGCGGGGGACGCCGCCCTCGTCGCGGCGCGTCTGCGCGCGCTGTCGCCGTTGCCGCTCGTCGGTGACATCGCGAGTGCGCGACGGGCCATCGATCCATCCACCGTGCATCTCGCGGTGCCATACGACGACGGTCTCACGTTGCGCGTCGGTTCGAGTGACGTGAAGTCGCGCGTCGCCTTCGGCGGCACCACGGCCTTCGATTCGCCGACGTCGGGCATCGCCCAGATCAACTACGACACTCCGTTCACCTACCAACTGCAGATCGCCGTGCAAGTGCTGTTGTGGGTCGCTCTCGTCGTGGCGACCTTCGACATCGGTCGGGTGCGTCGCCGCATGCTCGCGACACGCGCTCGCGCGATCGTGTTCAGGGACGAGGAGGCGTCGTGAACTCGCCGGCCGAACGTGACACGTCGACGATGCCGACGCACATGACGATCCGTCAGCTCGTCGTGATGGCAGCCGCCGTCGCGGCCATCGTCGGGACCGTCGTCGTCGATTCGCGGTACGCACGCGTCGAGTCCGAACGCGTCGCAGTCGACCAGCCGATGCCGTTCGTGCAGACCGAGTCTCGATCTGCGGCGAACTGGTTCTGTCCGGGAGTGCCGTCGAGCGATCCGCAGGTGTCGTCGTCGATCGTCGTGTCGAACGCCGGCGACACCGACCTGTCGGCGTCGATCACCTACATGGGTCGCTCCACGTCGACGACGACGGGAATCGTCGTGCCAGCCCGTTCGCGCACCGTCGTCGATGCGCGTGGAGGAATCGAATCGGGATACGTCTCTGCGCTCGTCGAAATCGCAGGTGGCGTCGGCACCGCGGAGCAGGTCGTGGTCCATCCGGCCGGGGACGCCACCACCCTGTGCGCGACGACGCCGAGCGACACCTGGTACTTCGCCGACGGCTTCACCGGAGCGGACAGCCTCGAGACGATCGTGATGATGAATCCGTTCAGCGACGCGACCGTCGTCGACATCACGTTCGTGACGAAGGACTCCGAACGTGAGCCGGCGAACCTCCAGGGATTCGTGTTGCCTGCATACTCGACGGTCGCGCTCCCGATGGCAGAGCAGGGCGCCCGCAACGAGCCAGTCCTTGCCGTCACGATCACCGCCTCGTCCGGGCGACTGGTTGCTGGTCGCGTGCAGCACTACCTCGGCCAGGGTCGTCTCGGCTACGCGATCAGCCTCGGTGCGCCACGGGCGGCCACGCAGTGGTGGTTCGCCGACGGCGAGAAGCTGCCCAACGTCACCGAACAACTCGTCGTGTTCAATCCCGCCAGCGTCGATCGACAACTGAGCGTGGTGTTCTTGAACGGTGCGAGCCCCGACGCGGCGATCGAGCCCGCGCTCATCACCGCGCCGGCCCGACGCGTCACGGTGCTCGACACGGGATCGCTCGCCACGTTGCCCGCAGGTCGCTACGGCATCGTCGTCGGCGTGAACGACCTGGACGCAACCGACGACACGGGCGTCATCGTCGAGCAGGTGATCAGTCGTCGGGTGGGCGACACCGTCGGCACGTCCGTCGTGCTCGGCACGCCGGGGGATGCAGTCTCCACGCGATGGTCCGCTCCCTCCGGTGTCACGCCCGGTCTCGAGGACGCAGTCGTCGTCGTCAATACGACCCCGACCGAGGCCACGATCTCGGTCGCCCAGGTCGGCCCTGCAGGCGTGGTGTCGATCGCGGGTCTCGAATCGGTGACACTGCCCGGTGGTGGCACGGCAGTGCTCGCCATTCCGATCGGGGCGACCGCGGGCGAAGTGATCGTGACGGCGAGCCAGCCGGTCGCGGTCCAGAGACTCCTCACGCGAGGCCACGGTCTCGTCGGTCGTGCCGCAGCACCGATGTTGCCTCACCTGCCGATGCCGAGCGTCGACCAATGACGCGCGTTGCGATCGTCGTTGCAGTCGTCGTGGTGGCGATCGTCGTCAACGTCGTCGCACGGCGTCGACGCGTCACCACACCGACCCAGGGCGATCGAGAGTTGCCGACGCAGCTCGACCGCGCCGACTTCGCTCGCCCCGATGCGCCGTGGCTCGTCGTCGCCTTCACCTCGAGTTCGTGCAACACCTGTGCCGACGTCGAGCGCAAGGTGAAGGTGTTGGACTCCCGCGAGGTGGTCGTTCACGTTGCCGAATACGTCGCCGACCGAGCCCTGCACGACAAGTACTCAATCGACGCGGTGCCCGCCGTCGTGATGGCGGATGCCCGCGGAGTGGTGCAGGCCGCGTTCCTGGGTCCGGTCAGCGCGACCGATCTGTGGGCCGCACTTGCCCGCGTCCGTGACGGCGGGGACGCCGCCTGCGGACGCGAGTCGAACTAGGCGTTCGGCTTCGCGTCGTCGCCGAGTCGCGTGGAGCTCGGCTCGCCGAGCGCCTGCTGGATGAGACGCGAGACCATCGCGCCGTCGATCGTCTCCTGGTCGAGGAGCGCCTGGGCGACGAGGTCGAGACCGCGACGGTGCTTGGTGAGCAGTTCGCGTGCGCGTTGTTCCTGCTCGCGCAAGATTCGGCCGATCTCCTCGTCGATCTTGCGGGCCATCTCGTCGGAATATTCGCGACCGCTCGTCATCAGGTCCTCACCGAGGAACACCTGCTGCTGGCCGGCGAAGGCCATCGGGCCGATCGCATCGCTCATGCCCCATTCGCGCACCATGCGGCGGGCGATCATCGTGGCCTGCTCCAGGTCGTTGGCGGCGCCGCTGTTGACGTGGTCGAACACGATCTGCTCTGCGACGCGTCCGCCCATCGCCTTGCAGATGACGTCCTGGAAGTATTCGCGCGAATAGGTGTGGCGTTCCTCCGGAAGCGTCCACGTGACGCCGAGCGCCATGCCACGCGGCAGGATCGTCACCTTGTGCAACGGATCGCTGTGCGGCAGCACGGTGGCGAGCACGGCGTGACCACCTTCGTGGTAGGCCGTTGCACGCTTTTCCTCGGCATTCAGGATCAGGCTCTCGCGACGCGCACCGAGCACGACGCGATCACGTGCGTTTTCGAAGTCGATTCTTTCGATGTGCGTCGATCCGCGGCGCACGGCGAACAGCGCGGCCTCGTTCACGAGGTTTGCGAGGTCGGCTCCGCTCATGCCCGGGGTTGCCTTGGCCATCGTGTCCAAGTCGACGTCGGTGCCCATGCGCTTGCCCGTCGAGTGCACCTTGAGGATCGCCAGGCGCTCGTCTGATTCGGGCAAGGGAACGACGATCTGACGGTCGAAGCGACCGGGACGCAAGAGGGCAGGGTCCAAGATGTCGGGGCGGTTCGTCGCGGCCATCACGACGATGCCCTCGGTGGCCTCGAAGCCGTCCATCTCGGCGAGCATCTGGTTCAGCGTCTGCTCGCGCTCGTCGTGACCGCCGCCGAGGCCTGCGCCACGCTTGCGACCGATCGAGTCGATTTCGTCGATGAAGATGATTGCGCGACCCATCTTGGCGGCCTGCTGGAACAGGTCACGCACGCGACTCGCGCCGACACCGACGAACATCTCCATGAAGTCGGATCCGGTGACCGACAGGAATCCGACGCCGGCCTCACCGGCAACCGCACGCGCGAACAGCGTCTTGCCGGTTCCTGGAGGACCGACGAGCAGGATGCCCTTGGGGACTCGCGCGCCGATCTCCTTGAAGCGCTCGGGCATGCGCAGGAAGTCGACGACTTCCTTGATCTCTTGCTTCACGCCCTCGTAGCCGGCGACGTCGGCGAACGTGGTCGACGGCTTGTCCGCGTTGTAGTTCTTCGCGCGGCTGCGACCGATCGACATGATGTTGCCGGCTTGGCCCATCGCTCGGCGCTGCATCCAGATGAAGAATCCCATGATCAAAAAGAACGGGAGCAGGATCGGGATGAGGTTGGTGAAGAAGTTGCCCTGCGGGGTGGAGTAGTCGTAGTCGACGCCCTTTTCCTTGAGCAGCTGCTCGTCGGCGTCCGACAACACGGTTGCGCCGGTCGTCGTGAACTCGCCGCCGTCGGCAAGGGTGCCCGAGATGGTGTTGCTCAGGTTGTTGATCGTGACGCTCGAGACCTTGCCCTCGTTGACGAGCTCGAGGAACTCGGTGTAGGTCACCTTGGTTGCGGTCGTCGTTGGCCACAGGCGTGGGGCGATGATCAAACCGACGGCCACGGCAACGAGCACCCACACTGCCCAGCGGGGCATGTTGGGGCGGGACTGGCCCGTGTTCTTGCCGCCGTTCGAGGACGGCAACTTGGACTTGGTGCGCTTCGGTGCGGGCGGTGGGGGTGGGGGGAGTTTGCTCACGAGGGTCATGCTACGGCCGTCGCCGCACGTCGGTCATGTCGTGCACCTGGCGGGGACGCATCATCCACCACGCGTGGTGTGCCAAGAATTACCGTTGTCACGTGGCTCGCAAGTGTTCCCGCAGTGGTTGCAAGGACCAGCCGACGATGACGCTGACCTATCAATATGGTCGCGCGCTCGTGTGGATGGATGACCTCGTCGAGGAGGTCGACCCGCATGGCTATGACCTGTGCGATCGGCACGGCGAGCGCCTGACCGTGCCCACTGGATGGCGTCTCGAGGACCGTCGCAACCGGTTCCGTGTCGTCGTGCCCAACCGACTCGCGGGATGACCTCCCCGTGGCCGGCCCCGCAAGGGCCGCCGCCTGACCAGTCGCCCGCTGCGCGCATCGGCATCGGATATCTCGCACTCTCCTGGGTCACCTGTTATGCACTCGCGGTCGTCGTGTCTGCTGCACTCATCTCGCTCGGCGGTACCGCCGACTCCGGAGTCGACCAACCGACGTGGATGGTCGCGCTGTCGGCGCTCGGTTTGTGGCTTCCGTTCCTCGGGATGCTGCGCTACACCTCGACGTCGCGACTGAGCGGTGACGTTCGCCGCGACTTCTTCGTCCGCTTCGCGTGGCGCGACGCGTGGGGGATTCCGATCGGAGTCGGCTCGCAACTCGTGTTGGTGAACCTCGTGATGTGGCCGTTGCGCACACTGTTTCCCGATACCTTCGATCCTGCTGACGTCGAGCGTCGAGCGCGCGGTCTCGTCGACGAGGCGCGCGGCGGGTGGATCGTCGTGCTCGCACTCGTCGTGGTCGTCGGCGCACCGGTCGTCGAAGAGCTCGTCTATCGCTCCTACATCCAGGCGCGACTCGAGCCACTCACGTCGCGCACGTGGGCCGTGGTGATCGCCTCCGTGTGGTTCACCCTCGTGCACTTGGAGCCCGTCGAGTTCCCAGGGTTGTTTGCGTTCGCCGTCGTGCTCGGCGTGTGTTTCGCGCGGACGCGACGAATCGGCATGTCGCTCGTCGCACACGTCGCGTTCAACCTGACGGGACTCGTCTTCGTCCTTTCCACCTAGGCTGTGGGCGCGTGAGCACACCTGCAGACGACCAGCTCGCCGTGGAGTCGACCGACTCCGCGCCCGCGCGAGTGGGACTGCGCCAGCGACTCGTGGAGGGCCAGGACTACTGGCAGCGCTTCTCGACGATCCTCGTCGTCGGCGGCTGCATCGCGGCGTTGCTCGCGACGCTGCACCCGAGCCTCATCCTGCGCAACAACACGCCGACCGGCGGCGACATGGGCGCACATGTCTGGGCGCCCGCATACCTGCGTGACCACCTGCTGACGCAATTCAAGCTCACGGGCTGGAGCATGGACTGGTATTCGGGGCTTCCCGTGTATCGCTTCTACATGGTGATCCCCGCGCTTGCGATCCTGCTCGTCGACCTCGTCTTGCCGTACGGGATCGCGATGAAGATCGTCGCGGTCGTCGGCATCCTCGCCCTGCCGTGGTGTGCATGGTTCCTCGGTCGGCGCACTCGGCTTGCGTATCCGTTGCCCGAGTTGATGGCCGTGGCGGCGACCGTGTTCCTCTACGACGAGAGCTTCACGATCTACGGCGGAAACATCGCCTCGACGATGGCGGGGGAGTTCAGCTTTTCGATCGCACTCGCCCTTGCCCTCCTCGCCTTCGCGTACTTCGCCGAGGGTCTGCGCACCGGCAAGTACATGGCAACGGCGGCGATCCTCGTCGCGTTGTCGGCACTGAGCCACGGCATCGTGCTCCTCTTCGTGTTCGGTGGCGTCGTGTTGATGGTGCCGATCTGGGCGAGGCGAACGTCGCTCGGATACGCGGGCAAGGTCGTGGTGCTTGCGACGCTTCTCTCGGCGTTTTGGGTCGTGCCGTTCGTGTTCAACCACGCCTACATGACGGACATGAAGTACGAGCCGCGACCGAGCGGATCGAGCGACTCGTTCTGGCAGATGTTCTTCCCGCTGCACATCACCTTCGACATCCTGATCACCGCCTTCGCCGTGATCGGCTTCCTCGCATATGCGAGGCGTCGTGTGCGCATCGTGCAATGGATGGGCATCTACTGCGTGCTGCTCGCGATCGGGGTGTTCGTCGCTCGCAACAGCCTGCCGGTCATCGGTCTGCTGTGGAATCCGCGACTGCTTCCGTTCCTCTACCTCCTGCGCTACTTCCTCTTCGTCCTCGGCGCATACGAGGTGATCGCCTTCGCCGTGCGCGTCACCTCCATCGAGCGCAGCATGAAGCGTGCGGTCGCGGCTCCCGACGACGTGACCGACGGCGACGTGATCGTCGTGCCGCGCGTGCGCGATTCGTTCACCTTCAACCTCGCCACGCTCGGCGCGCTCGCGCTCGGCGTCGCCGCGGTGCTCGGGTTCCGCTTCCAGGAGATGCCGTTCGGCAAGGTCGTCACTTCGCAGGACGGCACGTCCAAGTATTCGTGGGGACCGTTTTCCACGAAGTCCTCCAACGACGGCTTCGTGGACGGATGGGCGCGATGGAACTTCACCGGCTACGAAGGCAAGTCGGCCTACGGCGAGTATCACGGCGTGGTGCAGACGATGAAGGCGCTCGGTGAGGATCCGGCGCACGGTTGCGGTCGCGCGCTGTGGGAGAACAACGGCGAGCTGAACAAGTACGGCACGACGATGTCGCTCATGCTCTTGCCGTTCTGGACCGACAGTTGCATCGGGTCGATGGAGGGGCTGTTCTTCGAGGCCGCCGGGACGACGCCGTACCACTTCATCACCGCAGCGGCGATGTCCAAGCAGAGCAGCAACCCGGTGCGCGAGTTGCGCTACGACAACAACGACGCGGTCAAAGGCGCGCGATACCTGCGCGAATTGGGCGTGAAGTACTACATGGCCTTCACGCCCGAGGCGGTGAGTGCAGCGAGCGCGATTCCCGATCAGCTGGTCGAAGTCGCGCGATCAGGCCCGTGGGTGATCTACGAAGTACCCGGATCCGACATCGTCGTGCCACTGACGACCCAACCGGTCGTCGCCCAGGTGTCGAGTGACGACCCGCGAGAGCGATGGCTCGAGGTCGGCACGAGCTGGTTCCAGCATCCCGAGGACTGGACCGTCGTCGTCGCCGACGACGGTCCCGCACAGTGGCAACGCGTCACCCCGGTCGTCGACGCCGAGCGCCGCCAAGGGGAGCCGGGATCGTCGGGTCGCCTCGTCGACATCGTGACGCCGAGCGAGCCGATCGTGGGTGTGGCCCTCGAGCCGGTCGCGGTCTCCGACGTACGCGTCGGCAACGACACCGTGAACTTCACGGTCGACCGAATCGGCGTACCAGTCTTGGTGCGCGTCAGTTACTTCCCGAACTGGAAGGTCTCGGGTGCCCTCGGGCCGTACCGCGTGGCGCCGAACATGATGGTCGTCGTGCCCACGCAAAACGAGGTGTCGATGGGCTTTGGCTGGTCGGCGCGCGACGCCATCGCCTACGTGCTCACCCTCGCGGGCATCGTGTGGATCGTCGTCGAGCGACGACGACGCACCCGCCGCGTTGGCTAGCGTGGTCGCTCGTGCCTGACCTCGCAGCGATCGTCAAGGCCTACGACATCCGCGGCACGGTTCCCGACCAGCTGGATGCCTCCGCGGCATACGCCTTCGGCGTCGCCTTCGCGCAGTTCACGAAGGCACGCCACATCGTGGTCGCCCACGACATGCGTCCGAGCGGCCCTGAACTCGTGGATGCGTTCCAGCGCGGGGCGCTGACCCATGGCGTGAGCGTGACAAACCTCGGGCTCGCCTCGAGCGACTTGCTCTACTACGCCTCGGGCAAACTCGACATGCCCGGTGCGATGTTCACCGCCTCGCACAATCCGGCGCAATACAACGGGATCAAGTGCTGCCTCGCGGGGGCCCGTTCGATCGGCATCGACAACGGCCTGCGCGACATGCACCGCATCGCCCAAGGAGTCCTCGACGGTGACGAACCCGCACCTGCGAAGGTTGCGGGCACGCTCGATCACGTGAACCTGCTCGGTGAGTTCGCCGACCACGTCGTCGCCTTCATCGCGGGAGATGCGCTTCGCCCGCTGCGCGTCGTCGCCGACACCGCCAACGGCATGGGCGGTCTCGTCGTGCCCGAGGTGTTCGCGCGTTTGTCCGACTTCGAGATCGAGGTGATGTACGCGGAACTCGACGGGACGTTCCCGAACCATCCGGCGGATCCACTGCAGCCGGCGAACCAGCGCGACCTCCAGGCGAGGGTGCTCTCGGGTGGCTTCGACGTCGGGCTTGCCTTCGACGGGGATGCCGATCGCGTGTTCCTCGTGGACGAAACCGGAAAGGGCATGTCGGGTTCGACGACGACGGCGCTGCTTGCGTCACGGTTCCTGCGACTGTCACCAGGTGCGACCGTGCTCTACAACTTGATCTGTTCGCGCGCGGTGCCTGAAGTGATCGCCGAGTGCGGCGGCAAGGGCGTGCGCACCAAGAACGGCCACAGCTACATCAAGCAGATCATGGCCGACACGGGGGCGGTGTTCGCAGGTGAACACTCCGGCCACTACTACTTCGCCGACAACTATCGCGCCGACAGTGGACTCATCGCCACGATGGGCGTGCTGGGGGAGATGTGTCGCAGCGGAAAGTCGCTCTCGCAGCTGCGTGCGCCGTATGAGCGATATGCCTCGAGCGGGGAGATCAACACGACGGTCGACGACATCGCCGTCGTCATCGAACGGGTCGCCTCGCTCTATTCGGCCCACGCCCAGGATCGCCTGGATGGGCTCACCGTGGACTGCGGGTCGTGGTGGTTCAACGTGCGCCCGTCGAACACCGAACCACTCCTGCGACTGAACCTCGAGGCCGCCACCCGCGACGAGTGCGACACGCACGTCGCCGAGCTCCTCTCGGTCATCACGGCATAGGTAGGGTGGGGACATGCGCGTGAGCGATCGACTCCTCGAGATCCTGGCCTGCCCGGAGGACAAGGGACCGCTCTACTACTTCGCCGACGACGAGATGCTCTACAACCCGCGCCTGCGTCGCAAGTACCTCGTGCGCGACGGTATCCCGGTGATGCTGATCAACGAGTCGATCACCGTCGACGCCGCGGAGCACGCCACCCTCGAGGCACGCATCGCCTCCGAGGGGATCGCCCCGACGTTCCGCTGAACTCGGCTAATGTCTGAGCCGAACGTGGGCTGTCTCGACTGGTGCCAGCAGGCCCCAGCCCGCTCGAATCATCACCGCAATATCTGAGGAGACACCATGTCATCATTTGCCCAACGACGTGATTGGCGCGTCGCCGATCTCTCGCTCGCACCGTTTGGTCGCAAGGAGATCCATCTCGCCGAACACGAGATGCCCGGTTTGCGCGCGCTGCGCAAGGAGTTCGGCAAGACCAAGCCGCTGAAGGGGGCACGCATCTCCGGATCGCTGCACATGACGATCCAGACCGCGGTGTTGATCGAGACGCTCGTCGAGCTCGGCGCCGAGGTGCGCTGGGCGAGCTGCAACATCTTTTCCACCCAGGACCACGCGGCTGCCGCGGTGGTCGTCGGCCCGAACGGCACCGTGGACGACCCGCAGGGCGTGCCCGTGTATGCATGGAAGGGCGAGACGCTCGAGGAGTATTGGTGGGCGACCGACCAGATGATGACGTGGCCGGACGGCGACGGACCGAACATGATCCTCGACGACGGCGGTGACGCCACGCTGCTCCTGCACAAGGGCGTCGAATACGAGGCGGCCGGCAAGGTTCCGGATCCGACGTCGGCGGGCAACCCCGAACTCGCCATCGTGCTCGGGCTGCTGCAGCGCACGCTGAAGACCGATCCGAGCAAGTGGACCACCATGGCCAAGCGCATCAAGGGCGTGACCGAAGAGACGACGACCGGAGTCAAGCGCCTCTACAAGATGGCCGAGCGTGGCGAGTTGTTGTTCCCGGCGATCAACGTCAACGACAGCGTCACGAAGTCCAAGTTCGACAACCTGTACGGCTGTCGCCACTCGCTCATCGATGCGATCAATCGCGCCACCGACGTGATGCTCGCCGGCAAGACCTCCGTGGTCTGTGGCTACGGCGACGTCGGCAAGGGTTGTGCGCAGAGCTTGCGCGGCCAGGGCTCGCGCGTCATCGTCACGGAGATCGACCCGATCAACGCACTCCAGGCGGCGATGGAGGGCTACGAGGTGAACACCCTCGAGAACATGGTCTCGACCGCCGACGTGTTCGTCACGGCGACCGGCAACGAGTCGATCGTCACCGTCGACCACATGGCCAAGATGAAGCACAACGCGATCGTCTGCAACATCGGCCACTTCGACAACGAAATCGACATGGCCGGCCTCGCGCGAAGCGGCGCGGTTCGCGACGAGCTGAAGCCCGGAACCGACCTGTGGACGTTCCCCGACGGCCACTCCGTGATCGTGCTCGCCGAGGGACGCCTCGTGAACCTCGGTTGCGCGACGGGTCACCCGAGCTTCGTCATGAGCTGTTCGTTCTCGAACCAGGTGATCGCCCAGATCGAGCTGTTCAACAACACCGACAAGTATCCGCTCGGCGTCTACGTGTTGCCCAAGCACCTCGATGAAAAGGTCGCGTCACTGCACCTGGATGCACTCGGCGTCGTGTTGACCAAGTTGAACGATTCGCAGGCCGAATACCTCGGCATCAACCCGTCGGGTCCGTTCAAGCCGGAGGCGTACCGCTACTAGCCGCCGACGCGCGGGCGCATCCGAAACATCGGGAGCGTCCGCGCAACGATCGGACCAATCAGCAGGGCGAAGGCGAGCGTGCCGAGGCCAATCGAGCCTCCGAGCACGACGCCGATCAGCATGATCGAGACTTCGACGGTGGTGCGCGCCACGCTGATGCGCAGACCCTTCGCCGCAAGACCCGTCATCAGTCCGTCGCGCGGCCCAGGTCCAAGTCCTGCGCCGATGTAGATGCCCGAGCCGATTCCGGTGACGACGATGCCGCCGAGCATGAGCGCGACGCGCGCAACCGGGTTCGTCACCGGATCGACGTTGGAGAGATAGACGTCGGCGACGAGGCCGATTTCGATCGCGTTGATCAGCGTTCCGAGTCCGGGCATCTGGCGCAACGGAATCCACAGCAACATGACGAGTGCGCTCGAGACCACGATGGTGTGGCCGAACGACAGCCCGATGATCGAACTGAAGCCGTCGTGGAACACGTCCCAGGGCGGCAGGCCCAAGTCGCCGTGCTTTTGCATCGCCACGCCGACGCCAAAGATCGCGAGTCCGAGCACACATCGCGTCAGCCGCTCGAATGCGCGGTCGGCGAGCGGTGCGGTGAACGGATTGGGCACCGTTCGACCTTAGTGGTGGAAGGAGTTGGGCACCGTGCTGTTTGTTGCTCGCTGCCCGGGTTGCGGGGAGTTGAACTCGGGTCGGTGTGATTCATGCGTCGAGGTCCTCCTGCGCGCACCGGTGACGCACCGCAGCGGGATCGTCGTCACGCACGACTACGTCGGCGTGATGCGCGAGTTGATCGTGGCGATGAAGTATTCCTCGATGCGCTGGATCGCCCCGATGCTGGCCGACGTGTGGGTCGAGCGGTGTGCGCAGGTGTGCGACGTGGACCGCGTGACGTGGGTGCCGACGACGCCGGCCCGCGCTCGCGACCGTGGATTCGACCAGAGCGAGATCGTTGCGCGTCGCATCGCGCGACGAATGTGGTTGCCGTGCACTCGGTTGCTGCGTCGGACCGACGACGTCGCACAGACGGGACGAAGCGCGCGTGAGCGACGCGACGGCGCACACTTCGTCGCACGACGCGGGACGCTCGGTCGAGTGCTCGTCGTCGACGACGTCGTGACGACGGGTTCGACGATGCGCCACGCAGTGTCGTCGCTCATCGACGCTGGCGCGACGGCGGTCACCGCGGGAGCGATCGCCGCCACGCCCACACCAGAGGGTCGCAGGTAGGCTGAGGAGCGCCATGGCACTCCTGGATCGCATCCTCCGCGCCGGCGAGGGCAAGAAGGTCAAGGCGCTCGCGGGAATCGTCCCCGAAGTCAACGCTCTCGAGGCCGCGATCAGCTCGCTCGACGATGCGGCCCTGCAGGCAAAGACGGCTGAGTTCCGCGGCCGGCTCGCCAACGGAGAGGATCTCGACGACCTGATGATCGAGGCCTTTGCCGTCGTGCGCGAGGCATCGCGCCGCGTGATCGGCCAGCGCCACTATGACGTCCAGATCATGGGCGGGGCGGCGTTGCACGCCGGATGGGTCGCCGAGATGGGCACCGGCGAAGGAAAGACGCTCGTGTCCACGTTGCCCGTCTATCTCAATGCGCTGTCTGGCAAGGGCGTGCACCTCGTCACCGTCAACGACTACCTCGCCCGACGCGACGCCGAATGGATGGGGCGCATCCATCGCTTCATGGGGCTCACCGTCGGTCTCGTCGTCCCCGGTCACCGACCGACGCCCGCAGAAAAGCGTGTCGACTACGGCTGCGACATCACGTACGGGACGAACAACGAGTTCGGTTTCGACTACCTGCGCGACAACATGGCCGGGTCGCTCAGCGACAAGGTCCAGCGTGGCCACAACTTCGCGATCGTCGACGAAGTCGACTCGATCCTGATCGACGAGGCGCGCACGCCGCTCATCATCTCCGGTCGCATCGCCGACGCCGCCAAGATCTACTACCGCTTCGCCT
>CAYSRZ010000003.1:48604-55086 GCA_964433615.1 uncultured Acidimicrobium sp. | reverse complement strand
CTGTGGTCGTTCCTCGACGGCAAGATCGCCAACTTCAAGATCCCGACCAAGGTCGCCATCATGAACGAGCCCCTGCCACGCAACGCCGCTGGCAAGTTCTTGAAGCGTGAACTGCAACAGCAGGTGGTCAAGGGCGAGTTGAAGGCCACGAGCCGCTAAGCACCAATCGGCTAGGGTTTCCCCACGTGCCGCCAATCGACCTCACGCGCGACGCGTCCCTGTCCTACGACGTCGTCGCAATCGGCAACGCACTCGTCGACGTGATCGCCGCGGTCGAGGACCGATTCCTCGTGGACGAAGAGGTCGTCAAGGGTTCGATGACGCTCGTCGATGCCCAACGTTCTGCACATCTGTACTCGAAGATCTCGGATCCGACCCAGACGAGCGGCGGTTCGGCCGCCAACACCGCCTACGGGCTTGCAAGCCTCGGTGGGCGAGCGGGATTCATCGGCAAGATCGCCCAGGATTCCTTTGGTGACGCCTTCGCCCACGACATGGACAAGGTCGGCGTCGGTTTCCACGCCGGTCGGATGAGCGAGACGGAACCGACCGGTCGCTGCATCATCGCGGTCACCCCTGACGGCCAGCGCTCGATGAGCACGTTCCTCGGCGCGGCGTCGCTCCTCGACCCGAACGACATCTCCCGCGAGGCCGTGCAGTCGGCCGCCGTCGTGTTCCTCGAGGGGTATCTGTTCGACCGCGACCACGCCAAGGAGGCCTTCCGCGTGGCGGCGAAGTACGCCCACGAGGCGGGTCGCAAGGTGTCGCTCACGTTGTCCGACTCGTTCTGCGTGGATCGTCATCGCGCCGACTTCATGGACCTCATCTTGAACGACATCGACGTGTTGTTCTGCAACGAGTTCGAACTCATGTCGCTGTATCAGGTCGACGACTACGAAGAAGCCCTCGGACAATTGCGCCAGGACTGCGAGTTCGCCGCCGTCACCCGCGACAAGCGGGGATCGGTGGTGATCAACGGCAACGACGTCGTGCACATCGAGCCCGAGCCAGTCGACAAGGTCGTGGATGCGACGGGCGCAGGTGACCTCTATGCCGCCGGGTTCCTCTACGGTTTCACGCGTGGCATGCCGATCGAGCACTGCGGGCGCCTCGGGTCGTTGTCGGCATCCGAGGTGATCACCCACGTCGGCCCGCGCCCCCTCGTGCAGCTGAGCACCCTCATCCCCGACTACATGCGGTAGGGCATTGCACGGCTCGGCAATACGCTGGGGGACACCATGACGCTCGACAACCTCACCGTCCTCGGCGCGACCGTGCGCGAACCAATCGACCACGTCGAGGTGTTCCCGGCGCCCGCGCACGTGACGACGGTGCGCTTCACGACCGACGAGTTGGCCTCGATCTGCCCGGTGACCTCCCAGCCCGACCTGTCGCGGGTCGTCATCGAGTACCAGCCCGACCAGTTCTGCATCGAGTCCAAGTCGCTCAAGTTGTACCTCTGGCGCTTCCGCAACATGGCGGTGTTCGCAGAAGCCCTCGCCGCGGAGATCGCGGGAGAAGTGATGACGACGGTGAAGCCGGTGTGGGTCCGCGTCGAGCTCACCCAGCGTCCGCGTGGCGGCATCGAAGTGCACGCCGTCGCCGAACGCAACCGCTGACCACGGGGTCGCGCAGAGTCAATACCAAGTTTGGTACGGTAGTCACTCGATGACTACACACCAGCGGCTCGAGCATGGCGTCGGTCGCTCGCCCGTGTTGTAGGGCCGGATCCGTCCCATGGACGTCGCAGTGGTCGCAGTCTGCGACGCGGTGCCCGAGATTGCAGGTCTCGTCGCCCACTATCTTTCGATCGCCTTCGACGTGTTGCATCGTGAAGGGCATCGTGGGATGCGCGTCGGCGTCATCGGTCCCTATTCCCTCGGGGACTCGATGCACGCCGTCGCCGTCGGTGAGCCTGCCCATTTCGAGGTTCTCGACGGATCTGAGCAGCCCATTGCCGTCGTGACGATGAGCGGGTTGGAGCCTGCACTGGTGTCGCAGTTTCCTCGGCTTGCCTCGGTACCCGTGCACGCCGTACGGGACCACATCGGGGAGGCGGGGAACGACCGAGACGTCGTGGCAATCGCCGACGCGTGCATTCGCGTCGCGCGACGAATCGTCGCTGGCGCCTAGGCGCCGTCGATCAGTTCGGCGACGTCGCAGCGCAGCACGAGAGCGATGCGCACGAGGGTGTCAATGGTCGGCGAGAGGTGCTGGTTTTCGATCCTGCTGATCGTCTTGCGCTCGAGACCGGCACGCTCTGCGAGCTCGGCCTGGGTGAGGCCGGCCGCGAGACGAGTCTCCCGAACCGATTCCGCGAGGCGTCCGTGGACCTTCGTGCTCGAGCCCTGCCAGCCCCTCGTGCGGTGCGAGACCATGACCCAACACTAGTACGGACAGGTGTCCGACCTTCGGTCACGTGCTCTGTCGGCGTGTGCGGTCGGCCGACCTAGGTCGCCTCATCGGCGGGAAGGAACGACAACTTCACGTCACCAAGTTTCACCAGTGTGGAGGCGACCCAGCCGCCGAGTGCGCCGAAGTGTTCGTCGAGGACCGCACTCGAGCCGTCCTGCAGGGTCTCTTCATTCAGCTCGTACTGTCCGCCGTAGGTCATCTCGATCGCATAGTCGGTGGTGGCGCCGGCGGAGTGGCAGATCTCGACGGTCACGTTGTCGCGTTCCAACTTGCCGTCGCCGATCGCGGGGCTCTCGACCACCGCGATCGAGTCCACGATGCTCGGCTGGGGCTGTTCGGCAAGTCGCTGCACGCGGAAGGTGACTTCGATGTCGATCGCCGGTCGCTCGAGCATGACGCCTTCGACGTACCAGCTGCGATAGAGCGCCTGGCTCCAGCTCGGCCAGGAGAAGGTGATGTGGGCGACGACGCGAGGAGGGGTCCCTTCACCGGGGAGCCCATAGCTCGTCTCCCAGACGAGGTCTCCGAGCAGCACGTCGGACTGGAGGTGTTCCTCGAAGGCCTGGCGCTCGAGGAACGCGTTGCCGAACGCGTCGCGCAGTGCGCCGATGGCGTCGGTGAACACGTGATCGAGCATCGATTCGCAAGGGTAGTGCGCCAACGGCACGCCCGACGAGGCGCCCTCGGTAGTCTGTCGGCATGGCTCTCGTGCGCTGCGACGTTCGCGACGGAGTCGCCACCCTCACGCTCGACAACCCGGCGGAGCGCAACACCCTGACCCACGAGATGGTCGCCGAGATCGTCGCGACGATGGATTCAATCGAGGCAAACCAGTCGATCGGTGCGGTCGTCGTGACCGGTGCGCCACCGGCGTTTTGCGCGGGTGCGAACCTCGGCAACCTCGCGGAGGCCGACGGCGAGTCCCTTGGCGTGATCTACGAGGGCTTCCTGCGCATCGCGCGCAGCCCGCTGCCGACGATCGCTGCCGTCAACGGCGCGGCGGTCGGTGCGGGCATGAACCTCGCGCTCGGCTGCGACGTGCGCATCGCCTCGGAGAAGGCAAAGTTCGACACCCGCTTCCTGCAGATCGGCATCCATCCCGGTGGTGGTCACACGTGGATGCTGCGACGCATCGTCGGACCGCAGGCGGCAATGGCCACGGTGATCTTTGGCGAGGTGCTCTCGGGTCGCGAGGCCGAGCGCATCGGGCTCGTTTGGAAGTGCGTCGCCGAGGACGAGTTGCTCACCACTGCGCAGACACTTGCGGCACGAGCCGCGAGCGCCCCGCGCGAACTCGCGATCGAGACGAAGAAGACCATCGCGGCGATGGCCGGAATCGCCAGCCATCCGGAGGCAGTCGCCCGAGAACTCGACCCTCAGCTCTGGAGCACCCGCCAGCCGTGGTTCGCCGAGCGCCTGGCCGCGCTGCAGGCCAAGATCACCAAGAAATAGACATCCGTCCCGACGCGCCACGCGTCCCCGTCGCCAGGTGTATGGTGACGCCAAGGGGAGCGAGCACACACGAATTCGTCGTCACCATACGGTGAGAAAGGCGGGGTCCATGAGCAAGCGTCATCGAGATCGGGAGGCTGTATTGCCACCGACAGTGGAACTGCGAGCGCACGCCCACAACGAGCGTCATCGCGTGAACAGCGAGCTGCACGAGGTGGTCAACCTCGTGTCGCACGGCGTCGAACCGGACGACGTGATCGAGCCCGGTCCGAACTGGAAGCCGGTGCACCACCACGACGCCAAGGTCGCCAAGGAGTTGTCGCGCCGCGTGCGGTTGCGTCACTGGAAGACCAAGGACTGGAAGCGTCGCAGCGCCCAACGCAAGCAACGCGCAGTCGAGATCGACAACCTGCGTCGCAGCGCCTAGCGCTACAACCAGGCTGCGGCGAGTTCGTCGCGACGGCTCGACCACTCCTCGGTGGTGAGTGCGAAGCGGTAGTGGTCCTCCCACACGCCGTTGATCTCGAGGAAGCGCTCCGCGAGACCTTCGTTGCGCAGGCCGAGTTTCTCGACCACGCGCAGGCTGTTTGAGTTGCGAGGGATGATGCAGATCTCGACGCGGTGCAGGCGCAGGTCCTCGAAGGCGAACTTGGCGAGGACGGCGACCGACTCCGACATGTAGGAGTTGCCGGCGCGCGAGCGGTCGATCCAGTAGCCGATGGTGGCGGACTGCATCGCACCTCGCACCACGTTGTTCAGGTTGATCTCTCCCGCGAAGGAGTTGCCGACGAAGATCCCGAGGGCATATGCGTTCCCGGCGTGGCGCTCGCGATCACGCGCAGCACAGCGGTTGGCGAACGCCTCACGATTGCGGGCGGGATCGGGGCCGCTCGGATGGGAGTACGGCTCCCACTTGGTGAGCCAGTCCCCGTTTCGCAGGCGCACGTCGCTCCACGCTTCGAAGTCGCTCGGCACGAGTGGGCGCAGCACGATGCGACGCCCGTAGAGGCGGATCGGCGCATTGGTGACGACGCTTGCGGGGTGTCCACCGAACCTCGTCACGGTCGCTCCGAAGACACGGCGTCAGCCACGAGGCCGTCGAGGAGGTTGTGCGTCGACACGATGAGTTCGTCCAGTTTCAGTCGCCGCATGATGCCCACCAACACGCAGCACCCTCCGACGATAATGTCGGCACGCTCGCGAGGCAGACCTGGATTGGCGATTCGGTCGGAGAGCCGTTCGGTGGCCAGCGTGCGGAACACGTCCTCGGCGGCCTCCTTGGTCAGCACGAATCCGTGCAGGGCTCCCTCGTCGAAGGCCTGTAGTCCGATCTCCACGGCAGCGACCGTGACGATCGTGCCGGCGACTCCGACGACCCGCGACACGCCCGCGATCGGCGGATGGTCGCGCAGTGCATCATCGACGTGGTCCATCGCCTCGCCGATTGCATTCGTCAGGTCTTCGGGTCGTGGCGGGTCCGTCACGAGGTGTGCCTCGGTGAGGGTGACGGCACCGATCGGATAGCTCCGGGCGAAACCGATGCCGTTGGCATTGCCCACGATGAGTTCCGTGCTTCCGCCACCGATGTCGATCACCAACGTGTCGCCATCGAGAGCACCGAGGCTCGAGGTCGCGCCGAGGAAACTGAGCCGTGCTTCGCGCTCGCCACTCAAGACTTCCGGTGCCACGCCGAGGATCGTTCGTGCCTGGTCGATGAACACGTCCGCATTGCGTGCTCGCCGACACGCCTCCGTCGCCGTGACGATCGTTCGCGCCCCATGCCGGGAGATGACGGCTGCGTAGTCGTTGAGCGTGCGCAAGGTGTCGGCGATCGCCTCGTCGGCAAGCATGCCGCTCGCAGCGACCCCGCGACCAAGCCGCGTCACCGTGACGCGTCGTTCAATCGTCGTGCCCTGTGCATCGGCGAGAAGGAGGTTGGTCGAATTGGTGCCGATGTCGATGGCCGCGACGGGGCGTGTGTCGCGCACGGCTCCGCAGAGCACGTAGTTCGCGCGGTCGAGTTCGAGTCGGCCCGCCGCCCACTCGCCGACGGGGTCGTCGCCACCCGCGAGCCACCACCCGAGATGGGCATGGATGCACTTCACGCCGATCCGCGTGCCACCGACTCCACCCGAGGGGCGTGGACCGACGTGGTCGGCAGGAATCTGTGCGTCGCGTTCTCGCGCGTAGCGCTCATGGGCCTCCGCAATGACGGCGGGGTCGAGGGCGGCCTCGATCGCGTTCACCGCACCCTCTGCTTCGAGGCGACCGGCGAGCACGGTCTCGCGTTCACCGCACAGCCAATAGCGCGTCGGCATCGGCGTGCCGTCGTCGAGCAGCGGGGCATTGCGCAGCACGACGGGGTCTCCGTCGAGCGTGCGCACTGCCACCTCGAAGCGCCCTTGCGGGTTGCGACCGAGGAGTTCGGCGATGCGAGCGCGGTCGGACGCGCTCGGCGAACTAGAAAACGATGACACCGATGACGACGATGGCGACGGCCACGAGGATCACGGGGATCGCCCGCTTGAGGATCGGTGCACCAGCGGTGCCCAACAGGTCGAGCGGAGCGACGTCTGCGCTCTCGATGAGGCGCACTTGTGGTTGATCGTCGGTGG
>CAYSRZ010000003.1:0-48504 GCA_964433615.1 uncultured Acidimicrobium sp. | reverse complement strand
AGCGGAGCGACGTCTGCGCTCTCGATGAGGCGCACTTGTGGTTGATCGTCGGTGGCGGCTGGCGTCGACGCAGGCGCAGACGACGCTGATGCAGCCGGTGCGGGACTCGAGGCGATCAGTTGGTTGAGGTTCTCGACGAACTGTGCGAGCAGTTTGTCGCTCACGTCGGCGAGTGCGCCGCGACCGAACTGGGCGACCTTGCCAGAGATCGAAAGGTCGGTGTCCACGACGCACTTCGTCGAGTTCGCATCGACTGCGGTCAGTGCTGCAGTGATCATCGCCGAGGCGTTGCCCTTGCCCGTCGTGTCGCGTCCCTCGCCCTTGAGCGTGGCCGTGTGCGCCGCGTCGTCGCGGCTGACGAAGCTCGCCTGGCCCTTGAACTGGGCGAGGATCGGTCCGACCTTCACCTTCACCTGGCCGCGGTAGGTGTCGCCCTCGACTTCGGTGAGTTGCGCGCCGGGCAGGCACGGTGCGATGCGCTCGAGGTCGGTCAGCGTGCGCCACGCCTCGTCGACGGGGACGTTGACGGTGAATTCGTGGTGGAGATCCATCAGGGCTTCCTCTTTCTCGCCGCCAGACACGTCTCGACTGTCGACACGTCTGCTTGCGTGTCGACGTCGATCGCCGACCCGTTACATGGTACTTCTTGGACGTAATCGGCGTGCGAGCGAAACAGCACTCGGGCACCTTCGTCGCCGGTGTGGGGGAGCTTCGGCCACATCTCCGCGTGCAGACGCACGGGGTTGCCACGTACGCCGTCATAGGTGGCGATTGCGATCGGTGACGTCGAGCGCGCGACCGCTCGATATGCCTCAGGCGTCACGCACGGTTGGTCGGCGAGCCCGATGACGACTGCAGTCGCGCCATCGCACGCGGCGAGCCCGGCCTGGATCGAGGTGGCCATGCCGTCGGCCCACGAGGGGTTGTCGACGATGCGAGGCGCGCCATAGGACTCGATCGATGCGCGCGCCTCGGAGCTCAGGTCACGTGGCACCGAGAGGGTGATCGCGCCCGAGACGATGACGAGAGGGCCCACGCGGGCCTCGAGGGCTGCCTCGATCGCCCAGGTGGCGACCGATCGGCCCGCCACGACGGTCGTCAGCTTGTGGGTTGCTCCGCCAAAGCGCGACCCGGAGCCACCGGCCAGGAGCACGATGGGAACCGGGGGCTGTCGCTCGGCCTGCACCCCTGCATTCTGGCCCGACTCACCCCGTACGGTCGTCCTTTCCTTGTCTGGCAAGGGTTTGCGAGGATCCACGAATATTACAGTTTGATGAATTACACTGTTACACACCTGACATAGTGTTCCCGCAGCGCGACCTTGACCCCCCGAGGTCGCCCCGGCAGAAACGGTCACCCCACCATGAACCCTCGTTCTCGCTACCCCCATATCCGCCGCACGGTGGTCGGCCTTGCCGTCGCCACCGTCGCGTTGGTGCTCGGTCTTGCCCAGCCGGTGCGGGCCGTGCCGATGCCCTCCGACCAGCAAGCGCGCATCGTCGCCGAGGCCACCGCGGCCCTCGAAGCGATCGACGCGTATGCCAACGTCCGCGACCAGGACGCCTACGACGTCTATCGCGTGTATGCGGATCGTCTCGCCGCCCGGGTCGCCAACTTCCTTGCGATCGACACCGCCGACGTCCAGCGCGCATGGCGCAACGCCTCGGTTGCGCGTCAGCGTGCAGTCGTCGCCGGCCTCACCCAGCTTGGCGTGCCGTATGAAAAGAACGCGGAGCTCCCTGGTGTCGGCCTCGACTGTTCGGGTCTCACGCGATTTGCGTGGAAGTCGAGTGGTGTCACCTTGCCTCGTGGTTCGTCGCTGCAATTCGACGTCTCCACACGCGTGACCGCCGAGGACGCCCAGCCCGGTGACCTCGTCTGGCGTCCCGGACACGTGGCGCTGTACCTCGGCGTCGAAGGTGCGATCATCCAGGCTCCGCGCACCGGACGCAACGTCGAGATCCACATCGTGGATGAGCGCATCTGGTCGTGGTCGCGGTTCGCCAATCCGCTCGTCTAGTTATGTGTGGATCGGGCCCGAACCGTCGCGCAATGATGGCGCACCGCGCCCCGTGCGACGCGCGATGATCTCGCCACAGATCGAGATCGCAGTTTCCTCGGGCGTACGCGCGCCGAGGTCGAGACCGATCGGCGACATCAATCGCGCGAGATCGGCTTCGTCGGTCACGCCAACGTCGGCGAGACGCTCGAGTCGCTTGGCGTGCGTCTTGCGGCTACCCATCACCCCGATGTAGCCGACCTTGGTGGCAAGCGCTCCCTTGACCGCCGGCACGTCGAACTTCGGGTCGTGGGTCAGGATGCACACGGCGTCGCGCGGACCGAGTTGCGAGCCGCGCTCGTCGAACAGTGGAGCGGGCCACGACACGAGCACCTCGTCGGCCATCGGAAAGCGTCGCCGAGTGGCGAACACCTCGCGTGCGTCGCAGACCACGACGTGATAGCCGAGCACCTTGGCGACCTTGGCGAGTGCGGAGGTGAAGTCGACGGCGCCGAAGATCCACATCGTGGGGGGCGGGGAGTAGACGTCGACGAAGACGCGCACGGTCGGAGTGTCGATGAGGTCCTCCGGCGTCGTCTGGCCTTGTGGTCCGTAGTGGCGAACGCTCGTGCGACCAGCTTCGATCTCGCCTTCGCTGTCACGAACGACGACTCGGTCGAGTTCGACGTCACCGAGGCTGCCGAGGGGATCGTGTCCGCTCGACACGAGGAGCATCGCGCCGACGTGGGGGCCGTCGATCACGGTGACGAGGGCGGTCGGGACGTTGTCGCGAACCCGCGCCGCAAAAGTCGAGTAGAGGTCCATCTCAGAAGGTGAGTGGTTGGAGGAAGAGGTGGATGATGCCGCCGCAGGTGAGCCCGACGGCGAACGCCTCGTCGTCGGAATAGCCGAAGGTGACGAGCCGTGGCGTCGCGTCACCGTTGAGCATCGCGAGGGCCTCGGCGACGACGGCACCCTCGACGCATCCGCCGCTCACCGAGCCGATCACGTCGCCGTCTTCGTTGACCGCCATCGCCGCCCCGGGATCGCGCGGACCGCTGCCCTCGATGTCGACGACGCGGGCGATGGCGACTTTCTTGCCGCTCGCCTTCCAGGCGTCGAGTTCGTCGAGGAGATCACGCATGGGATGTAGTCAATCGGCGGAAATGACGTCTGTGAGTCGCTCGAGGGCGGCGAGTGAATGTCCTTCGACGAAGGCGTCCACGTAGGGCAGTGCGGCCGCCATTCCGCGGGCGAGCGGGGCATACCCGGGGGTGACCTTGAGCGGGTTCACCCACACGGTGCGAAAGGCGACCCGCGTGAGTCGACCCATCTGTTCGGCGAGCACGTTCGGATCCCCGCGGTCCCATCCGTCGCTCACGATGACGACGATCGCACCTCGCGCCATGCCGCGCACGCCCCAGGTGTCGTTGAACGTGCGCAGACTCTCGCCCAGGCGGGTGCCACCGCTCCAGTCGACGACCTGTGCCGATGCGCGTTCGAGCGCGCGGTCTGGATCGCGCTGGGCGAGGTGCTTGGTGAGTCGGGTCAGTCGGGTGCCGAAGGTGAACGCCTCGACGCGCTGCCTACCGACGAGCGCGGCATGCATGAAGCGCAGCATCGCCCGCGAATACGGTTCCATCGATCCGGAGATGTCGAGAAGCACGACGAGTCGTCGCTGTCGATCGCTGCGTCGTCGACGGTGCAGCACGATCGACTCACCCGAGTTGGCGAGCGCCTCTCGTACCGTGGCGCGCATGTCGTGGCGCGGACCGCGACGCTTGGACGGAACGAGACGAAGCGACTCGCGGCGGGGTCCGGTGACCCCGAGACGCGACATGAGGAGCTGGGCCTCGCGCATCTCGTCGGGGGAGTACTTGGCGAAGTCCTTGTCGCGCAGCGTCTCGACGCGCGAGAAGCGCAACTGTATGGAGTCCTGGTCGTCGCCAGACTCTCCGTCGATGGATGAGGCCTCGTCCTCGTCGTCGACGAGGAGGGTGAGGTTCTCGACCGGCTCGTCTTCATCGCCGACGTTGGCCTCGCGATGTTCCCAGAACACCGCGAAGGCGCGATCGAAGAGCGGGTGGTCCTCGGGACGACGAACGAGCGTGGCGCGAGCGGCCCAATAGACGGAGTCGCGATCGGCGAGCGAGACGAGTCCGAGAGCAGACACGAAGGTGAGGACCGAGTCGAGTGGCACGCTCAGTCCTGCGCCGCGCAAGACGCGGGCAAAGGACACCGCCATCGCATCGGCGGACGATCGCTGGGCGGCGGTCATGCGGGCGAGGTCAGCCGTGCATCAGGCCCTTGTCGAAGGCCTGTTTGATGAGCTGCGGGATGCCGTGCTCGGTGACGCGTTCGTGGTCCTCGCGATACTTGAGCACCGTGCCGAGGGTCGCGGCGACGACGGAGTCGTCGAGTTCGCGCACGCCGAGTCGGGCGAGCGCCGTCGCCCAGTCGATCGTCTCGGCGACGCCTGGCGGCTTGTAGAGGTTCATCGAGCGCAGGTTCGCCACGGCGGACGCGACCTGCTTGGCGAGTGCCTCCGACACCTGCGGCACCCGCATGCGCACGATCTGCACCTCGCGCTCGAAGCTCGGATGCTCGACCCAGTGATACAGACAGCGACGCTTGAGCGCGTCGTGCACGTCGCGCGTGCGGTTCGACGTGAGCACGACGATCGGCGGGGTCTTCGCGCGATACGTGCCAAGCTCGGGCACGGTGATCTGGAAGTCCGAGAGCACCTCCAGCAAGTAGGCCTCGAATTCGTCATCTGCACGGTCGATCTCGTCGATGAGCAACACCGCGGGTGTCGCCCGGTCGTCGAGCGCGCGCAGGAGTGCACGCTTCACGAGGAAGCGCTCGTTGTACAGCTCGCTCTCGAGCGCGGCGGTGTCCTTGGTCTTGGACTCTCCGGTGGCTTCGGCGGCGCGTAGATGCAACAGCTGACGTGAGTAGTCCCAGTCGTAGACGGCCTGTGCCGCATCGATGCCCTCGTAGCACTGCAGGCGGATGAGTTCGCCACCGGTGATCGCCGCGAGCACTTTGGCGAGCTCCGTCTTGCCCACACCCGCCTCACCCTCGAGGAGGAGTGGTCGCTTCAGGCTGAGTGCGAGGAAGACCGCCGTCGCCAGTCCGTCGTCGGCCAGGTAGTCGTGTTGCGCCAGCGCGGCGCGCACGTCGGCAACGGAGGAAAACGACGCGACGCCCATTGCCTGAAGGCTACGCCCGCACCAACTAGGAGTCGAAACCGAGTCCGAGGCGGTCCATCGTGCGCAACCACAGGTTGCGCTTGCCCGACTTGTCCTCGCGATTGAGTGCCCAGCGAGTGGCCTGGATGCCGAGGAAGCGGAACGGCTCTGGTGGGAACGGAATGGGCTTGGAGCGCACGAACTGGGTGCGCGTGGCGGTGGTCGACTGTCCGTCCAAGAGGTCCAGCATCACCTGGCCACCGAAGCGAGTGCTTGCGACGCCGAGACCCGTGTAGCCGATTGCATACGCGACGCGATCGCGCATCGCGGTTCCCCAGAACACGCTGTATCGACTGCACGTGTCGATCGCCCCGCCCCAGGCATGCGAGAAGCGCACGCCCTCGAGCTGCGGGAACGTCTCGAAGAAGTGGCGGGACAACTTCGCCCACGTCTCTGGGCGCGACTCGAGCTCGGAGTTGATCTTGCCGCCGAAGTAGTAGACGGCGTCGTAGCCGCCCCACAGGATGCGATTGTCGGCGGTCAGTCGGTAGTAGTGGAACTGATTCGAGATGTCCGAGAGTCCTTGGCGGTTCTTCCAGCCGAGCGAATCCAGTTGCGCGGCGGTGAGCGGCTCGGTCGTCAGGCAGTAGTCGTAGACCGGTGCGATGTAGTTGTGCATGCGGCGAAGCAGTGGCTTGAACGCATTCGTCGCGAGCGCGACGCGACGTGCCTTGATGCTCGACAAGGGCGTCGTCACCTTCACGCCGCTGCCGGCGAGTTCGAGGTCGACCGCCTTGGTGTCCTCGTAGATGCGCACGCCGAGTGACTCGGCCGCGCGCTTGAGGCCCCATGCCAGTCGAGCTGGGTCGACGAGTGCAGCGGTGTCCTTGCACCACATCCCGCCGGTGAAGATCGGCGAGTTCACCTCGCGCTTGACCGCCGCCGCATCCAGCCACTCCACCTTGTGGCCGAGCTCGCGCAACTGCTCGTAGTCCTCGATCAACTCGTCCAGGTAGTTGTCGTGGTGGCGGGTGCTCGCGATCTCGATCACTCCGTTGCGCTCGAAATCGCAGTCGATGGCGTAACGGCGGATGGCGGACTCGATTTCGTTCATGTTCTCGAGGCCGAGATCCTCGAGCAGGCCGACCTCGTCGGGGAACCGCTCCTGGGCGTTGGCGATGCCGTGCGTCAGGCTCGAGTCCATGAAGCCACCGTTGCGTCCACTCGCGGCCGCACCGACCTCGTGTGCGTCGATCAGCACCACGTCACGCGACGGATCGCGTTCCTTGGCCAGGATCGCCGTCCACAGCCCCGTGTAGCCGCCACCAACGATGCACAGATCGCAGGTTTCCGGATGCACGAGCATCGGATTGGCGTCTGGTTCGTCGGCGTCATCCATCCAATACGCGTACGGCTCTGCGTCCGCAATCGCGTCGAGGAAACGCTCGTTCGTTGTGTCCCCACCCATGGGGTTTCTCACCACCTAACGGATCCAAGGGTAGTGCAGGTCCAAGTAGCGTTCCTGTCGTGGATCTCTTGATTTCCGGTCGAACGGCCGCCGTTGCCGCCGGGTCTGCGGGTCTCGGCTTCGGCTCCGCCAAGGCCCTCGCTGACGAAGGCGTGCGCGTGGCCATCTGTGGTCGCGATGCCGACAAGCTCGAACGTGCGGTCGCAGAGATCGGCAATGGGTGCGTGGGCTTCGTCTGTGACGTCTCGACGATCGACGGCGCACGCGCTTTCGTGGCTCAGGCAACTGCTGCTCTCGGTCAGATTGACATCCTCGTCGCCAACGGTGGGGGCCCGAAGCCCGGCTCGTTCTCGTCGATCGACATCGAGGACTACGCGCCGGCCCTCGAGCGCAGCATGCTCGCCACCGTGGCGATGTGCAAGGAGGTGATTCCCGCGATGCAGTCGCGCGGATGGGGGAGGGTCGTTGCGATCACGTCGAGCTCCGTTCGTCAGCCGATCCCGAATCTGATCCTGTCGAACTCCGCGCGGTCCGGCCTCACCTCGTTCTTGAAGACCGTGTCGCGCGAGGTGGCCAAGGACGGTGTCACGGTGAACACGGTGCAGCCTGGCTCGCACGCCACCGATCGCATCAAGCAGCTCTACGGAGAGTCCCTGCAGGGAGCAGCCGACGGCGTGCCGGCAGGGGTGATCGGCGATCCGATGGACTTCGGCAAGGTGGTCGCGTTCCTCTGTGGCGAGGGTGCGAAGTACGTCACCGGCGTGAACCTGCAGGTCGACGGCGGCGCGTACTCGGGGTTGATCTGATGCTCCAGCACGTCGTGGCGATCACGTGGAACGACGACGCTCCGGCCAACTATCACGAGGTCGTCACGCCCGTGTTGCTCGACATGATCACCCACATCCCCTCGGTGCGTGAGTACCGCTGCGGACCCGACCTCGGCGTGTCGGCGCCGACGAATGCGGACTATCTCATCGTCGCGGTCTTCGACGACGTGGATGGATGGAGGCAGTACGACGAAAGCGCGTTGCACAACGAGGTGCGCGCCAAGTACTTCAAGCCCTACATCGCGACCCGCTCGGCGATCCAGATCGCCTTCTAACGGCGCTTCGCGCGACGGTTCTCCCAACGTCTGGCGAGGGCGAACGCCGCCCACACGTACAGCCAGCCAAGGACGACGTCGATCACCCAGTGCTCACCGAAATACACGAGGCAGAGCGCCATCGATGCGGGAAGGAGCAGCGTGACCGGGCGCAGGATGCGCGGCGTGCGAGACCAGAAGAACGCGACCACGAGTAGTGCGCACGCGGCGTGCAACGACGGCAACGCGGCGACGGGATTGGAGATCGCCGCACCACGATCGAAGAGTTTCGAGACCGTGTGCAGGCCCATGGCCGACCAGCCGCGCGCCGTGATGCGCTGGACGGGTTCGATGTAGCCGTCGCGCGCAGCCATCCACGGCGGAGCGGCGGGCAACAGCACGTACGTGACGACCGACAGTGCAAAGAGGATGGTCAGACGCCGCACGTAGCGGACCCACTCGGATCGCGAGATCCACCACAGCACGACCGCGACCCCCGGTGGGAAGATGAAGTGCGTCATGTAGGTGACCGCGAGCGGATACTCGTACCACGACAATGTCCGTGAGACGTTCAGTCGTTCCTGCAACCACACGTTCGGGTCGACTCCGAAAAAGAGTGCCCGGTCGATGTCGCGCAGCATCGTGAAGGCGACGGGGCGACCGAGTTGGTCGGCAAGGCCGCGGGAGTATTCGTAGGCGAACAACATTCCCGCAAAGATCGACCAGTCGCGCAGCATCGCTCGCTGGGCGGACCATGGACGACCGACGTTGGCGAAGACGAATGCGGCAAGAATCCAGGCGGTGACGGCGATGCGGTCGACGGGCACGCCGAAGCGTCGTGCCGACCAGGTGAAGATGACGATGTAGAGCGCGACGAACACGACGCGGGTGCGTCGCGGGGAGCGCGAGAGGATCGCGAGAGGGTGTAGTGGGTTACGACGTGGCTTGTTCAAGGGCTCGACGAACGAGAACCTTAGCCAAGTGCACGCGGTACTCACTGCTCGCGTTCAAGTCGCTCTGCGGTTCGGCCTCGTTCGCGGCGAGCTCGGCCGCGTCGGCGATCGATGCACCGCTCTTGAGTGCCGCCGACACGCTCGTGGCGAGGATCGGCGTCGAGCCCATGTTGACGAGGGCGACGCCCGAGTCGTTCGCGCTCTTCCATGCGGCCACGCCGACGATCGCCCAGTCCTGGGCGCGACGGTTGAACTTCTGGAAGCTCCAGCCGGTCATCTTGACCTTCGGCACGCGAATCTCGGTCAGCATCTCGTCGGGGGCGAGCGCGTTTTCGAGGAAGCCCTTGTAGAAGTCCTTGGCGGCGATCAGTCGCTCGCCCTTCGGCCCGTGGGCGACGTAGGTGGCGCCGAGTGCGAGGGTCGTCGCCGGAAGGTCGCTCGCCGAGTCGGCGTGGGCGATCGATCCGCCGATCGTGCCGCGGTGGCGAACCTGGGCGTCTCCGACGTGGCTTGCGGCGTGCGCGAGGAGCGGCACCTCGGACTTCAGCAACTCGCAGTTCTCGAGGCGCATGTGACGGGTGAGGGCACCGATCGCAATGTGGTCACCTTTGTCCGTGATGTACGACAGGTCGGAGAGCCGACCGATGTCGACGAGCACGCTCGGCTGCGCGAGGCGCAGCTTCATGAGCGGGATCAAGCTGTGTCCACCGGCGAGGAACTTCGCCTCGTCGCCGTGCTGGCCGACGAGCGAGATCGCCTCGGCTGCCGACGTGGCCCTCTTGTAATCGAATGCTGCAGGTATCACTGGTTGTCCCTTCGTCCTACTTCTTGGCCGCTTGGATTGCTTTCCACACGTTGTGTGGCGACGCCGGCATCGGCATCTCGGTGACCCCGAGACCCGACAGTGCGTCGATGACTGCGTTCATCACCGTCGATGCGGCGCCGATGGTGCCGGCCTCACCGATGCCCTTCACGCCCAGTTGGTTGGTGGGCGAGGGAGTGACGGTGTGGGCGGTGGTGATCGACGGCACGTCGGATGCCGCGGGTACGAGGTACTCCGCGAGGGTGGTGGTCTTCAGGTTGCCATCTTGGTCGTAGACGGCTTCTTCGTAGAGGGCCTGAGCGAGACCTTGTACGACTCCGCCGTGAACCTGACCTTCGACGATGAGTGGATTGATCTGGTTACCGCAGTCGTCGACCGCGACGTACTTCAACACGTCGACTTTGCCGGTCTCCGTGTCGACCTCGACCACGCACATGTGCGTGCCGAAGGGCCACGAGAAGTTCGGTGGATCGTAGGTGTACTGAGCCTCGAGGTTCGGTTCCATGCCGTCCGGCAGGTTGTGGGCCGTGAAGGCGGCAAATGCAATAGCCGCCATCGGCACCGCACGGTCAGGTGAGCCCTTGACGCTGAACGTGCCCGCATCGAAGGCGAGGTCTTCCGGCGAGCACTCGAGCTGGTGTGCAGCGATTTGGCGCGCCTTGTCGATCACCTTGTCGCAGGCTCCAGCGATGGCGACACCACCCACTGGCAACGAACGCGAGCCATAGGTGTCCATGCCCAGTGGGGCAATCGCGGTGTCGCTGTGCAACACGTCGATGTCCTCCGGCGGGATGCCGAGTTTCTCGGAAGCGATCATCGCCCACGAAGTCTCGTGTCCTTGGCCATGGGGAGAGGTCCCGGTGACGACCTGCACCTTGGCGGTCGGCAACACGCGAACCGTGGCTGCCTCCCAGCCGCCCGCGCCGTAGTTCAGCGAGGCGAGCACGCGTGATGGTGCGAGACCGCACATCTCGAAGTACGAGCTCATGCCAATGCCGAGACGCTTCGTCGCCCCAGCCACGTTCTGCTTGGCCTGTCGGGCGCGGATGCCTGCGTAGTCGGCGAGTCCCGCTGCCTTTTCAGCCGCAAGTTCGTGGTCTCCCGAGTCGTAGGTGAGCCCACTGAAGGCCGTGTACGGGAACTGTTCCTTGCGGATGTAGTTGCGCTTGCGCAATTCGTAGGGGTCGACACCCATCTTGCGGGCAAGTGCATCCATCGCGACTTCGATCGCATATGTCGCCTCCGGTCGACCCGCACCGCGGTAGGCATCCGTCGGTGTCATCGTGGTGAACACGCTCGTGCAGCTGAAGTCGTAGGCCTGCGGAATGTCGTAGACACCGGCGTAGAGGAACGCGCCCAACAGCGGCACGCCGGGCGTGACGAGCTGGAGGTAGGCGCCCATGTCGCCGATCAGTCGAATGCGCACCGCGGTCAACTTGCCGTTCTTGTCGGCTGCGAGTTCGACGTGCTGGATTTGGCCACGTCCGTGGATCGTGGCTTGTGCATTCTCGCTGCGCTCCTCGACCCAGCGCACCGGGGCGTTGTGCTTGCGAGCGAGCCCGACGCACAACAACTCCTCTGCATACACGTCGAGCTTCGAGCCGAAACCGCCACCCACGCTCGGGGCGATGACGCGCAACTGATGCTCGGGGATGCCGAGGGTGAGTGCGGTCATCACCTTCAAGATGTGTGGCACCTGCGTTGCGGAGTACAAGGTGATGTCGCCACCGAATGGCTGTGGCACCGCGGCGATTGCTCGCGGTTCCATTGCCATCGGGATGAGTCGTTGCTGGACGTAGCGCTCCTTCACGGTGTAGGCGGCATCCTTGAACGCCTGCTCCACGCAACCCGGAGTGGACTCGACGAGCAGCGGCCAGGTGTAGCTCTTGTTCGTGCCGATCGACTCGTGGATGATCACCTTGTCGCTGAGCGCGTCTTCGAGGTCGACGACCGCCGGAAGGACGTCGTAGTCGACCTCGATGAGGTCGAGTGCGTCACGCGAGGCGGTCTCGCTCGTTGCCAGCACCGCGGCCACGCCGTCGCCGACGTAGGTCACCTTGTCGACGGCGATGGGGTAGTGCGCCGGGTTCTTCATGTCCGGGGTCACCGGCCATGCGCACGGCATCGGCGCGGCCCACATCGCAGCGAGGTCGGCACCCGAATACACGGCGACGACGCCGGGAAGTGCTCGCGCCGCCGAGGCGTCAATCTTGGTGATCCTGGCGTGTGCGTGTGGTGAACGCAGCACGGCGAGGTGGAGGGCACCCGGGATGTTCAAGTCGTTGGTGAACTTGGCCTCACCGGTGAGCAGTGCCGGGTCCTCACGGCGCAACATCCTGGTGCCGATCACGGTGGTCGGCTTGTTCTCGGTCATCGTCATGGCATCCCCCTTACTTGCTCGCCGCGGCGAGGACGGACTTCACGATGTTGTGGTATCCCGTGCATCGGCAGAGGTTGCCCTCGAGGCCGAGGCGTACGTCTTCTTCGGTCGGCTTCGGATTCTCCTTCAGCAGACTGATCGCAGCCATCACCATGCCTGGCGTGCAGTATCCGCATTGCAGGCCATGGTTCTCCATGAACGCCTGTTGCATCGGATGCATCTCGCCGTCCTTGGAGAGCCCTTCGATCGTCGTGACCGCGCCCCCGTCGGCTTGAACGGCGAGCACGGTGCAACTCTTGACCGCTTCACCATCGAGGTGCACGGTGCACGCACCGCAACTCGAGGTGTCACAGCCGATGTTCGTGCCCGTGAGCTGCAAGTGATCGCGCAGGTAGTGCACGAGCAACGTGCGTGGTTCGACGTCTCCTGTTTGCGTGACGCCGTTGACGGTGATGCTGACTTTCACAAGTCCCCCCAATCGATGTTTCGAATTCGCCGTCGCATCCCCATGCGATGACGATTCCCCCTGGGGTCATCTTGCCCCATCGGGGTGGGGGCCGTCTAGTGGGGATTTACTTGACGACGACGGCCGAGACCAAGGTCGGCCATTTGGCGCAGGTGATGGAAAACGTGCCGCGCTGGGGGAGCTGGATCGACCGGGAGGCCTTCGCTGGAACGCGCAGGGGGGTCGCGCCGATCGTCAGGACATATGGTCTCGGATCGGCGTTCGTGACGGTGAGGACGCCGTTTCGCGCGACGACGACACGTGCCCGCGAAAAGACCGATGCGGTGATCGTGAGCGTCACCTTCGTGGCAACGAGGAACATGACCCGAAGACTACTTGTCGAGTTTGTCGAGCCCGCGGCGGGCGAACACGAGCGTCACGGCCGACATGGCGACGATGGCCACGAGGCCGCCCCAGGTGTTCGACCACGCCATGTGATCTGGCGAGGTGCTCGACACGAGACCCTGCCGCGCGAGGCGAAGGATGTTCGTTGCGGGGTTGAATCGGGCGGCGGCATGCACCCATCCCGAGAGCAGCCACATCGGCATCTGTGCGTTCGACACGTAGAGCACGATGAACACGGTGAGCTGCATGATCGCCGCAGCGCGCATGTCGCGGAAGCGGAAGGCAAGTCCGAGACCCCAGCCAACCGAGATGGTGGCGATGCCGAACGACGCGGCGAGCAGTGCGAGCACACCGAGCACGCCACCCGTGAAGCGGGCACCGAGCAGGAGTCCCATCGGAATGACGAAGGCGTTCAAGATGAGCGTGCGACTCCAGGCGGTGAAGAGCGGTCCGACGATGAGTGCTCGACGCGGCACCGGGGCCATGAGTAGGCGGTCGTAGAACCGAGTCTCGATGTCGCGGATGGTGCTGAATCCGAGTCCGATGCCGCTGAAGGAGGAGCCGAAGCAGATGCCGAGCGGGAGGAACCAGTTCGCCGAGCGATCCGTGGGGAAGCCCGGGATCTTGGTGATCGCAAAGTAGGTTCCGGAGAACGCGATCATCGTGAACACTGGCATCGCCAGGCTCGGAAAGAACGCCGACGGCATGCGTCGGATCGTGCGCAGTCCACGTGCCATGAGCCCCCGACCCACGGCGATGGTGGAGGTGTGCAGCGATTCTGCGCGGAATTCGGTCGTGCTCACAGTGCCGCCAATCGTGCGCGCAAGGCGCCGAGGGCGAGGAACGTCGCGCCGATGCACACTGCGATCGGGATGAGGATCGCCTTGGCGATCGAGCCCATCGTCACCTGGTGCAGCACCATGTCGCGAAGACCTTCGACGAGATGCGAGATCGGGTTGACGTCTGCGATCCTGCGGTACGTGCCGGTCATGGTCTCGCGCGGGAAGAAGGCGCTCGAGAAGAACAGCAGGATGAAGAGCAACGGAAACGCACCCTGTACGGCTTCGGCTGATCCCGTCTTGATCGCCACCGACGACATGAGTGCGCCGATGGCGAGCGACACGAGTCCACCGCTTGCCACCATCACGACAAATGCGAGCACGCCGCCGCGGATCGTGGCTCCGAAGGGGAGCAGCACGAGGAGGAAGAACGCCGCCTGGAACGCTCCGAACAGCGCACTGCCGGCCAGGCGGGCGAGCACGATGCCCGAGCGCGTCGACGGGGCGAGAAGGAGCCTGTCGAAGAACTTGTTCTCGATGTCGGTGGCGAGCGCAGCCGCACCGGAGATCGAACCGAACAGCACGCCCTGGATGACGGTCGCGGCGAGCGAGAACTGGAGGAACGAGTCCACCTTCGGAAAACCCGGCAGGTTCGTCGTCCTGCTGAACGACGATGCGCCGAGCGCGGCGAAGAAGATCGGGAACACCATGCTCGGTGCGCTCATTGCAGGCTGACGGATGATCTCGAGCGTCGAGCGCTTGGTCATCTGCAACGTCTGGCGCACTGCGAGCGAAAACGACGCGTCCGCGACGCCGATCGTCACGACTGGTCGCCTTCGAGTCGGTGGCCGGTGGCCTCGGCGAAGACGTCGTCGAGGCTGGGTTCGTTGATCTCCAGGTGTTGCACGCGCACGCGGGCCTCGTCCAGTGCGCGCACCACGTCGGTGACGACGGTGGCACCACCACGCAGCCCCACGCCCAGCGTTCCTTCTGCGGTCGGACGCAGGTCGCCGAATCCGAGCAGGACGGTGCGCGCGGCATCCATCTGGTCCTTGGGGACCGTGACGAGCAGCGTCGGGAATCCGACGCCGGCCTTCAACTCGCTCGGTCGACCCTCGCGCACGATGGTTCCCTTGTCGATGATTGCGATCCGGTCGGCGAGTTGGTCGGCCTCTTCGAGGTATTGCGTCGTCAACATCACGGTGGTGCCCTCCTGGTTCAGTCGGCGCACCTCTTCCCACAGCGTGAGTCGACTCATCGGGTCGAGACCGGTCGTCGGCTCGTCGAGGAACAGCACGCTCGGCTGGTGGATGAGCGAAAGTGCGAGGTCGAGACGACGACGCATGCCGCCCGAGTAGGTACCGACGCGACGGTCGGCGGCAGCCGTCAACCCGACCCGCTCGAGCAACTCTCCCGCGCGGGAGGCGGTCTTGGACGACGGGATGCCGTACAGCACGGCCTGCAGCTGGAGCAGTTCGTTGCCGGTCATCAGTGGGTCGATCGCAGCATCCTGGAGCGCGACGCCGATGCGACGGCGGACCTCGTTCGGTTGCTTGGCGACGTCAAATCCGGCGACTCTCGCGGTTCCCGACGTCGGACGAAGCAGCGTGGTCAGCATGCGCACCGCGGTGCTCTTGCCCGCCCCGTTCGGTCCGAGGAACCCGAAGATCTCGCCGGCGTTCACCGTGAGGTCGATGCCGTTGACGGCGTGCACGTCACCGAAGTGGCGTACGAGGTTCTCGGCGACGATGGGGGCGTGGTTGCTCATGTGACCACGCTACGACTCGTGGTCGAGTACAAACGACCTGGAGCGTCAGCGAACGTCGTTGATCGCGCGCCAGACCCGCTCTGAGGTCGCCGGCATGTCGATGTGACGAATGCCCAAGTGGGCAACCGCATCGACGACGGCCGACTGCACTGCGGGCGTGCTGCCGATCGTGCCCGACTCACCGATGCCCTTGGCGCCAAGTGGATTGCGTGGGGTCGGCGTCTCCATGTGCACGACTTCGAACGAGGGCAGTTCGGCTGCGGAAATGAACGCGTAGTCGGCGAGGTTGGAGGTGATCGGGTTCCCGTCGTCGTCGTAGCGCACTTCCTCGAGGAGCGCCTGCGCGGCGCCTTGGGCGATTCCACCGTGGATCTGGCCGTCCAGGATCAACGGGTTGAGGACGCGACCGGCGTCGTCACACGCGACGTGTCGTACGTGGCGCACCTGGCCCGTCTCCACGTCGACTTCGACGACCGCGACGTGCGCACCGAAGGGAAACGTCGGACCTGCCGACGGAAACGTCGTGTACTGGGACAGCCCGCCGTCGTCGCGTTGCGCGAGGGCGATCTCGGCCCACGTGCGGGTGACGGCAGGGGTTCCTGCGACGTGGAACGCTCCACGATCACGATCGAAGACGATGTCGCTTTCGTTCGCCTCGAGCAGACGCGCGGCGTGCTTCTTGGCGGACTCGATCAACTCGCGGGAGGCCTGCTGCACGGCTGCGCCGCCGAGCTGCAGTGAACGCGAACCCATGGTCCCGCCGCCGACGGGCACGAGGTCGGTGTCGCCCCAGACGACGTCGATGTCTTCCATCGGGATGCCGGTCTCTTCGGAGGCGATCATCGACCACGAGGTGACGTGGCCCTGGCCGTGAGGAGAGGTGCCGGTGTAGACGACGGCGCGACCGTCGGGCAACACCTCGACCTTGGCATCCTCGCTCGTCGAGGTGCCGGCGGTGATCTCGACGTACACGCTCACGCCGATGCCGAGTTGCAGACGATCTCCGCGGCTGCGACGCGCCGCTTGCTCCGCGCGCAGCGAGGCGTAGTCGGCGGTCGCCAGCGCACGATCGAGTGCTCCCTCGAAGTCGCCGACGTCGTAGGTTTGGCCGATCGCCGTCGTGTGCGGTTCCATGAACTTCGGGATCAAGTTCTTGCGGCGCACCTCCGCCGGGTCCATGCCGAGCTCCGCGGCGAACATGTCCATGGCGCGCTCGATCGCCGCCGTCGCTTCGGGGCGACCTGCGCCGCGATAGGCGACGGTCGGAGTCGTGTTGGTGGTGACGCTCACGGTGTGCACGTCGATGCGTGGGATGGCATAGACGCCTGAAGCCATCGGGCGCGTCATGAACGGGGCAAGGATCGATCCGATGTCGACGAACGCACCCGCGTCCTGGTACACCTTCAACGTGTAGGCAAGCACCTTGCCGTCGCGCGTGCCGCCGATCGCGATGTCTTGCAGCTGCGCGCGACCGTGGCCGAGGGCGACCATCGACTCGCTGCGCGTCTCGCGCCAACGAACCGGCTTGCCGCACTTCTTGGCGATCATCCCGAGGAGGATCTCCTCCGGGTAGGCGTCGATCTTGGCACCGAATCCACCACCGACGTCGGGTGTGATGATGCGCACCGTCTCCGGGTCGACGCCGAGCACGCCGGCGATTCGCGACTTCGCACCCTGTGCGTGTTGAGAGGAGATCCACTGGATCAGTCGACCTTCGTGCCACGCAGCGGCACTGCCGCGCACCTCGAGCGGGCACGGTGCGACGCGCTGGTTGTTGATGCGTGCTCGCACGACGACGTCGCATCCGTCGAATGCATCGTCGGCGATTCCCGGCATGCCGAACACGGTCGAGTCGACGACGACGTTGCTGCCGACGGCCTCGTAGAGCGGGAGCGCGCCAGGAGCCATTGCGGACTCCATGTCGACGTACGCCTCGAGCACGTCGTAGTCGACGATCACGCGTTCGGCAGCGTCCTCGCCCTGGTCGGCTCGTTGGGTGAGAACGACGGCGATCGGTTCGCCGACGTAGCGCACTTTGTCCGAGGCGAGCAACGTTCGGGCGACCGCAGGGTTGTAGGTAGCAGGGATCGGCTGCAGGTCGAGGTCCTTGGCGGTGAGCACGGCGACGACGCCGGGACTTGCGAGTGCTTCAGAGGTGTCGATCGAGGTGATCGTGGCGTGCGCCACGCTCGAGCGCACGTAGGTGACGTGCAGGGCGCCGTCGAGGAGTGGCTCGTCGACCATGTCGTCGACGTACACCCCACCCGTGGTGAGGAACTTCGGATCTTCCTTGCGCAGGACTCGATTGCCCAGAATGCTGCCAGCCACGTGATCTCCTTGAGTGCGAGATCCGAGACTACTGAAGGAACGCCGCTACGGCGCGAGCGGCTGGAGGGGAATCTCGCCGGTGGCCCTGCGCTCGGCGACTTCGATCGTGCGCACGACGAGCGCGCCAGACACGAGCGTGTATGGCCAGCGTTCGGGGAGGGTGGCTGACAGTGCGGGGATGTCCATCATCGGCAGGCGTCGCTCGTTGGGTTGGAGGTAGCCGAGTTGGGTGCGGATGGCGTCCCGCAGACCCTCTGGGGTCTTGAGGTAGAGCACTTGGTCCTGCAGTTGTTCCACGATGTCTTCGTAGGCGGCGTATTCGCTCTTTTTCTCGGCGAGCACCTCGCGTTGGTGCAACCACGTGCGCACGGGGAACACGAACATCGTGACGGCAAAGGCAATCATCAACACGACGCCGAGCGGCAGGCTGGCAATGCGAAAACCGCGATGGCGCACCAGGTTCGACTCGGTCGTGGACACCCCACCAGTGTGGTCGCTCCCCACGCCCAAATGGTGGAGCGCGGGTTTCAGCGCACTGGGGCGAGTGCGGCGCGGCCGGTGAAGCGGGCACGTGCGCCGAGGAGCGACTCGATGCGCAGCAACTGGTTGTACTTGGCCACGCGGTCGCTTCGTGCCGGTGCGCCGGTCTTGATCTGCCCGCAATTGGTGGCGACGGCAAGGTCGGCGATCGTCGAGTCCTCGGTCTCGCCACTGCGGTGGCTCATCACGCTCGTGTAGCGATTCGCGTTCCCGAGGGCGATCGTGCGCAACGTCTCGGTGAGCGTGCCGATCTGGTTGACCTTGATCAGGATCGAGTTCGCACACGCGCGTTCGATGCCCATCTTCACGCGATCGACGTTGGTCACGAACAAGTCGTCACCGACGAGCTGCACCGTGTCGCCGAGACGCGCGGTGAGAGCGGCCCAACCGGTCCAGTCGTCCTCTGCCATGCCGTCTTCGATCGACACGATGGGGTACCGCCCGACGAGTGACGCCCACCACTCGCACAGCTCCTCGCTCGTCATCGAGCGACCCTCGCCCGCGAGGTGGTACTTGCCGTCGCGATACAGCTCGCTCATCGCCGGATCGAGGGCGATCGCGATGTCCGTTCCGGGAGTGAATCCCGCGGTCGTGATCGCCTCGACGAGGATGGCGATGGCCTCCTCGTTGCTCTTCAAGTTCGGGGCGAAGCCGCCCTCGTCGCCGACCGCCGTCGACAGCCCGCGCTGGTGGAGGATCGACTTCAGCACGTGATAGGTCTCGACTCCCCAGCGCAGCGCCTCGGAAAATGACGGTGCGCCGACGGGCATGACCATGAACTCCTGCAGGTCGACGTTGTTGTCGGCGTGCGCGCCACCGTTGACGACGTTCATCATCGGCACGGGAAGCGTGCGTGCGTCGTCACCACCGAGGTGTGCAAAGAGGGGGAGTCCGGCGTGCGCCGCGCGCGCATGGGCGACGGCGAGGCTGACCGACAGGAGCGCGTTCGCGCCGAGTCGCGACTTGTTCGGCGTGCCGTCGAGTGCGCACAGTCGATCGTCGATGGCGGCTTGGTCGCTCGAGTCCGACCCGACGAGTGCCGAGGCGATCTCGCCATTCACGTTGGCGACGGCGTGCGTCACGCCCTTGCCCGCATAGCGCGTTCCACCGTCGCGCAATTCGCGAGCCTCGTGCTCGCCCGTGGATGCACCGGACGGCACGATCGCCCGACCCCGCGCGCCGCTCTCGAGGATGACCTCTGCTTCGACGGTCGGATTGCCGCGGGAGTCGAGGACCTCGCGGGCGACGATGGACTTCAGTGCAACCATGGCGTCAAGACTATTGAGTCTTGGCTTCGTCCCAGAGTCGATCGAGCACCTCGAGCGACGACGACGCAAGGTCGATGTCGCGTTCTGCGGCCAGTCGCTCGACGATCTCGAAGCGCGAACGAAACTTGTTGCTCGCCTGGCGCAAGGCGCCTTCGGCGTCTGCGCCGAGGTGACGGGCGAGGTTGACGACCGAGAACAGCAAGTCCCCAAGCTCCATGGATACGACCTCGGGGTCCGCGCCTGACTCTGCAGCCTCCCGCACCTCGCGCGATTCCTCGAGGATCTTGTCGTATGCACCGTTCGCATCCGGCCAGTCGAAGCCGACCCCTGCCGCGCGCTTTTGCAGCTTGGTGGCATATGACAGCGCCGGAGCCGCGCGAACCACGCCGGTGAACACGCCGTCGTTGCGCTTCGTTCCCTCCTCGCGTTCCTTGCGCTTCACGCCATCCCAGGTGGTCACGACGTCGTCTGCGGTGGTGGCGGTCGCGTCGCCGAACACGTGCGGGTGTCGGCGCACGAGCTTGTCGTGCAGTCGTCGCGCGACGTCGGCGATGGTGAAGCGTCCCTCCTGTTCGGCGATCGTGGCGTGGAACTCGACTTGATAGAGCAGGTCGCCGAGTTCCTCGATCAGGGCCTCGTCGGTGTCGGGGTCCTCGGGGTCGAGGTTCTCGAGAGCCTCGATGGTCTCGTAGGTCTCTTCGAGCAGGTGTTGGACGAGGCTGCGATGGGTCTGTTCGCGGTCCCACGGGCATCGCTCGCGAAGCGTGCGTGCAAGGTCGTGCAGTCGCGCCATCTCGCCGGCGATCGGCGCGTCGAGTCGCGGGATGTAGAGGCTCGTGAGATGGTCGGGCTCGAGCACCCTGTCGATGTCCGACCACGTCGTGTGGATGACGCGTTCGTCGGGCAGGCCGAGGTGGTGCAACACGACGACGGACTCGTCACCACGAGCATCGTCGTGCGTCAGCTTCACGTTCGACAGCACCCAATCGGCGTGCGTCTGGGTCACGAGGAGCGGTCCGCGTTCTCCCGATGCGAGTTCGGAAAAGCGGTGACCGTCGATGACGCGGACGCCTTCGTTCACGGGATCGACGCCGAGTGCGGCCCACGCGAGATCGAGGAAGCTCATCGAGGCGACGACCTCGGTCACGACGCGTTCGTCGCGGCGCAACATCTCGACGGTGGTCTCCAAGATGAGCGGGGAACCGGGGACCGCGTACAGAATCTCACCGTGGGTCGAGGCCTCCTCGACGAGTCGCTCGACGATCGCGCGATAGACGTCTTCGAATGTGGCGTGGGAGTCGTAGAGGTCGTCGAAGCTCGTCGCGTCGCCGAGGATGGACGTCGACGGATGGCGCAGCGTGCGAACGAAGCGGTGCGCGTGACGAGCGATCGCGTCGTGGGTGGCCTGCGTGACGTGGGTCGTCGGTCCGGGCCCCAGGCCGACGACGGTGACGCGCGGCGTGGTCACGGCGCTCAGCTGGCGACGATCGTTCCGGTGGCCGGGTTGTATCGGCCGTACTTCGAGCCGATCTTCACGTCCGCGGTCGCCATGTAGCCACCGATCAGGAACTCACCGGGGTTCTTTGCGAGCAACGTGGTGAGCGACAGCTTCACGTCGTCGAACGGACGCACGTAGATGACGTGGTAGCCGAAGCTCGACTTCACCGGTCCGGTGGCAACGCCGGCCTTCGCCTCGAGGGCGCCGGCGACGAAGTCGTTGTCGAACTGGGTCTGGTAGTCGGTGAGCGGGATGCAGTCGCCGTCGGTACCCCCGAGCACTCCGCCGGAGTCCTTCGCGCCTGGCTCGATGCTGTAGTCACCGGCAACCTTCGCAAAGTCCGCTCCGCCGGCGAGCACGTCGAGTGCCTCGCGCGCGGTCGACTCCTCTTCGACGAGGAGGTGGGCGACGCACATCATGCCGAGCGACGCCGGCGTTGACTCGTACATCTTCTTCAGTTCGTCTGCGCTCGGGGCCGCGATGCGGGCGAGCGCGAGGTCACCGGCGTTGAGCGAGATGATCAGCTCTTGCAGCTCGGCTCCGAGTTCGGCGAAAGCCGGGTCTTGTGCGACCTGCGCGCGCACCTTGTCGCGGTCGGCATCGGTGATTTCCTCGCCGTACTGCGCGAGGAGTTCCTTGGTCGCCTCGCCGCGATAGAGCGCGGTGAGCACGGAGCGGCTCGAGTCGCCCGGCACCTGGTCGTTTTCGATCTTGATCTGTCCCGACTCGCCGAGTTGCGTGAGGATCGTCTCGAGGAATCCGCTCGTCACGGAGCGAGACCCGACGCGCAGGGCATCGGTCGATGTCGCCGACCCGCACGCGCTCACCCCGAGGGTCGCAATGCAGAGGAGGGCAACGACGCGACGGGAGAGGGGCTTGGTGGTCATCTGCGCAAGCCTAGTTGTCGACCTCGAACATCGACTGGAGGAAGCCGAGCACGGCACCGACCACGTCTCCCGACTTCGGCACCGAGATGGTGAGCGTGCGCAGTTTTTCGTTCCAGTCACCGTGGGGTGCGAGACGGTTGAGACGCATGACACCGCTTGCCGGCAACGTGACGGGGCTCATGCGACAGCGTGAGTTCTCGACGACGACCTCGCGCAGTCCCACGCGGTGGCATTCGGCGCGCAGGTGTCCGACCCGGAGCAACGCGGCGGCCGCGTCGGGCAACTTGCCGTAGCGATCGAGCCACTCGCGCTCGATGTCCTCGACATCCGCGTGCGTCGTGACGGCGGCCAGTCGGCGATAGGCGTCCAGTCGCGACTCCTCGCGCGGCACGTAGTCGCTCGGCAGGTACGCGTCGCTCGGCACGTCGAGCTTCAACTCCGGCACGACCGACGGGATTTCCTCGCCCTTCATCTCCGAGACGGCCTCGGTCACGAGTTGGCAGTAGAGGTCGTAGCCCACTGCGGCGATGTGTCCGCTCTGGGCCTCGCCGAGCAGGTTGCCCGCGCCACGGATCTCCAAGTCGCGCATCGCGATCTTGAATCCGCTGCCGAGGTCCGTCGCCTCACCGATTGTCTTCAGTCGCTCGTAGGCCTCCTGGGTCAGGGTGCGGTCGCGTGGATGGAACAGGTATGCATACGCGCGGGAACCACTGCGACCGACGCGACCACGGATCTGGTGCAACTGGCCGAGTCCGAGCAGGTCTGCGCGCTCGACGACGAGGGTGTTGACCGTCGGCATGTCGATGCCGCTCTCGATGATCGTGGTGCACACGAGCACGTCGAAGTTGCCCTCCCAGAAGTCGATGACGGTTTGTTCCAGACGGCCCTCGTCCATCTGGCCGTGGGCGATCGCGATGCGCGCCTCGGGAACGAGCTCGCGCAGTCGCTGTGCTCGTTCCTCGATTGACTGCACGCGGTTGTGCACCCAGAACACTTGGCCGTCGCGCAACAACTCGCGACGAATCGCCTCGACTGCGACCCGGTCGTCCTGCTCGCCGACGTAGGTGAGGATCGGCTGGCGATCGGCCGGCGGGGTCTGCAGCAACGACAGGTCGCGAATGCCGACGAGGCTCATCTCGAGGGTGCGCGGGATCGGCGTGGCGGTGAGGGTGAGGACGTCGACGTTCGTCTTCAGCTTCTTCATCGCCTCCTTGTGCTGCACTCCGAAGCGCTGCTCCTCGTCGACGACGAGGAGGCCGAGGTCCTTGAACACGATCTTTTCCTGCAACAAGCGATGCGTGCCGATGACGCAGTCGATCTCCCCGGTGGCGAGACCCGCGACGACCTTCTTTGCCTGTGCGGGAGTGAGGAAGCGCGACAGCACCTCGACGCGGATCGGGTAGCCGCGGAATCGTTCGGCGAAGGTGTTGCCGTGTTGGGCGGCGAGCAGCGTCGTCGGCACGAGGACCGCCACCTGCTTGCCGTCCTGGATGCACTTGAACGCCGCCCGCACCGCCACCTCGGTCTTGCCGAAGCCGACGTCGCCACACACGAGACGGTCCATCGGCACCGAGCGCTCCATGTCGGCCTTCACGAGTTCGATCGCACTGCGCTGGTCGGGGGTCTCGACGAACGGGAACGCCGCTTCCATCTCGTGCTGCCACGGGGTGTCCTGGCCGAAGGCGTGACCGGGCGCGTTCACCCGCTTTTGATACAGCACGACGAGTTCTTGGGCGATCTCGCGCACCGCGGAGCGCACGCGTTGCTTGGCGCGTGCGAAGTCGCTGCCCCCGAGACGGTGCAGGGTCGGGGACTCGCCACCGATGTACTGGCGCACCGCGTCGATGTGGTCGGTCGGCACGTACAACTTGTCACCGTCCTTGTAGGACAGGAGCAGGTAGTCACGCTCCGAGCCACCGATCGCTCGCGTGACCATGCCCTCGTACTTGCCGACGCCGTGCACGTGGTGCACGACGAAGTCGCCCGGCTTCAGGTCTTGGAACACCGACGCAGAGTCGCGTCGCGCCGGACGCACTGCGCGATGCGTGCGACGTCGACCGGTGAGGTCCGACTCGCTGATCACCGACACCTTGGAGTCGGCGAGCGAGCATCCCGCGTGCAGTGCGGCCTCGACGACGAACACGCCGGGCTTCGTCATGTCGGCGTTCGGTTGGCGCGCGAGGTCGACGACCGAGACACCGTTCTCGTTCAGTACCTCCACGAAGCGGCGCGCCGAGCCCTGGCTGTCGGCGCACAGCGCCACGGTCCATCCGTCGCCGGCGAGCGAGCGCACGCGTGCGGCGGTGGCCTCGAAGTCGGCCGTGACCGGACCCCAGCCGGTCGCCGCGACGTGCGGTTCGCTCGTCGCTTCGGCGGGCAACACGAGCGAGGTGCTGCGCGACGACGACGTCGCACGCAGCAATCGGTCGCCGTCGGCATGCAGTCGGGGGAATTCTTTGTCCGCATCGCGCGCCCACGTCGAGGCGAGTGCTCGTGCGAGGTCGTCTTCTTCGGCGAGGAGGTCGATTGCGCGTGCCTGCATCCGTCGCGGTTCGACGAGCACGAGTCGGGTGTCGCGCGAGAGCGTGTCGGTGAGCAACTCGTCGCGCTCGACGAGCCACGGGAGCCAACTCTCCATGCCCTCGAACTGCTGGCCCTCGACGATGCGGTCCCATTGTTCGATTCCCCACGGGTCGCTCTCCATGAGCGAACGCGCCCGTTCCCGCACCGCGTCGGTCAGTTCGACTTCGCGCGCGGCGAAGATGACGACCTCGTCGAGGTCGTCGGCGCTGCGTTGGTCGTTCACGTTGAACGTGGTCAGTCGATCGACCTCGTCGCCCCACAGGTCGATGCGCACGGGGGCGTCCGTCGTGGACGGAAACACGTCGATGATCGAGCCGCGTCGCGCGACCTCGCCGCGGTGCTCGACGAGATCCTCGCGTCGGTAGCCGTCGGCGATCAGTCGCTCCATCAGGTGGTCGGGGTTCACGTCGGTGCCGCGTCGCACGACGATCGGCTCTCGCGTGGTCGCACCCGGGGCGAGCTTTTGCAGGAGCGCACGCACGGAACCGACAACGATGCGCGGCTGGTCGCTCGTGCGCAGTCGCCACAGCACCTCGAGGCGCTTGCCCATCGTCTCGACGCTCGGGCTCACGCGCTCGAACGGCAGCGTCTCCCATGCGGGATAGAGGAGTGCGTGCTGTGCGCCGACGTAGTGCACCAAGTCGTCGTGGATCAGTTGGGCCGCGGTGCCCGTCGGCGTCGCCACGACGATCGTTGCGTCCGACCAGCGCTCGGCGAGTCCGGCGATCACGAGCGGGCGGGCGATCTCGGAGCAGGCGAGCGTCGAGTCGGTCGTCGTCGCCGCGTCCAGAGCGGGGTCGCGCGAGGCGAGGAGGGCGAGGTCGCGCAACTTCATGATGGGTCGTGTCTAGCGGGAGTTGAAGCGCTGCATGGCGACGTCCGCGCCGCTCTCGACGACGGCCTGGGTCGCGTCCGCGGCGATTCCGACGGCGACGTCGAAGGCCTGACGGTCCTTGGCGCTGAACTTGGCGAGCACGTGGTCGGCACCGCGTTCCTTGCTCGGCGGCTTGCCGATGCCGATGCGCACGCGCACGAAGTCCTGGGACTTCACGTGCTCGTTGATCGAGCGCAGCCCGTTGTGTCCGGCGAGTCCTCCTCCGGCCTTGACGCGCACGACGCCCGGCTCGAGGTCGAGCTCGTCGTGCACGACGACGATCTGTTCGGGGCGTTCGATGCCGAAGCGGCGGGCGAGCGGGCCGACGGCGCGGCCGGAGTCGTTCATGAACGTCGTCGGCTTGACGAGGAGCAGGTGCAGGTCGTCACGATGGACCTCGGCGACGAGGGCGGACTCCTTGGCGGACTTGAGCGTGACGCCGTAGCGGCGAGCGAGTTCGTCGATCACGTCGAAGCCGACGTTGTGTCGCGTGGAGTCGTAGTCGCGACCGGGGTTGCCGACGCCGACGACGAGTGCGTCGAAGGGTGTCCCTCGGCGCTTCAGCCGCGCATCGCGACCGAACAGCGCCATGAGCGTTACGACGCGGCGGGCTTGTTGTCGCCAGCGGCCGGAGCGGCACCGTCTGCAGGTGCGGCGCCTTCCGCGGTCGCTTCGCCAGCGGCGGCTGCTGCCGGCTGCTCGGCTTCTGCGCGCGACGTGAGCACGGTGACGACGACGAGGTCTTCGTTCGCCACGGCGGTGACACCCTTCGGCAGGGTGATGTCGCCGAGACGGATGACGTCGTTGACGGTCATCTCGGAGATGTCGATGAGGATCTCGTTCGGAATGTTGTTCGCGGTCGCGCGGACCTCGATGCGGTCGACGGCGGCGTCCACGAGGCCACCTTCCTGCACGACGGCCTTTGCGGTGCCGGTGAGGTGCACGGGGACCGCCATGACGATCTCTTCGCTCAGGTCGATTTGCAGGAAGTCGATGTGGCTGACGGTGCGCTTCACCGGGTCGCGCTGCAGTTCCTTGACGATCGCCGGATACTTCTTGTCGTCCACGTGCAGCTCGAGGATGGTGTTGACACCTGCGGGACCGGACAACGCGGTGCGCAGCTCGCGGCGCTCGACGGTGATCGACACCGGCGTCATGCCGTGGCCGTAGATGACGGCGGGAATGTGGTCTTCGGTGCGCAGGCGGCGCGATTCAGCGCTGCCCGTCGTGCGACCGACTTTGGTCTTCAAGGTGGTTGTCATGGGGACTCCAGATGCTGCGTGTCTCGAGGTTCGCCGACCGAGTCGCCGAACAACGGCTGGTCAGTCTAACGGCGGGTTTTCGGGAAAAAATCGGCCCTAGGACTGGTTTTCGCCGTCGAAGAGGTCGCTCACGCTGGTCTCGTCGAACACCGCAGACAGTGCGTCCGCGAGGATCTTGGCAACCGACAGGACCTCGATCTTGGGGAGGCGCTTGTCGGACGGCAGCGGGATCGTGTTGGTCAGCACCACGCGCTCGATCGGGGCCTTCTCCAGGCGTTCGATCGCGGGACCCGAGAGCACGCCGTGGGTCGCCATCGCCCACACCTCGCGCGCTCCGCGCTCGATCAACAACTCTGCCGCGCTCACGATGGTGCCGCCGGTGTCGATCATGTCGTCGGTCAAGATGCACAGCTTGCCCTCGACCTCACCGATGACCTCCTTGGCGACCGCGACGTTCGTCGTGCCCTTCGGGCGGCGCTTGTTGATGAACGCGACGTCGGCGTTCATGTCGGCGAGGTGCTGGGCGAAGCGTTCGGCGACCTTCACTCGACCGGCATCCGGGGAGACGATGACGACGCCGTCGCGCACGTTGGAGCGCACGTACTTCTCCAGCACCGGCATCGCGGTGAGGTGGTCGACGGGACCGGAGAAGAAACCTTGGATCTGGCCGCTGTGCAGGTCGATCGAGACCATCCGCTTGGATCCGGCGGCGGCGAACATGTCGGCGACGAGTCGAGCAGTGATCGGCTCGCGTCCTTCGGCCTTGCGGTCCTGGCGGGCATATCCGTAGAAGGGGCAGACCGCGGTCACGCGCTTTGCAGATGCGCGATAGGCGGCGTCGATCATGATCAGCTGTTCCATGATCGAGTCGTTCACGCTGCGGCCGTCGATGCCGGCGTGCGTCTGCATGATGAACACGTCGCCACCGCGCACGCTCTCGCCGAAGCGCGGACGAAGCTCACCGTTGGCGAATTCGACGATGTTCGCCTCTCCGAGTTGCACTTGCAGGTGTTCGGCGACCTCGGTCGCAAGGTCGGGATGCGTGCGGCCGCTGTAGATGGCCATCCGCTTCGTGGTGACCTTGTCGATCGTCTTGTTCATGTTCCCCCGGGCGGCGCGTCGTTCGTCGACCCAGTGTAGAACGGCGGCCTTGGGCGGTCCGATTTGACGGAGCGCGACGACGGCCCACCGACGCGTTCTCGTCGATCGCGCGACGTCGAGACGCCGTCTTCGGTCTCTCGAGTTCCGGGGAGAGGACTCGAACCCCTATATGCGGGACCAAAACCCGCTGTCCTGCCATTGAACGACCCCGGAGTGACGACCCCACGGTATCCAATCCGAGGCGCCCAAATGGGTGCTGGCCCCGATAGCGTGTCGTGCGCTATGGGATCACTTGTCAAACGACGTCGCAAGCGCATGCGCAAGAAGAAGCACAAGAAGATGCTTCGCCGCACGCGTCACCAGCGCCGCAAGTAACTCCCTCTAGATCGTCTCGATCGCTCTCGCGATCGTCACCGTCGCTCCAGGCAACTTCTCCGCCAGATCGCTGAAGTGTCCGCGCACCCACCACGTCGCACCACTGCCCGCAAGGACTGGTGACACCCCCGTCGCCTCGGCGATCGCGGTCTTCCACTGCGCGAGCCGCGGCTCGACGACGAGCGCCGGCGCCTCGAGGTCGTTCGGACCGGTACCGCGTCGCTGCGCCTCATCGAGTTCGTCCCACGCGCGATAGACCGCGGGGGTGGACACGGAAAACGGCGGCGTGATCAACGTGACGTCGAGGTCGCGATGGATAAGCGGCGTCACGACCTCACCGATTCCGGTGACGTGTGCCCGACCGCCGACCATGCAGAACGCGATGTCGGCGCCGATGCGCGATGCCGCGACGAGGTCGTCGAATTCTGCCCAGCGCAAGATCGCAGCCGCGTCTGCGCTGCCGCCGCCGAGCCCGCCACCCGAGGGGATGTTCTTTTCGACGTGCACGTGGGCGTCCACCCCGCACAATCTCAATGCCTTGGCGACGAGGTTGTCCTCTCCGCTCGACAGACCGGCGGCGAACGGCCCGCTCATGGAGATGCCCGTCGACGAGGTGTCGATCGTGAGAACGTCATGGACGTCGAGGGAGACCATCTCGGCGTCGATCTCGTGGTAGCCGTCGTCGCGCACGCCGACGACCCGCAGCGACAACGTCAACTTGGCATGTGCGCGCAAGGTTTCGATCATTCGTGCACCGCCCGACACAATCGACCCCACGCCTCGACGTCGAGTTCCTCGGGGCGCGCGTCGCTTGCCACGCCTGCCGCATCGAACTGCTCCTGCGTGACGATTCCCGAGAGCGACCGACGAAGCATCTTGCGTCGCTGGGCGAAGCCGGCCCGCACGAGTGAGAACAGTCGCCGCGGGTCGACGTCCGCGACGGCGGGCGTCGCGCGACGGGTGAAGTCGACGAGCGCCGATTCGACGTTGGGCTTGGGGAGGAACACCGAGGCGGGCACGTCGGCGACGATGCGCGCATCGGACCAATAGGCGACCTTCACCGACACCGCACCGTAGGCGCTCGTGCGCGGCTTGGCGACGAAGCGATCCGCGACCTCACGCTGGACCATGACGAGGAGATGTCCGACCATCGGGCAGTCGTCCAAGATGTCGGCGACGAGCGGGGTGGCGACGTTGTAGGGCAGGTTGGCAACGACGTGCCACGACGGTGCGCGTCGGGCGAGTTCGGGCCAGTCGAGGGTCGAAGCATCCGCGTGCACCACCTCGACGTTGGGCAGGTTGCGCACCACGTCGCGCAACACCTCGACGACGCCGTTGTCGATCTCCACTGCGACGACGTGCGCGCCGGTCTCCGCGAGGGCCAGGGTCAGCGAGCCGAGTCCCGCGCCGATCTCGACGACGTGGTCGCCCGGTCCGACGCCCGCGAGTCGCGCGATCTTGCGCACGACGTTCGGGTCGACGACGAAGTTCTGGCCGAAGGCTCGTCGCGGGGAAAGTCCATGTCGCTCGAGCAGCCCGGCGACGTCGCTACGAGAGTGGGTCACCAGGTGACCTTGACGGGAATCGGAGCGTCGATCAGGTCGGACAGCTTCACGAACACGCTCTGGTGCAACACGATGGCGATCCCGGGTGGCACGAGGGTCGAATAGACGCTCAAACACTTGATGCTCTGGCCGTTGTTGATGTTGGTGACGACGAGGTTCTGACCCTGGGGCACCGTCGTCGAGTAACACACGGCGCGTTCGGTGTAGCCAAGCACGGTGAACGTCGCAGTGCCCGTGTATTCGTTCGCACTGGTGGCCGGCTGGGCGATTGCGGCGGTGCCGCTCGGCGGAAGTGCGGCCGGCCCGCCGAGGATCACCGGCACGGGAATGCTGTCTTCGACGATCGGTGGAACCGTGGTGTAGGTGGTCGTCGTCTCGACGGCAGAGTCGTCGGATCCGCCAGTCGTCGAGCGCACGACGACGAGGGCGAGCATCGACACGATCGACAACACGACGATGCGCCGTCGTTCGAACACGCTCAGGGGCACGAAATCACGCTAAGGGGCGATGCCGGGAAACGCAAGGTTCGCATTGCGCGTGGTCGCGCGTGCGAATTCGCTGACGTCCATGCCACGCAAGTCGGCGACGAAGGTGCCGACCACGCCGACGAGCGACGGTTGGTTCGGCTTGCCGCGATGCGGCACGGGTGCGAGGAACGGCGCATCGGTCTCGATCAGGACGTGATCGAGCGGACACCACCGCGCGGCCTCGCGCACGTCGTCGGCGGTCTTGAACGTGACGATGCCGGAAAACGACAGGTATGCGCCGCGCTCGACGCACTTGCGCGCCTCGGTCTCGCCACCGGTGAAGCAGTGGAAGATGGTGCGGCGAGGCGTGCCACACGAATCCAACACGTCGAAGGTGTCGTCCCAGGCCTCGCGCGTGTGGATGACGAGCGGCAGGTCGAGCTCGTGCGCGACGCCGATCTGCTCGGCGAACACCTCGCGCTGCACGGCGCGATCCGAATGGTCGTAGTAGTAGTCGAGGCCGCATTCGCCGACGCCGACGACGCGCGGCGCGGACAGCATCTCGCGCAACGGGGCGAAACCGTCCTTGGCGTCGTGTGGATGCAACCCGACGGTGGCCCACACGTCGTCGTGACGCGCGGCGATGTCGATTGCCTGACGCGACGTCGTCGCGTCGGTGCCGATGACGATCATCTTGGTCACGCCGCTGTCGCGGGCGGCCATCAACACTGCGTCGTGGTCTCCGGGCATCGCCTCGTCATAGACGTGACAGTGGGTGTCGACCCACTCGATCTGCACACTCATAGGGTCTTGCGCGGGAAGAGCGGTTGTCCCTTCGTCACGGTGAGTCCGCCCGGATAGCCGCCCCACGTCGTGTCGCGACCGATGCGCACGTCGGCGATCGACCCGTCGAGACCGAGGCGTGACCAGATTTCCTGCGTCGTCGTCGGCAGCGCGGGTTGGGCGAGGATCGTCACGATGCGCAGCGCCTCGAGCGCGTCACCCATCACGCGGTCGACTGCGTCGCCTGGCTCCATCTTCCACGGCTCGTGTTGTTCGAGGTGCGCGTTCGTCGCGCGGATGAGATCCCACGTGGCCTCGAGTGCGCGGCTCGGCTGCACGAGATTCCATGCCTCGCTCGTCGCCCTGACGCACTCGGCGGCGATCGTCGCGAGCGGGGAGTCGCCGGCAGGGGTCGGCCCGATTCCGCCACACTTTTTTTCGACGACGGTGGCGACGCGTGCGGCGAGGTTGCCGAGGTTGTTGGCGAGGTCCGAGTTGTAACGACTGGTGATTCCCTCGAGGGTGAAGTCGCCGTCGTTGCCGTAGTTCGTGTCGGCGAGCACGTAGTAACGAAAGCCGTCGACGCCGAAGTCGTCGATCAGATCGAGCGGGTCCACGACGTTGCCCGCCGTCTTGCTCATCTTGGCGCCGTCGGTGAGCAGCCATCCGCCGACGGCCCAGCCCTTCGGTGGTTCGAGCCCTGCGGACATGAGCATCGCCGGCCAGTACACGCAGTGGAAGCGAATGATGTCCTTGCCGATGAAGTGGTAGTCGACCGGCCAGCGCGAGGCGAATTGAGCGTCGTCGGTGCCGTAGCCGTGCGCGGTGATGTAGTTGGCGAGCGCGTCGAACCAGACGTAGGTGACGTGGCTGTCGTCCCACGGCAGCGGGATGCCCCACTTGAGCGTCTTGCGACTGATCGAGAAGTCGTGCAGGCCACCCTTGATGAATCCGATCACCTCGTTCATTCGAAACGACGGGGTGATCGCGTCCGGGTGCTTGGCGTACCAGTCGAGGAGACGATCTTCGAAGCGCGAGAGTCGAAAGAAGTAGTTCTCTTCCTCGACGTACGTCGTCGGCTTGCCGTGGATCGGACAGTTGCCGGAGACGAGCTCGTCTTCGAGGAAGTACGCCTCGCACGGCACGCAGTAGTGACCGCGATAGACGTCGGACTCGATGTCACCGGCGTCGTAACACGCCTGGAGCAACTTGCGCACGCCGCGGGCGTGGCGCTCCTCGGTGGTGCGGATGAAGTCGTCGTGGGTGATGTTCAGTCGCTTCCAGGCCTCGGCAAAGAGCGGGGCGATCGAGTCGGCGAAGGCCTTCGGCGAGACTCCCTGGGCGTCTGCGGCTTGCTGGATCTTCAGCCCGTGTTCGTCCGTTCCGGTGAGCAGGTGCACGTCATCCCCGCACAGACGGTGCCAGCGGGCGACCGCGTCGGCGACGATCGTCGTGTAGGCGTGCCCGAGGTGTGGCTTTGCGTTGACGTAATAAATAGGTGTCGTCGCGGAGAACTTGGCCACCTCTCCACACTAATGGCGTGTCCTAGTGTGGCGCCGTGACATTTTCCTTCGACGAAGCGACCCGCGTCGTCGCACGAAGTGAAGGTCGTTACTCGGGTTCCGTGCACGACGGTTGGGACATCCGTGGCAACGCAAACGGCGGCTACGTGATGGCGCTCATGAACTCCGCGATGCGCGATGCGGCCGGTCGACCAGACCCGATCTCGCTCACGCTGCACTACCTCGCTCCGCTTCCACCGTGCGACTTCGAGATCACAACCGAGGTGATCAAGCGTGGCCGTCGATTCACGACGGTGAGCGCGTCGATGATCGTCGATGGACGCACCGCGATCCGCGCGCTCGGCGCGTTCGGGGAGGCGCCGGATCCTGCGACGGGCCTGCACCACGTGGAGGTCGCTCCTCCCGACCTGCCGCCCTTCGAGGACTGTCGTGCGCGAGACCCGCACTCGGAGAACATTCCACTTGCTCTGATGGGCAAGTTGAACATGCGCCTGCATCCCGACGACCTCGGCTTTGCCTACGGCACGCCGTCGGGTCGTTCGCTCATGCGCGGTTATTTCGCCTTCGCCGACGCCCGCCCCATCGACACGCACGCGGTGCTGCTCGCCGCCGATGCGTTCGCGCCACCGGTGTTCAACATCGTGCAGGTTCCCGGCTGGGTGCCGACCGTCGAGCTCACCGTGCACGTTCGTGCCAAGCCCGCGCCAGGTCCGCTGCGATGTTCCTTCGACGCGCGCGTCGTGCAGGGCGGGATGTTCGAAGAAGACGGCGTGATCTTCGACGAACGTGGCGTCGTCGTCGCCCAGTCCCGACAGATCGGGCTCGTCCCGCTCTGATCAGGTGAGACGAAGCGCCAACTCGTAGACGAGTCGTTTCGGCGCCCCGTACGTCAGGGCGACCTTGGCCGCGGCATCGCGCTTGCTCGAGCCGTTGGCGAGTTCGCGGCGCAGGGCCTGTTCGAGCTGTTCCTCGGTCGCCGGCTCTGGCGGCGCCGCGCCGTCGATCACGACCACGTATTCCCCGCGCGGTTCCTGCTGGCGCGCGTGTTGCACCGCCTCGTGCAGCGAGCTGCGACGGATTTCCTCGTGCATCTTGGTCAGCTCGCGCGCGACGACGACCTGACGAAGTGGCCCGCAGGCGACCTCGAGGTCGGCGAGCGTGCGCTCGAGACGATGCGGGGCCTCGTAGAGGACGACGGTGCGTCGTTCGTCGGCGATCTCGGCGATGCGCGACGTGCGCTCCTGTCCGCTGCGTGGGATGAATCCTTCGAACACGAAGCGCGAGGTCGACAATCCGCTCACCACGAGCGCCATGACCACGGCCGCGGGTCCGGGGATCGCAGTGACGGGAATCGACTTGTCGATCGCCGCGCGCACGAGCCGTTCGCCCGGGTCGCTGATGCCGGGCGTGCCGGCGTCGGTGACGAGTCCGACCGTCTCGCCGGCGAGCAGTCGCTCGATGACCTCGTTCGTCGCGTCGTGTTCGGTGTGTTCGTTGACGATGATGTAGGTCTTGCCCGACAACCCGAGGTTGTTCATCATGAGCCCGGTGCGGCGAGTGTCCTCGCAGCAGAGCGCGTCGCAGGTCGCGAGTGCGTCGAGGGCGCGCTGCGAAAGGTCGCCCATGTTGCCGATCGGCGTGGCGATGAGGACGAGTGATCCGCTCACGACGAACGCACCTCGACGGTGTCGCCTGGTTTCAGTCCCCAGCGCTCGAACGACCCGGCCTTCGCCTCGATCACGAATCGCGAGCCGCGCACCGGTGTCCCGACCCGCCACGGCGAGAGCCGGGCGACACGCACGACGGTGCCGTCGGCGTCCACGTAGGCGACGTCGAGGGCAAAGCGCATGCCAAGTGAGTGCACCCAACTGCACGGGGTGATGACGAGTGCGGTGTCCGTCGTCGACTTGCCGAGGAGCCCGACGCGCCGCGATCGGCGGGTGTCGGCGACGTCCGCGCTCGCGAGCACGCGACCATCGGACACGAGCCACGCGGATCGAAGTGGTGGCGGGGTGCCCATGGCGACTAGCTGTTGTGTCGAATCTCGAGGGTGTCGCCGTCGACGACTTCGTAGTCCTTGCCTTCGACGCGGATCTTGCCCAGTTCCTTGGCCTTGTTCCACGAGCCGATCGCGAGCAGTTCGTCCCAGGCGATCACGTCTGCACGGATGAATCCGCGCTGCAGGTCGGTGTGGATCTTGCCGGCGCACTCCGGAGCCTTCGAGCCCGCGTGGAACGTCCATGCGCGCGTCTCTTTTTCGCCGGTGGTGAAGAACGTGCGCAGGCCGAGCAGGTGGTACGCGGAGCGGATCATGCGGGGGAGAGCTCCCTCGCCGAGACCGAGTGCCTCCAGCATGTCGATGCGGTCCTGGCCGACGAGTTGTGCGGCCTCGGCCTCGAGCTGCACGCTCATTCCGAGCACTTCGATGTGGCCCTCGCTCGCCGAACCTGGAGGTGCGAGCTCCGCGCGCACGCGTGCCTCCATCTCGGGGATCGTGTCGAGTGCGTCCTCGGCGACGTTGACGACGGCGAGCACCTCGCGGGCGGTGAGCAGGAAGTGTGGCGCGAGCAGTTCGAGGTCGTCTCTCGACAACCCCGCGCGATACAGCGGACGACCTTCGGCGAGGTGCACGTGCGCGCGCTCGAGCGCACCCATCTCGTCGCCGAGCGACTTGTCCATGCGCGCGGCCTTCTGCGCGCGGTTCATGCGGGTCTCGACGGTCTCGAGATCGGCGAGGGCGAGTTCGATCTCCACGACGCGCAGGTGCTCGAGCGGGTCGCTCGGTCCGGGGATGTCGTCGTCGACGAAGGCGCGCAACACGAACACGATCGCGTCGACCTCGCGGATGTTGGCGAGGAACTTGTTGCCGAGACCTTCGCCCTTGCTCGCGCCTTCGACGAGACCGCCGATGTCGACGACCTCGACGGTGGCATAGACGGTCTTTTGGGTCTTGGACATCTCGGCGAGGGCGTCCAGGCGGGGGTCGAGCACCTTGGCGACCCCGATGTTCGGGTCCTTGGTCGCAAAGGGGTAGGGGGCGGCCAGGGCGGCCCCGTTGGTGAGCGCGTTGTAGAGCGAGGACTTTCCGGCGTTCGGGAGGCCCACCAGGCCGAAGCGTTCCATAAGAGAGTGACACGCTATCCGTGGGCCCAATGTGGCGTGGGGCAGGGCAATTGTTACTATGGCGGTAGTAGAAATTGTCCCGCCCCCCGGGACCGAGGAGCACACCCCCATGACCACCTTTGATCTCGACCTCAGCAAGTACTCGCTGGGTTGGAGCGACGAGACCGAATACGCCTTCGTCCCCGAAAAGGGCATCAACGAAAACGTCATCGAGCAGATCTCGTGGTGGAAGGGTGAGCCGAAGTGGATGCGCGACCTGCGCCTGCGCTCGCTCAAGACCTTCGAGCGCAAGCCGATGTTGCCCTGGTTCTCCGTGAACATGCCGGACATCGACTTCAACGACATCTACTACTACTTGAAGCCCGCCGCCGCCCAGACCGATGAATGGGACGACCTGCCCGAGCAGATGAAAAAGACGTACGAAAAGCTCGGCATCCCCGAGGCCGAGCGCAAGTACCTCGCCGGCGTCACCTCGCAGTACGACTCGGAGGTCGTCTACCACCGCAATCGCGTCGAGCTCGAGGAGCAGGGCATCTTGTTCTGCGACATGGACACCGCGCTGCGCGAGTATCCCGACCTCGTCAAGCAGTACTTCGGCTCCGTCATCCCGATGGGCGACAACAAGTTCGCCGCGTTGAACACCTCGGTGTGGTCGGGTGGATCGTTCATCTACGTGCCGCCGGGCGTCGAGTGCGAGATGCCGCTGCAGGCCTACTTCCGCATCAACAGCGAGAACGCCGGACAGTTCGAGCGCACCCTGATCATCGCCGACGAAGGCTCCAAGGTGCACTACATCGAGGGCTGCTCGGCTCCCGTGTACACCAACGACGCGCTGCACTCCGCCGTCGTCGAGATCGTCGTCAAGCCGAGCGCACACGTCACCTACACCACGATCCAGAACTGGTCGCCGAACGTCTACAACCTCGTCACCAAGCGTGCGCGCGTCGAGGCCGAGGGCCACATGGAGTGGATCGACGGCAACATCGGCTCCAAGCTCACGATGAAGTATCCGAGCGTCTACCTCGTCGGCCCGAAGGCCACGGGCGAGGTGCTCTCGGTCGCCTATGCGGGCCCCGGTCAGCACCAGGACGCGGGCGCCAAGATGGTGCACGCCGCGCCGGAGACCTCGTCGAAGATCGTCTCCAAGTCGATCTCCAAGGACGGTGGCATCACCACCTATCGCGGTCTCGTGCGCGTCGAGGAAGGTGCGACGGGCTGCAAGAGCCACGTGCAGTGCGACGCGCTCATCTTGGACGAGGACTCCGAGAGTCGCACGCTTCCGTACATGGAAGTGGGCGAGCGCGACGCGCAGATCGGCCACGAGGCAACGGTCTCCAAGATCGCCGACGAGCAGCTCTTCTACCTGATGAGCCGCGGACTCACCCAGGAACAGGCCATGGGCATGGTCGTGAACGGATTCATCGAACCCGTCACCCGCACCCTGCCGATGGAATACGCCGTGGAATGGAGCCGCCTCATCGAATTGCAGATGGAAGGCTCCGTCGGCTGACGCTCAAGTTGCCGCGAGACTGATCCACCATGGCAATGCGTTCGGAATGCAAGCACTTCGAGTCCCGCACGTACGCCAACGGTGACACGATGCGCCGATGCAACCTCGGCCTCGCACCGGACGCTCCGTGGCGTTGCCCGGAGAACTGCGAGAAATACGAACGACGCATGGTCGACGTGGCCTGGGCGCACGGTTCGCTCGTCCCTCCGGCGACACCGGTCGAACCCGACAGCCTGAACGACGGCACCGCGGCTGCGGTGCTGGACGAAGCAGCCTCGATCATCGACGCGGCGATGGGCGACGTGCTCGCCGACTTGAACGACAAGCGCAAGAACAAGAAGAAGAAACGCGACAAGAAGAAAAAGAAGTAGATGACGACCCTCACCCTCCCCACCATCGACGAAGAGATCTGGCGCTACAGCCGGATCAACGAGCTCGACCTCGCCGCATATGCCCCGTCGACGTTGACGACGGTCGTCACTGGCGCAGACGGCGTCGTCGCCAACAAACCTTTGGAACTGGTCGGCGTGGCCATGACGAGCGACCCGGACGTGTTCGCCGAGATGAACCGCCGCACCCCCGACGTGGTGGCGATCTCGGTTCCGCGCAACGTCGTGCATCCGACCACCGTCGTCGTCGAGCGCACCGTCTCGACCTCAGGCATCGTCGCCTTCCCGCGGCTCGTCGTCGACGCCGCCGAGAACTCCGAGATCACCGTCATCGAACGCTTCACGTCGCTCGACGGTGTCACGTCGCTCGTGGTTCCCGTGGCGGAGATCCGCGCCGCGCAATCTGCGCGCGTGACGTATCTCGCGATCAACGAACTCGGCTCGTCCACATGGCAGATCGGCCACCAGCTCGCCGTCGGGGAGCGCGACTCCACCGTTCGCCTCTTCACGGTCGCCCTCGGCGGCGACTACGCACGCGTGCGCGCCGAGGTCAAGCTCGTCGGCCAAGGCGCGAGTGCACAGCAGACCGCGTTGTACTTCGCGGACTCGACCCAAATGCACGACTTCCGCACCTTGCAGACCCACGAAGCCCCGCGCACCCACAGCGACCTGTTGTTCAAGGGAGCCGTGAAGGACACCGCCAAGAGCGTCTACACCGGTCTCATCAAGATCACCGAGAATGCGACGAAGAGCGAGGCCTTCCAGACCAACCGCAACCTCACGCTCTCGCATGGCGCATGGGCGGAGAGCGTGCCGAACCTCGAGATCGAGACCAACGACGTGAAGTGCAGCCATGCCTCCACCGTCGGCCCGATCGACGACGACCAGCGCTTCTACCTCGAGTCCCGCGGCATCCCGACGGAGATTGCCGAGCGGCTCGTCGTGTTCGGATTCTTCGACGAGGTCCTCGAGCGACTCCCGCAGTCCGACTTCACCGACCAGTTGCGCGCCAAGGTCGCCGCCAAGTTGGGGAGGACGATCTAGATGGCGACGAAGGTGTGTGCATTCAGCGATCTCGAACACGGCAAGGCCCGCAAGTTCGAGATCGGCGGCAGGGCCGTGGCGGTCGTGCGCATCGACGACGCGGTCTATGCGATCGGCGATCGCTGCAGTCATGCAGACGTCTCCCTCTCAGACGGCGAGGTCTATTGCGACACGAAGGAAATCGAGTGCATCCGTCACGGGAGCGCGTTCAGCCTCGTGACCGGAACGCCCCAGACGCTCCCCGCGACCCAACCAGTTCCCGTCTACGTCGCTCGGGTCGTAAACGGCGACGTCGAGATCGACACGGAGGCCGCATCGTGAGCACCCTCGTCATTTCCAACCTGCAGGTCAGCGTCGCTGGAAACCAGATCCTCAACGGCGTCGATCTCACGATCTCCTCGGGCGAGGTGCATGCGGTGATGGGGCCGAACGGTGCGGGCAAGTCGACCTTGTCGGCCGCAATCATGGGCAAGCCCGGCTACGTCATCACCGGTGGGTCGGTCACCCTCGACGGCGTCGACATGCTCGCGCTTCCCACGTGGAAGCGCGCTGCTGCCGGGCTCCACCTCGTCATGCAATATCCGACGGAAGTTCCCGGCGTGAAGCTGAACGACACGCTCGCCGAGGCTCTCGTTGCCCGCGGTCGATCAACTGCGACACTCGATGCGACGATCGACGCCGAGGCCTCGCGCATCGGATTCGATTCCGCACTCATCCATCGATCCCTGAACGTGGACCTCTCGGGTGGCGAGAAGAAGCGCAACGAGACGCTGCAACTTGCGATCCTCGAGCCCAAGATCGCGATCCTGGACGAACTCGACTCGGGCCTCGACATCGATGCGTTGCGTGACTGCGCAAAGCGCGTCGAGGCGGCGACGAAGGAGACCAACCTCGGCGCCCTCGTGATCACCCACTACAGCCGCCTGTTCGAGGAGCTGAAGCCCGACTTCGTGCACATCCTCGCCAAGGGCCGCATCGTCAAGAGCGGTGGTCCAGAGCTCGCCGACGAGCTCGAGCGCGACGGCTACGCAGCGTTCACTTCGTAACTACGACTGGGCGACGGACGACGTGCTGTCCTTGCGGTGGATTTGTGCGCCGCCGATGACCGACACCAGCAGACAACACGCCGCCGAGACGAAGATCACCGGTCGTGGCGGAAAGGCCTCTCCGATCGCTCCCGCAACACCGGTCGCAACGAGTACGCCCGCAGTCGTGACCGAGGAACTTGCGGCAAACAGCCGTCCTCGCTCCTCTTCGCTGGAATGACGCACGAAGATCGGAGTGCCGAAGACGTGGAGTCCGGTGAGGCCGATGCCGTTGACGGCGAAGCAGGCAACGGCAAACTGGACGTTGGGTGACAGCGCGTACGCCGCCATTCCACACGCGCTCAACATCGCCGACACAGTCAACATTGTCGTATCCCTGAAGTGGAGTCGGATCCGGCTCAGCAACGCTCCGGCCAGGAACATGCTTGCGCCCAGTGAACCCAAGACGATTCCGTAGTCAGTCGCGGTGCCACCCAATTCATCGGTGACCAAGAACGCACTCAACACCTCTCCGACGCCCGCCGACATGTTGAATGCCGCGAGCATCACGAGCGTCCAGCGCAGCACCGCGCTCCGTGCGAAGGCAACGAAGCCTTGCCCAAGGCCTCTGATTCCGTCGACTCGGCCAGAGGGGACACGTTGTCTCACCAGTGTTCCACCGATGGCCGCCACGACGAGAAACGTGCTGGCATTTGCAAGAATTGCGACGTCGCTTCCGAAGCGGTCGACGATGAAACCTCCAAGGCCAGCGCCTGCGACGATCGCAATAGACCTGTACGACTGAATGAACGCGTACGTCTTGCTGAGGTCATCGGGAGGTACCACATGGGCGATGAAGCTCTGCCATGCGGGCCCGATGGTCGATCCGCCGACGGAAAGGAGGAAAACGAAGACATAGAGGAAAGGGTCCGGCACGTATACGAGTGCAGTGGCGGCCAAGAATTGGGCCACGGAGATCGTGACGATCAGCCGTCGGGTGGGGAATCGGTCGACGATCGAGCCCGAGAGCGGTGCAACGAGGATCCGGCTCGCTGCGAACGTCGCGAGAAGGAGGGATACTGCGCCAGGACCAGAGTCCTTGAGCGTGAAGATGAGCGCGATCAGCGCGAGCTCGTCGCCCATCTCGGAGATCAACCTGGCGACTGCCAAGAGTCGGATGTCCCGTGGAAAGTGGTTTCTTGGTGCCCTTCGGATGAAAGCATGTCGACTTTCCGAATGCACCGTCATGGTTTAGCACTTCGTGTACGTCGACCGCCGTTCTTCGCCGAGATCGAACATGACGAAACGTGGTTGTAAATGGAACGAGGGGCGGTCCTCCTGGACCGCCCCTCGTTCTGACGAGATGTCAGTGCTTGTGTTACTTGGTGAACCCGATCTTGGTGTAGTCACCAGATGCGAAGCCGAAGGCTCCGAAGTTCGCCAGGTTCTTGTCAACCTGCCACACGTCGGGGCGCTGGTAGTTGATCATCGAGTGACCAACTTCCCAGATCTTCTTGTCGATCTGCGTTGCAAGGGCGCATCGCTTGGTCGGGTCAAGTTCCTGGTTCGCCTTCTCGTACAACTTGTCGATCTCGGCAGTTCCGATCTTGCCGTAGTTCTGGCCACCGTCCGTGGTCATGATCGACTTCGACGACGAGATTGGCAGGGAAGTTCCGAGCCAGGTGAACACCGTCATTTCGAAGTTGCCCGGCGTGATGTACTTCGAGAAGAAGTCAGCCGATGGCACGACGTTGATCTCGAGCTGGACGCCGAGCGGTGCAAGCATCGCCTGCATCAACTGAGCCTCCTGGGCGCTCGTGGGAACGCCTGCCGGGATCGTGATCTTCGGCTTCAGTTCGACGCCGCCCTTAGTTCGCTTGGTTCCAGACTTCACCCAGCCCGCCGCGTCGAGGAGTGCATCCGCGCGCTGCAGGTTGTACTTGCCGAAGATTCCCGAGTTGTCCTTGTAGCAGCTCAGACCCTTCACGAAGATGTGGTTGCCCATCGAGGTGGCCTTCGGGTCGATCGGTCCGATGAGGGCCTTCGTGATGATCTCACGATCGACGCCCATCATGATCGCCTGACGGACGCGGGTGTCGGTCATGAAACCCGTGTTTCCGAAAGTCATGTGGCGGTAGTTCGGTGCAACGCTAACGCGGACGTCGACGCCAGTAAGCGTGAGACCACGCTTGTACTGGTTGGCGTCTGGGCCCGTGTTCGCGGCGTCAACTTCGCCGTTTGCGAGTGCATCGAGCTGTGCAGCCGCAGTGACGACCTTCCACAGCATCTTGTCGAGTACCGGCTTGTCACCCCACCACGTGGAGCTTGGAACGATCCATGCCGTGCCAGCCGTCTTGTCGGTGCCGCCCCACTTGAACGGACCAGCGGTCAACGTCGGAGCGTCCTTCCACACGGTGTTGAACTTCTCCGGGGAGGCGGTGACGGAAGCGGGGAGGAGTCCACCGAAGAGTCCCTGCCAGTCGGCGTAGATGTTCTTGAACTTCACGACGACTTCGTTCGACTTCGTTCCCTTGGTGACGCTCGCGATGTCCTCGTAGCCGGTCGTCGACACAACTTCGTACGCCTCGTTCGAGCCGTTCAAGGCCTTCCAGTGACCGACGAAGTCAGCGAGAGAAATCGGCTTGCCGTCGCTCCACTTGGCCTTCGGGTTGATGGTGTACACCAACGTCTGCGGCTTCTTGCTCGTCAGCTTGATGTCGGTGAAGTAGTTCTTGTCGACCTGGAAAGCACCCTTGTCGTCCGTGTAGAACGTGCCAGGAAGCAGGCCATTCATGAGGTACGAGCAACCAGCAAAGTTGCCGTCCACGTGATTTGTGTTGTAGTTGTCGCACAGCTGCGTGGTGGCCCAAACGAAGGTTCCACCCTTCTTCAGCTTTGAGACCGGCTGTGGGTTGATGTCGGGTGCGCCCGCGGCATCACTGCTTGGCGCTGCACTTGCGATGCCTGGCGCCAACGTGAGCGATGCACACAGTGCCGCTGCAAGCAAACGCACGACGCGCTTGCTTGCGACTCGACCGTGATTCTGTGTCTTCATCCTGATCCTTTTCCCCTTCGGACCCGAAGGTCCAACTGTGGGTGAACCGCACCCGTCGGGGCATCTTCCAATGCCAATAACAACGATACGGCATCTGTCGGGGAGTTGGCCCCCTCACCTAGAATCGCACCCGCATGGTGAACTACCTGGCAAAGCGGGTCCTGAATTTCTTGTTCATGGTGGTTCTGGCATCGACTTTGGGATACGTCCTGTCGTCCTTGGCGTTCGACCCAGCCGCCAATTATCAGGGCGCAAATCCGCCAATCCCGCAGTCGACGATCGATGCAAAGCTCGACAATTTGGGCGTGAACCCAGAGACACCATTGGTGAGTCGTTATCTCACCTGGGCGGGCAACGTGCTGACGGGCGACTTCGGCCTCACCGTCGGCGAGCAGGACGTCAACGAGGAGTTGTCCCGACGTATCTGGGTGAGCCTCCGATTGCTCGTCATCGGTTCGATACTCGGATCGGTCATCGGCGTCGCATTGGGTGTGTATTCGGCGGTTCGGCAATACGGCGTGGCCGACCGGGCGGCGAGTGTGTTGTCCTTCAGTCTTCTCTCGACACCGGTCTTCCTACTCGCAATTCTTCTGAAGTTTGGCGCAATCGAGTTCAACAATCGAATAGGAACGACGTTCTTCTACACGATTGGTGAGTATTCCGTTGACTTCGAGGGCGGCAGCTGGGAGCTGTTTCTCGATCGACTGCAGCATCTGATCTTGCCGACGATGTCGATCGCACTCGGTGGCATCGCTTTCTATTCCCGTTACCAGCGAAATGCGATGCTCGACGTCCTCGGCAGCGACTTTCTTCGCACCGCACGTGCGAAAGGTTTGTCGAGGAGACAGTCGCTCTTCCGTCACGGACTGCGCGTAGCGATCCTTCCAATGGCGACGTTCTTCGCCTATTCGTTCGGTCTGTTGGTGACGGGCGCTCCGTTCACCGAGACGATCTTCGGATGGAACGGGATGGGAAGTTGGTTCATTACGGCGGTGCAGTCAAACGACATCAACGCCGTGTCCGCTGTCATCACGTTTTCGGCGGTGCTGGTTCTCCTCTCAGGACTCTTGGCCGACGTCGCGGTTGCCGCCCTTGACCCACGGGTGAGGTTGCGATGAGCGATACTTCGACGTCTGAGGTCGGGGCGCCGAGCGCTCGCTTGACTCGCGGCGCACTGATCAGGTTGCGCTTCTTCCGAAACAAGTTGGCAGTCGTTGGGCTCGTCGTTCTGGTCGCCATGTTCCTCCTCGCGTTCGTCGGGCCGTTCGTCTCGCCACACCGATGGGATGAACTGGACTTCTTTTCGTTGCTCCAACCTCCTTCACGGGAGCATTGGTTCGGAACTTCGCAGATCGGTGGAGACGTCTTCGCCCTGACGATCAGGGGTCTGCAGAAGTCGCTCATCATCGGCCTGTTGGTCGCCATCTTCTCGACCGGTCTTGCAGCCATAGCCGGTGGGTTCGCCGGCTACTTGGGGGGCAAAGTTGATCGTGGCGTCATGTGGCTGATCGACGCGCTGCTGGTCCTTCCATCCTTCCTGATCATCGCCGTCATGTCCCCGCTCTACAGGGGGAGAACCTGGCTCGTCTTTGTCGTCTTGCTCGCTGCGTTCGGTTGGATGGTGACCGCCCGAATCGTGAGGAGCGCAACCATGAGTCTGCGTGAGCGTGACTTCGTTCGCGCTGCCCAGTACATGGGAATACCGGCCCACAAGATCGTCTTTCGCCACTTGCTGCCCAACGTCGCATCGATCCTGATCATCGATGCGACGCTCAACGTCGGGGCGACCATCCTGAGCGAGACTGGACTCTCATATTTGGGGTTCGGTGTCCAGCCCCCTGACGTCTCGCTTGGAAGCTTGATCGCCGACGGAACCGCGTCGGCATTGACCTATCCATGGCTGTTCATGTTTGCCGGCTCTGCCTTGATCCTCACCGTCTTGGCCGTGAGCTTCATCGGAGACGGCTTGCGGGATGCATTCGACCCTGGTTCTGCAAAGAGCAAGAAGTCATGACTACCAACCTGATCGAAATCCGTGACCTTTCGGTGACGTTCCCGAGTGAGGCGGGCGTCGTGCACGCCGTGAGGAACGTCAATTTGGACATTCGAGCTGGCGAAGTACTCGGGATCGTCGGGGAGTCGGGCTCGGGGAAAACAGTGATGTCGCTGTCGATGATCGGCCTGCTCGCGGAGAGCGCCAGCGTTACTGGATCGATCACCTATGGCGGCGTCAACCTTTTGAGTCTCGATGACAACTCGATGGCCAAGCATCGCGGAAAAGACATTGCGATGGTGTTCCAGGACCCCTTGTCGGCCCTCAACCCCGTGCACACGATCGGACGCCAGATCGCAGAAGCCCTCCACATTCACAGCGACATCTCGAAGGATTCCGCAATGAAGCGGGCAATCGAATTGTTGGAGATCGTCGGAATTCCGAGGCCGGCAGAACGAGCTCAGTCATATGCTCACGAATTCTCGGGTGGCATGCGACAGCGCGTGATGATCGCGCTCGCCATCGCCAACCGACCGCAGGTGATTCTCGCCGATGAACCTACGACCGCCCTCGACGTGACCGTTCAGGCGCAAATCTTGGACGTGTTGAAGACTGCCCGAGACATGACCGGTGCCGCGGTCGTGCTCGTAACCCATGATCTGGGGATCGTTGCTGGATTGGCCGATCGCGTGGCGATCATGTACGGCGGAAAGGTCGTCGAGATTGGGGACGTCAATGACGTCTATGCATCTCCGGCAATGCCGTACACGATTGGCTTGTTGCGGTCGATTCCGAGAATCGATGGTCTCGAGTCGAGTCGTCTCGCATCGATCGATGGTTCGCCACCGTCACCAGTGGCATTGCCGCCGGGCTGTGCGTTTGCGCCACGTTGTCCTGCCGCTGCGGAGGTCTGCGAGACGACGGTTCCAGAACTTGTCTCCATTTCTCCCACCCGGATGACCGCGTGCGCACGACAATCGGAGATCGCGCAACTGCAGTCGAATGGCAAGTTGTTCGTCGACGGACCGCGTCACGTTGCCTCCAGATCCGCGGACGAAGGCGTCGTCCTCGAGGTTCGTGGTCTCAAGAAGACGTTCCCGCTGATGAAGGGCTCTGTCCTTCGCCGTCGAGTCGGTTCGGTATATGCGGTCGACGGCGTCGATCTCGTCTTGCGACAGGGGCGCAGCCTGGCACTCGTCGGTGAGTCGGGTTGCGGCAAGACAACCACGTTGCTCGAAGTCATGAACTTGGTTGCACCGGAGGAGGGCACGATCGCCGTCCTCGGTCGGAACGTTGCGGAGTTGTCGAAGAAGCAACGTCTCGAGTTGCGCAAGGACATTCAAATCGTCTTTCAGGATCCCTTCGCCTCGCTCGATCCTCGTTTGCCAATTGGTGATGCGATTGCGGAGCCGATGGACAACTTCGGAGTCTCGAAAGTTGAACAGAACGAGCGTGTGATGGAGTTGCTCGAATTAGTGGGTCTCCAGCAGGATCATGCCAGCAGGTACCCAAGCGAATTCTCTGGTGGTCAGCGACAGCGCATCGCGATCGCCCGCGCCCTTGCCCTCAATCCGAAGGTCATTGCACTCGATGAGCCGGTGTCGGCGCTCGACGTGAGTGTTCGGGCGGGTGTCTTGAACCTGCTTGCTGAGCTGCAGGAAAAACTCCAGCTCTCATATCTCTTCGTGTCGCACGACCTCGCCGTCGTGGAACACGTCGCCGACGACATTGCGGTCATGTATCTCGGAGGCATCGTCGAGTCGGGGCCCGTGGACGAAGTGTTTGCCCGTCCGAAACACCCATACACGCAGGCACTTCTCTCCGCCGTACCGATTCCCGATCCGACCGTCGAGCGTGCGCGAAAGCGAATCATCCTCCAAGGCGACTTGCCGAGTCCCGCGAATCCTCCGACGGGATGTCGATTCCATACCCGTTGCCACGTCAGGCACACGTTGTCCGAGGATCTGGCTGCACAGTGCGTCACCGAGCGACCACAGCTGGTCGACCGTGGCGTTAGTCGCGTCGCGTGTCACGCACCTCTCAATTAAACAAATCCCGGGGTCCATCGTCGGCTACTGAGGGCATGAGAGTGTCGACAGGACGGTGTTCCGGTCACATTGCTTGTCGAACGCTGGACATCCGATCCGCTGATACCGTCTCTTGACCATGAGCGACATCCATCCGAACGTGGTTCGCGTCGTCGCGGCGGCGCGTGAGCGGGGCCTCGAGATCACGACCCGTCGATTCCCGGAGGGGACCAAGACCGCTCAAGATGCGGCGAATGCGATCGGAGTCTCGGTCGGTCAGATCGTCAAGAGCCTCGTGTTCGGCGTGGACGGGGAGATTGTGATGGCGTACGTGAGTGGCGCGAATCAGCTTGAAGAAAAGAAGCTCGCGCTCGCCGCCGGAGGCACGAAATGTTCACGCGTGGATGCGGACGCCGTCAGGGAAGCGACGGGGTATCCGATAGGTGGCGTGCCGCCCTTTGGCCATACGAAGCGACTGCGTGTGTTCGTCGACCCGGATCTTTTGCAGTACGACGAAGTGTGGGCTGCCGCGGGCACCTGGCACGACGTGTTCGGCATCGAGCCCCACAAACTGGTGGAGGCCAGCGACGGCCTGGTCACCGATCTGAAGCGGGCCTGAGACCGGTCGCGAGGTTCAGGCTGTCTCTACGTGCGGTCGCGATGGCGGCGGACACGTTCGCGGGTCTGACAGAGTTCCGAGCAATAACGCCGGTTGTGTCGGGGCGAGCGGTCAATGTAGACATCGACGCACTGGCGGCCGGTACAGAATCCGATTCGGTCCACGCCGAGGCTGGCCACGACATCCATGAGGACGATTGCGCCCCATGCCTTGACCCGCGCCGTGGTGTCGGCTGACGGGGAAAGTCGGATCTCCGATCGAACCGAGCCATCCTCAGCGACGGCAACCACGACGGGTGCGGTGCTTGCCAGCAGTTCGTTCAGGGCTGAGGCGACGGCATCGGCATCGGGGGCGGCTCGGAACACCTCGAACCAGGAGTCCGCCACGGCGATCAACTCGCTGTCCGACATCTCGGCGGCCTCGGGAGGCCCACCTCGGCTCAGCGTCGGCAAAGGTTTCTCGAGTTCTTGAGCGGCGTCTCTCGTCGCGGTCGAGTACTCGTTGATGCACTCGACCAACCAGGCGCTGTGGTCATCGATCTGCTCGGGCGCGTGCCACACGTTGGGAGCCTACCTTGTAACGGGTAATGTAAATGTAACGCGTAATAATCTATTTGTGCGTTCACCTTGGGGTGACGGGAGGCTGGCGTGGAACTGGACTGGTTGGTGGAGGTGGTGGGTGCTGCGGCGCTCGTTACCACTGCGGTCGCAGTGCTGCCACAGGCGCGGCGAATCATTCGTGTGCGGTCGACGGCGGGCGTGTCGCCCGTGTGGGCAATCCTCGGCGTGGTGAGCACTGCAGCATGGGTGGTGTACACGGCGTTTCGGGGACTGTGGTGGGCGACGGTGGCGGATGCCCTGTCCTGCGCCGCGTACACGATGACCGTCGTCATGCTGGCGCGTCATGGGGAACGTCCTCGGCTCGTTGCCGGCGCCTTGTGGCTGTCCGTCATCGTGTTTGCGAACGTCCTCGGTGGCCTCGACGGTCTCGGGGTGGTTCTTGCCATCGCATTTCTCGTCCAGGTGTCGCCTTCGCTCTGGACCGCATACCGGAGCATGGACTTGCATGGCGCCTCGCTCAGCACGTGGATGTTGACCTGTGCAGAGGGAGCGCTCTGGGCGACCTATGGAGCGGCCAACAACGACCGCGCCGTTGTTGCATTCGGCCTGGTGGCATTCAGCGCGTCCGTGCTCATGTGCCTCAGAATTCGGTGGAGCGACAACCGACGAGCCGTTCGACCCAAACCGGCTTGAGAGTTTCACAAACCAACGGTGGCGTGCCGCCCTTTGGTCACAGCACTCAACTGCGTGTGTTCGTTGACCCGGACTTGTTGCAGTACGACGAGGTGTGGGCGGCTGCGGGAACGTGGAACG
>CAYSRZ010000002.1:0-71494 GCA_964433615.1 uncultured Acidimicrobium sp. | reverse complement strand
GATTCTTGGGTGATCGACCGTCGTTTGACCTCACCTACAACGACGTCTTCATGGTTCCGAGTCTGTCCAACGTTGCCTCGCGTCAGGCGGTGGATCTGACCACGCCGGACAAGGTCGGCACCACCATTCCCATCGTGGTGTCCAACATGACCGCCATCGCCGGACGTCGCATGGCGGAAACCGTTGCGCGCCGCGGTGGGATCGTCATCCTCCCGCAGGACATTCCCCTCGACGTCGTCAGAACGGTGGTGGATTTCGTCAAGTCTCGTAACCAGATCTGGGAGACCCCCATCACGATGCCCGCGGATGGCACGGTCGGCGAGGCGCTCAGCCTGATCCACAAGCGCTCCCACGGTGCCGTCCTCGTGGTTGACGGCGACGGAACGCCACAGGGAATCTTCACCGAACACGACGCGGCGGGATTCGATCGCTTCACCCAATTGCACAACGTGATGAGTCGCGACATCATCTCGCTGTCGGACCGGTTGTCGGCAGAAGAGATGTTCATGGAACTGCACGACAAGCGGCTGTCGTTCGCCCCGGTCGTCGACGCCAATGGTCGCCTCGCAGGATGCGTGACGCGAAAGGGCGCGCTACGCAGCACGATCTACAAGCCTGCCGTGGACACGAACGGTCGTCTCGTCATCGGAGCAGCCGTCGGTATCAACGCCGATCCTGCGCGCCGCGCGAGAGAACTCGTCGCCATGGGAGCCGACGTGATCGTCGTGGACACCGCGCACGGTCACCAGGCCAAGATGCTGGACGTCGTTGCAGAGGTGCGCAAGGTCGTCGGCAATGTTCCACTCGTGGCCGGCAACGTGGTCACGCGTGAAGGTACACGACAGCTCATCGACGCAGGTGCCGACATCGTCAAGGTCGGCGTCGGTCCAGGTGCGATGTGCACGACGCGCATGATGACCGGCGTCGGCAGACCGCAATTTTCCGCCGTCCTCGAGTGCAGCGACGAGGCCTCGATGCTCAAGGCGACCGTCTGGGCCGACGGTGGCGTGCGTCATCCGCGGGACGTCGCGCTCGGCCTTGCCGCAGGCGCATCGAACGTGATGTTCGGTTCGTGGTTGGCAGGTACGTACGAGTCGGCCGCCGACACCCTTCGCGATTCGGATGGTCGCCTGTTCAAGGAGGCCTTCGGAATGGCGTCCAACCGGGCAGTGCGCAACCGCACGCGCACCGAGACGGCGCTCGATCGTGCACGCAAGGAACTCTTCGAAGAGGGCATTTCGACGTCACGCATGTATCTCGACCCGCAACGACCAGGGGTGGAAGACATCATCGACCAGATCGTTGCGGGTGTCCGTTCGTCGTTCACCTATGCGGGGGCAAAGAACGTGCGGGAGTTCCAAGAGAGGGCCGTCGTCGGCGTGCAGAGCTCGTCCGGTTACGAGGAGGGTCGCCCTCGGGACACGAGCTGGTGAGTGACGCGCGGCGAAGGGTCATCGCCATCGATGGCCCAGCCGGGGCAGGAAAATCGACGATCGCTCGGGCGGTGGCACACGCTCTCGGGATGCAGTACCTGGACACCGGCGCGATGTATCGAGCGATCACGGTCCTCGCACAGTCTCGCGGCCTTCCTCTCGCCGACAACGACGCAATCACGAAAGTCGCCACCGACGCAGTGCTCGTGGTCGGCCTCGACTCGGTGTCGATCGACGGACTCGACGTGACGGAGGCAATCCGTGCGCCCGAGACGTCCAAACTCGTCAGCATCGTTGCGACGCTCTCGGGAGTACGAACGGAACTTCGACGTCGCCAACAGGCATGGGTCGACGAAAGAGGATCGGGGGTGGTCGAAGGCCGCGACATCGCCACGGTCGTGTTCCCCGAGGCGCTCTTGAAGGTGTATCTCACGGCGTCACCTCGCATCCGCGCACAACGACGAGTGGCTCAGATCGGTGGGGACGTCGAAGCGATCGAACGTGAGATCGCCCAGCGGGACGCCGTCGACTCCACACGTGCGGACAGTCCGCTGTCCAAGGCATCCGACAGTGTCGTCGTGGACACCTCCGACAGGGGTATCGATGACGTGACCGCCGAAGTCGTCGGCTTGTACCAAGAACGGTTGCGCGCATGGCGCGGGTAAAGACCAAGCTCGCATCACGCGGAGTCGGCACCCGGGTGTTCTATTTCGTCATCCGGTCGATCGTCGTCGGTTTTTCCTACTCCTGGCTCGGTCTCAAGGTCGTCGGCCGCGAAAACCTGCCGCCAAGCGGCTCGTACATCCTTGCCCCGACCCATCGTTCAGCGATGGACATCCCCATTGCGGCAGCGGTCACGAGACGCAGGATGCGCTTCATGGGCAAGGACTCGTTGTGGAAGTTCAGACCGATCGCAGCGGCGTTGTCTGCGCTCGGTGGCTTCCCGGTCACCCGGGGAAGCGCCGACATCGAGGCACTGAAGCGATGCATCGCCGTGCTCGGTGAGGGCGAGCCGCTCGTGCTGTTCCCTGAGGGCACGAGGCGTTTCGGAGATGAGGTGAAGGATCTCTTCGACGGGGCGTCGTTCCTCGCCCACAAGACGAACCTGGCGGTCGTCCCGGTCGGCATCTACGGCAGTGAACACGTCATGGCGAGTGGAAGCAAGCGCATCAGGCGTGCGCACTGCGTGATGGTGATCGGCGCACCGCTACATCCCAAGAGCGCCGGTGCTCGAGCGTCGCGCGAGGAGCTCGCTGCGTTCACCGCCACGTTGGCGTCTGCACTGCAGGCACAGTACGACGAGGCGCGAAGACTGGCGGCGCGCTAGGCGCGAGCGAAATACGCCGCAAGGAGCCTGTGCAGGCGCACGGCGTCGTCAGTCCCACACACCTCGCGCGACGAGTGCATTGACAACTGCGGAATTCCGATGTCGACGGTGGGGATGCCGAGCACCGACGCGGTGATCGGTCCGATCGTCGATCCGCACGGCATGGTGTTCTTCGACGAAAAGTGCTGGAGCTCCATGGTGGTCGCCCGAGCGGCGCGTAGCACGGGGTCGAGGGCGTCGATGGTCGTTGCGTAACGCTGGTTGGCGTTCCACTTGACGGCGATGCCGCGGTTGAAGAGCGGGGCATTGTCGAGATCGTGGCGCTCCGGATAGTTCGGGTGCACCGCATGAGCGTTGTCGCTCGAGACGGCGTGAGCCTGCATCAGCGCGCGCACGTAGTCGTCGCGCGTCAGCCCCGCTGCATGCAACATGCGCTCGAGAACGTGGGGCAAGAGATTCGATTCGGCACCGGTTGCAGACTGTGAGCCGATCTCCTCGTGGTCGAAGAGCACGACGACGTTCGGACCTGAGGAATCGACCAGTGCGTGCAAGGCGGCCCAACACGAAAGCTGGTTGTCGAGTCGCCCGGAGGCGAGCATGGATGAGTCGTCACCGATGACGGCTGCTTGCTGAGTGTCCACGAGGCGACAGTCCCAGGCGGCGATCGACGATGCCGCAAGTCCGGTTTCCGACGCGAGGAGACTTCGAATGTCGCCTGAGTCCTTGGTGGTCCACGTGGGTCTCAGATGGACCTGACGGTCGAGCACCACACCCTTGTCGTTGACCTCCCGGTCGAGGTGTATGGCCAGCTGCGATACTCGCGCGACTGGTCGACCCGTGGAAAAAAGGTGAGTTTGGCCATCGACGCCAAGGACGCTTCCCGCGAGTGCGAGATCTCGGTCGAGCCATGAATTCAACAGTGGACCGCCATACACCTCGACGTTCAAAAGACCACATCCGTGCGCAAACGGAGTGCGACCAGGCTTGATCGACAATCCTGGGGAGTCGGTGTGCGCGCCGACGATGCGCAGACCGTGTGACGTACTCGACTCGAGATTCGTCCACGCAACGATCGTTCCGCCAGTAGCGGTGAAGCCTCGTCGTACTGATTCGCTGGCAGGTGTTCCCGCCACGTCGGCCCGTACGAATCCGCATCCCTCAAGTAGTGAGACGGCACGTGCGACGACATGACGAGCCGTCGGTGAAGCATCCAGATGCGCGACCAACGTCGCGAGGTCGTACGTCATGGTGTCGTGAAGGTCGGCAGGGACACTTCCTGGCCGAAGAACGTGCAGGTGAGATCGATCGCGTTGCCCTCGGCGAGGAGGGTCTTTGCCGCCTCCGCACATGCGTTCACTTCGTCACGTTGGGTGAAACCGAGGTATCCGACGCCCACGGCAAACGCGATCAGCAACAACTTCGTGACGACGGACTTCGCGAACTTGAGCACGAGGAGCAGAAACACGACGGAGCCGCCCATGAGTCCGACCGAGAGGTTCTTGGCCGTGTCGAGGTCGATGTCGAACATTCCTCCATTCTCGCACCCCGTCGGTGAGATACGGTGAGTTCGTGTCGAACGTGACGATGAGCGGAACGGGCCCCGGCGAGACGGTCCTACCGGAGGACCCCGCCGAATTGGTGTCTGGGCTCGAAGCGGCCATTGGCTTGCCCGAGGAGGAGCGGCGTGATGCGGTGGCCGTCTGGTGCGCCAGATATCCGACGTCCAGCCGTGCCTGGGCGACCCTCGGAGACGTTGCTCGCGACGACGTCGAGGCATACAGCGCGTATCGGGTCGGCTATCACCGCGGACTCGATGCTCTTCGCGCCAACGGGTGGCGCGGATCGGGCTACGTTCGCTGGGCACATCAGTCGAACCACGGCTTCCTTCGATGCCTCGACGGTCTTGCACGCATGGCCGGTCGCATCGGAGAGGTTGCGGAGGCGTCCCGCTGCTCTCAGTTCGCATTGCAACTCGATCCGAAGGGTCCACGCTGAGGGTCCACGGTCTCATCCTTTCGGGGGGAGCAAGTCGTCGGTTCGGTACCGACAAGGCCCTGGCCACGATCGACGGCAAGGCGCTCATCGACTACGTCATCGATGCGTTACGTCCGTGCGTCGACGTTCTTTCACTCGTCGGAGGACCACCCGACTGGGCCACAGAGCGGGCCCTCGAACACGTCGCCGACGACGTGGATCGCGCTGGACCGTTGCTCGGCCTGGCTGCCGGCGTGCGTGAACTTCGATGCGTGAGCGATGACGTGATCGTCGTTGCGCCCTGTGACACGCCACTCGTCCACACGAACACGTTCCGCCGACTGATCGACGAGGCGGCTCGAAGCGGGGGAGCCGTGGCACGCACGGGCGACCATTCGCACTGGACGCTGTCCGCGTGGACTGCGCCGACCCTTCAGGCGGCCTGCGACGAGGGTCGGAAGTCGGGGGCGACGTCTCTGCACGAGGTTTTCGAGCCCCTCAAGCCTGCTTCGGTCGACGTCGATCCCATCGAGGTCGAGAACGTCAACACGCCAGAGGATCTGTCTCGTGCCGCACGGAGCTTGGCACACTAGAGCCATGGAAGAAATCGGAGTCGACGATCTGAAGGTGGCACTCGAGGCTGGAGCGGTCGTCGTTGACGTGCGTGAAGCCGACGAATACGCGGGCGGGCGGATTCCTGGTGCGATTAGTGCACCCCTGTCGGACCTCGCATCGCACGTCGAGGTGTTTCGCGCCGGAGCACCGGTCTACGTCGTGTGCCAGGCGGGAGGACGAAGTGCGCGCGCGATAGAGGCGCTCGCGGACGCGGGGATCGTCGGACTCGTCAACGTCGTTGGCGGAACCGGTGCATGGAAAGCCCGCAACTACCCGTTGGAAGTTGGCTGACCTGTCGAACTACCAGTGGATCGACGACGATCGTCGTCTGGTCGAAGTATGCGAATCGATCGCCTCAGCCGAGAGGGTTGCAATCGACACGGAGTTTCACCGTGAGCGGACGTATTTTCCCGAGCTTGCCCTCGTACAAATCGCAGCCCCGAGCGGTACGTACCTGATCGATCCGCTGGCATGTGACGTGTCACCCCTGGCGGACGTCTTTGCCCGTCACACCATTACTTGGCTCGCCCATGCGTCCCAGCAGGACCTCGAGGTCCTCGAGATCGCGACCGGCACCACGCCCTCGACGATCTTCGACACTCAGATCGCCGCGGGATTCATCGGCATGTCGACTCCTTCGTTGGCGTCGCTCGTGTCGAGCAAGCTCGGGATCAACCTGTCGAAAGGAGACAGGCTCACCGACTGGATGCGACGCCCGCTGACCCCAGCCCAGTGCACCTACGCAGCGAACGACGTCGTTCATCTCGATCAGGTGTACACATTGATCACGAGGGAGTTGGCGGACCTCGATCGCCTTGACTGGGCACTCGAGGCGTGCCGCGAGGCGTTGGGTCGACGACCAGACCTCGCATCGAGTGACGATGCGTGGCTGAGGGTGAAAGATGCCCGATCGCTGAAAGGCGAGGCACGGGGAGTCGCACAGGCCGTCGCGAGGTGGCGTGACCTGCGAGCGCGTGAGTTGAACGTTCCCGTTCGACGGATCCTGTCCGACATGGCGCTCGTGTCCATCGCTCAGCAGGCGCCAAAGACGTCCGGCGAATTGATGGCGCTTCGAGGAGTCGACGGCCGTCTCGGTCATGGTTCAGATGTGAACGAATTGCTGGCTGCGGTCGCCAGGGGCAAGGAGACCAAGGTGGTGATCGAACAGGCCGGCGGAGATGACGTCGACAAGCGATTGAAGCCGGCGGTCACCCTCATGACGGCATGGATCAGCGAACTTGCGCGCCAACAGCGGATCGACCCGGCGCTGCTCGGCACCCGTGCAGATGTCGATGCGTTGCTGCGCCGCGACCCGCACTGTCGACTCGTCCACGGATGGCGTCGCGACATCGTCGGTGGAGACCTGGAAGACATCCTGGCCGGTCGTGCAGGGCTGTCGTTCGACGGCAAGGGCCACCTGAGGCTGATCCGCGAATAGAGCTCGGTCCCGCTCCTCGGAGGTCGAGGCGGGTAGGCTTGTACTGATGCTTATTCGATAGGCGATCACCACGGTGGTCGTCCAGCAAGTTTGGAGCCACCACGTGAAGAAGGGTCGACATCGACGCTTCGAAGAAGCGCGCAAGTTGAAGCAGTCAGGCCCGTCCCCGGAAGACCTGGGGCTCGGTCGCAGCCGCCAACCTCAGTCCGAGGAGGACGAGTATGCGGCGATTGCCGAACGGTATGGCGTTCGGTTCGATGACGACGAAGAAGAGGCCGACGACGACCAGTAGGTCGTTCGCCGGCGGAAGGACACATGTCTACACCCCCTGAGAAGTTGAGAAGTATTGCCCTTGTCGCGCACGTCGACCATGGCAAGACCACGTTGGTTGATGCGTTGTTGCGCAGTACAGGAACGTTCTCCAGCCATGCAGCAGTCGTCGACCGCGTCATGGACAACAACGACCAGGAACGGGAGCGTGGTATCACGATCCTTGCCAAGGCGGCACAGGTCGAGTGGAAGGGTGTCAAGATCAACCTCGTTGACACCCCCGGTCACGCCGACTTCGGAGGTGAAGTGGAGCGCGCGCTTGCGCTCGTCGATGGGATCCTGCTGCTCGTCGATGCCGCAGAGGGTCCGCTGCCGCAGACTCGCTACGTCCTGTCCAAGGCACTGGCGCAGGACCTGCCGGTGATCCTCGTGATCAACAAGGTCGATCGCGGAGACGCCCGGCCCGAAGAAGTGCTGCACGAGGTCGAGCAGTTGTTCCTGGATCTTGCCCATTCCGACCATCACCTGAGTTTCCCTGTCTATTCGGCCGTCGCACGCGAGAGCCGCTCGATGAAGGGAATCGGCATGCCAGCGGCCGACGCCGATCTCTCTCCGTTGCTCGATGCGATCCTGGAGCACATCCCGGTGCCGAACAACGACCTGGACGCTCCGTTGCAGGCCCTCGTCACGAACCTGGATGCAAGTGACTACCTCGGTCGGTTGGCGATCGGTCGTGTGGTTTCCGGCGTCATGCGCAAGGGCCAGCAGGTCGTGTTGTGCCAGAAGCCGACCGCGACGAATCCCGCCCCGGTGCTGAAGAGCAAGTTGACCGGGCTGTTCGCCTTCGCCGGAATCGACAGGGTGGAAGTCCAGGAAGTGGTCGCAGGCGACCTGTTCATCATGTCCGGTATCGAAGAAGTCGAGGTCGGTGACACGATCGCCAGCGTCGAGCATCCGAACCCACTGCCTCGCCTCGAGGTCGACGAACCGGTGCTGCGCATGAGCTTTGGCGTCAACACCTCACCGTATGCGGGTCGCTCGGGAAAGTACCTCACGTCGCGACACCTGAGGGACCGCCTGAAGAAGGAGATCCTCGGAAACGTCAGCATCAAGATCGCAGAGACCGACTCGGCAGACGTGATGGAAGTCGCCGGACGAGGCGAACTACAGCTTGCGGTGTTGATCGAGAACATGCGCCGCGAGGGCTTCGAGCTCCAGGTCAGCCGTCCCGAGGTGATCACACGAGAGATCGAGGGCAAGAAGCACGAGCCACTCGAGACGGGAACCTGCGACGTGCCAGATGAGTACGTCGGAGCCATCACTCAGGCACTGGCACCGCGAAAGGGCCGGATCACCGACCTTCGACCTGGTGACCCAGGGCGAACCATCATCTCTTTCGAAGCCCCGTCCCGAGGCCTCATCGGGTTCCGGTCGCTCGTGCTCACCGTGACTCGCGGAACCGCGCTCTTGCACCAGTCGCTCAACGGATGGACCCCATGGGCCGGGGAGTTGCCGCACCGCACCGGTGGGGCGATGGTGGCCGACCGCATCGGCTCGACGACGGCGTATGCGCTCGACAACCTTCAGTTACGCGGGACGCTGTTCGTATCCCCGGGGGACGACGTATACGAGGGAATGGTCGTGGGCGAGAACTCTCGCGAGGAAGAGATGGTCGTGAACGCCGTTCGCGCCAAGGAAAAGACCAACATTCGCACGCACAGCCACGATGACGGACCGAAACTTGCAACCCCAGTGACGCACACCCTCGAGACGGCGATCGAATGGATCGGTGACGACGAACTCGTCGAGGTGACTCCTGATGCCATTCGCATTCGCAAGCGCTTCCTCAATCTCGAGGACCGCAAGAAGAACAATCGAAAGTAACTAGCGGCGTACCTTCGGATGGGGTAGCGGGGTGGACCGCTTCTCCTCGAGAAGGGTGACGAGCTTCTTGTAGACCGGAAGTCCGACCAACTCGACGATTTCGTCCTTCAGGTACTTGTACACGGGCTCCTTGCCGACGAAGGCGGAGGGATCGTCGGTGCACCACCAGTGGAAGTCCTCTCCACCACCGCCCCAATCCCGTCTCTTCCATTCGCGCACGAAGGCGACCCGATGACCGTCGTCCTCGTCGAGTTCATCGAGCCGGACCGGCACCTGCCAACACACGTCAGGCTTCCAATCCATCGGTCGCTCGCCAGCCTCGAGGGCGGCGATGTGGAAGGCACATCCCATGCCACCTTCGAAGTCGGGTTCGTTGTGGAAGATGCATGCTCCGTTGACGCGACGAGTCTTTTCGCTCCCGTCGCGTTCCTTCATCATCCAACGGCCGTCCTTGCCCTTGTTGAAGTTCTGCCAGTGGTGGGGCTTGAGGCGTGCGACGAACTTCTTTACGTTCGCCAGGTCCTTCTTGTCGAGGAAGTGCGCACCGTAGCTGCAGCAGCCCTGCTGGAGGTGCGTCGCATCGTCGTCGAGGACCCCCTTGCAGCCCTCTCCGTAGATGCACTTGTAGTTCGACCGCATGAACGTCTCGTCGAACATCCAGGTCTGGTCGCGGTCGTCGTCGTCGAAGCTGATCCATTCGTGGACATTCACTGGTTTCGGCACGTCGGCGACGATAGTGGATGAGCGTCGGATTCGAAAGTCCGATGCCATACTGAACGGGTGGACGTCGACGAGGTGATCAGCAAACTCGAGTCAATCTCCGAGGAACTTGCCGACGCGGCGATTGCCGCCCTCATGGAGGCCAACGGCAAAGGCGAGTCTCGACGCCCCGACTCCGAGCGCAACATCACGATTGCACGGCGCTCGATCGAAAAGGCGATAGCTACGCTGCGCCGAGTCGATTCAGTCGGTTGATCAGGTCTCGAAGACGACCGTACGAGCGTTTGTCGAATCGCAACTTGAGTCTCTGCATCTCCAGGCGATCGCCTTCCGTTCTCTCGGCCTTTGACGGCTCGCTCACCTCGATCGAACCACCCACGACGATGTCGGCAAACTCCGCGTTCAGCGCGGCCACGTCGGACTCGCTGAGTGTGCGCTTGTGACGGACATAGAGGTTCGGTCCGACGAAACGAAGTGAGTCGTAGTTTGAGTAGAAGTTCGATATCTCTTCGACTGCAGCATCCACGTCGCTCGTGAGTAGGTAGTGGGAGAAATCGTCGTCCGAGATCATCCCCATCGGCAACAGGCTGTCGCGAAAGAACGCATCGAGATGCTCCCAATACTTCGACTCCTCAAGGTTCATGAGCACGACGGGCACCGGGACGCTCTTTCCCGTCTGCAGGAGCGTCAACAATTCGAACGTTTCGTCCAACGTGCCGAAGCCGCCTGGGAGTGCGACGAATGCGTGCGACTCCTTGACGAGCATCAACTTTCGCGTGAAGAAGTAGCGCATCGAAACGTACTTTTCGTCACCCGCGATGATCGGGTTCGCACCGGTCTCGAAAGGGAGCCGAATAGACACTCCGATTGACATCTCTCGTCCTGCACCGACCATGCCAGCCTCCATGATCCCTGGGCCAGCCCCGGTGACGACCATCCATCCGTGAGCCGCAAGCCGTGCAGCCAGCTTTGCCGTGTGCTCGTAGAGGGGATCGTGTGCCTTGGTGCGAGCGGACCCGAAGATCGTCACCTTGCGGAGACCTGCATAGGGCTTGAACATTGCGAATGCCTCGCGCATTTCGCGGAGGGCCGATCCCGCGATCTTGAAATCCAGGTCGCTCAGGTCGTCCCCGCACAACAACACCGCTGTCTCGACGAGATCCAGATAACGCTCGCGTCGTGCGCCGATGATCCCACCGTCGATGATCGAGTCGGCCAACTCACGGGCTCGCTCCAGGCGCTGTGCCTCGCTCACCGCCCGGGCCGTTTCGCCGACAACGCGGAAAGCAGGTCGTCGAAGCTCGCCTGAAACGACGCCAATCCCTCCGCTTCGAGCCGACGGGCGACGGAGTCGAGGTCGATACCCGACTCGGACACGCGTGCAAGGTGCGACTGGGCGTGCTCGACGTCCAGATCGATCGTGCGTGCGAGCGTACCTGTCGCCGCGAACGCCTCGAGGGTCGCGTCCGGGAGTGTGTTGACGGTTCGGGGGCCAATCAACTCGTCGACGTACAGCGTCGACGAAAACGACGGATTCTTCGTCGACGTCGAGGCCCACAAGGGTCGTTGCTCTTGTGCACCGCGGGTCGCGAGCAACTTCCAGGCAGCATCCGCGGTGCGGTCGACGAATTCGCGATACGCAACCTTGGCCTGAGCAATCGCAGTCCTCCCGACAGCCACTGCATGGGGCTCGAGTAGCGGGTCGACGGCGTTGTCGACCCTCGAGATGAAAAAGCTCGCCACGCTCGCAGTCGAGGACAACCGGTCGGGATGCTTCTTCGCCAGATGCTCGATACCTCGTCGATGAGCCTCCATCACCTGTCTGTAGCGAGAGAGGCCGAAGATCAGCGTCACGTTCACCGAAATTCCTGCGCCGACAACGTCGGTGATCGCCGACAGCCCCGCATCGGTTGCTGGAATCTTGATCATCACGTTTGGACGATCGATCCTTCGATGGAGTTCCTTTGCGGCCGCGACCGTCCCCGCGGTGTCATGGCAGAGCGCGGGGCTGACCTCCACGCTCACGAATCCGTCCGTTCCGCGAGATTGCGTGTGCACGACCGAGAAGGTGTCACACGCAGCAACGATGTCGCTGATCACGAGTTCCCAATAGGCGTCCTCTACGGACGCGCCCGAGGAGACGAGATCGGAGTACTGCTCGTCGTACAGGGTCGACGAGGAGATCGCCTTCTGGAAAATCGTCGGATTCGACGTGAGCCCGCGCACGCCTCGATCGATTGCTGCGGACAACGAGCCATCGACGAGTGCGTCTCGCCGCAGGTTGTCGAGCCACGGACTCTGTCCGAACTCGTCATACAGACGACGAAGGTTCATCGCCTAGCGTCCGAGTGTCGAGCGAACCGTCTCGGCGACGGCCGACGGTGAGATGCCGAGTTTGTCCATGACCACGTTGCCCGGAGCACTCGCGCCGAAGCGATCGATCCCAATCGGATGATCCACGAACTCGTGCCATCCCATGGTCGAGGCAGCTTCAAGGGAGAATGAGGGGGAGGATTTCACGCATGCGTGGAAAGCCGCTGGATCGATCCGACGCATACGGTCCCAGCTCGGCAGCGACACGACGCGCACCGCGAGACCGACGGCTTCGAGGTCCTTGGACGCCGCCAATGCGACGGCGATCTCACTACCCGTGGCGACGATCGTCGCGTCCGCATGGCCAGTGGAGTACGTGAGACACTCGAAACCGCGCTCGAGCGCGACACCCGACGTCGAGTGAACGAGGTTCTGTCGGCTCAAAATCAGGGCCGTGGGGCCGTCAAAGGACAACGCAGCGATCCACGCATGGGCGGTTTCGAGTGCATCAGCGGGTCGGATCACCTGCAGGCCGGGAATGCTGCGAAGGCTCGCGAGCTGCTCCACTGGTTGGTGCGTCGGTCCGTCCTCGCCGACTCCGACCGAGTCGTGACTGAACACGAAGACTGCTCGCGCCTGTGAAAGTGCCGCGAGTCGGATTGCCGGCTTCATATAGTCGGCAAAGACGAAGAACGTTCCACACACCGGCACGCAACCTCCGTGGAGTGCCATTCCCACGCATGCCGCACCCATCGCGTGTTCCCGAATCCCGTAATAAATCTGGCGCCCCTCGGATTGTGACTTCGTGTGGGCAGCAAATGACGACACCTTCACGCCGGTGTTGCCAGTGAGATCGGCTGAGCCGACGACGAGCTGAGGGAGCACCGACGCCGTCGCGTCAAGGACCTTCTGGATCGCAACCCGAGTGGCAATCGGTGCGCTGGGGTCGAAGGCGGGTAGTGCCGCGCGAGCCGCTGCGACGTCGATGGATGCAAGGTCAGCCGGCATAGGGGCACTGTGTGCCACGAAAAGATCTCCGCGTGCATGCACGACTCGCCGATATTCCTCGACGACATCCTCCGGAGCGTAGAAGGCGGCGTCGGGAATGCCCATGGCTGCCTTGGCCTCGCTGACATGCTCGGCCGTGAAGGGGTTGCCATGTGCCTCGTGCTTGCCACTCAGGGTCGGAGATGGATCTCCGATGACCGTGGTGAGCACGCACAACGTCGGCTTACCCGTCGGCTTCTTTGCCTCGAGCAGCATTGATTCGAGTCCGTCGAGATCGTTGGCGACATCCGGTGCCGTGATCACACGCCAGCCATAGGCAGTGAATCGAGCGACGACGTCATCGGAGCAGGTGAGCGAGGTCGACCCATCGATCGTGATGCCGTTGTCGTCGAAGACGCAAATCAACTTCTCGAGACCGAGGTGACCTGCAAGCGACGCAGCCTCGTGGCTGATTCCTTCCATGAGGCACCCGTCACCAGCCACAACGAAGGTGTGATGTCCGAGTCCGTCGCCGTATCGCGCGGAGATCTCCCGCTCGGCAATCGCCATTCCGACCGCGTTGGCGAACCCTTGCCCCAGGGGACCAGTCGTGACTTCAACGCCGGTCGTGTGACCGGCCTCGGGATGGCCCGGCGTAGCAGAGCCCCACTGGCGGAATTGCTCGAGATCGTGTCGATCGAGGCCGTATCCGTTCAGGAACAACAGCGCATACTGCAGGATCGACGCGTGTCCACACGACAAGATGAATCGATCACGGGCGAACCACTCGGGCTTGGCGGGATGGTGGCGCATCACTCGGCTGTAGAGCACGTGACCGAGCGGGGCGAGGGACATCGCGGTGCCCTGGTGACCGCTCTTGGCCTTGAGCGGGGCGTCCATTGCGATGCCTCGAATGATGGACACTGCCAGCGCGTCAGTCGAGGGGCTCAACGTGGGCATCGACGGCACGCCACGACAATAGACGCTTCAGCGTGACGTGGGGAATCCATTACAGACGACGCCATGCACCCCGAGATCGGCATCCAGCAGAACGATGTCGGCGCGACGGCCACGGCCAAGCCGCCCGCGTTGGTTGTCACCGAGGAGGTTCGCCGGAACGCGCGTGACCATCGCGAGTGCGTGATGCAGGGGCACGTCACATGCATTGACGAGGTTTCGTAACCCGTCGTCGACACCAGTGGCCGCACCGCGGAGTCGAGCCGAAGGACTTCGTAGGGATGCGTCGTCGGACGACACCTGGTCGGAAACGAGGAACATTCGTTCGCCCCCTAGACGCCAGGCGAGTCGCAACACCTGGGCGGACACGTGTCGAAGATCGGCAATCATCGAAAAGACGAGACGCGTCTCGCCCAAGACCTCGAGCGCAACGCCGCCTGAGACGTGGTCGATGCCCGTCATGGCGTTGAACAGGTGCGTTGCGCAGCGGCCTCCATTGCGCACGAAGTGCCGGATGTCTTCAGGCGACGCGGCCGTGTGGCCGAGGGAAACGACGATGCCCTGTGGGCAAAGACGCAGCATGGCGGCATTGGCTAGTGCGTGTTCGGGTGCGATGGTCACCATGCGACCCATCTCGAGCACGTCGAGAATGCTTTCGTCGACGTCGAAGAAGTCCTCACGGTGGGCGCCAGGTCGCGCTCCAAGAAGTGGGCCCTCGAAATGTATGCCCATCGCCTGGGGCATGTCTTTTGGAAGTTCGATGTGGCGACGCAGAGCGTCGACGGTGTCGTGCGTGTAGTAGGTCGGGTCCTGGGTCGGCACGGTCGGCAGCCAACTGGTCACCCCCTGGCTCCGAAGACGTTCTGCAATCGACGCGACGTCACAGCGGAGATCTGCCACGCGCTCGTGGCCGATTCCGTTGACCTGCAGGTCGACAAATCCAGGAGCGATCAGTTCTGCATCTCGTCGTTCGGTCGACGTTGCGTCGCTGACGTCGACGATGAGTCCGTCTTTCCACGACACCGTCGTCGGACCACGCATCGACACCCCGTCGAACAGCCTCGATGCGGTCAGGCGCTGGATCACGCCAACTACTGTATGAACGTGCCGAATGCCGTGACCCTCTCCGAGTCGGCGTCCAAGGAGCTTCTCTCCCGTCACGGTGTCCCGTTCGGGGTCGAGGAGACCGTCTCTACGCCGTCTGCTGCTCGAACCTGGGCGATGAGTCACCGCGCACCATTCGTCGTGAAGGCCAACGGGGCGCTCCTTGCCCACAAATCCGAGCGGGGTCTCGTTCGTCTGAACCTCGGGACCGACGTCGACGTCGAGCGTGCGGGCGAGGAGATCCTCGAAAAGATCGGTCCCGAAGACGGGGAGGTGTCGCTGACCGTTGCGGAAATGACGATCGGCAGGCGAGAGTTGATCGTCGGGACAGTGCGCGACCCTTCACTCGGACCGTGTCTGCTCATCGGCACGGGAGGCATCTTCGCCGAGCAGATCGCCGACACTGAGATCCGCCGCTTTCCCGTCACCGTCGAGGACGTGGCCGACATGGTCCATTCACTGGGCCATGCGGCGGTCTTCACAGGTGCGCGGCACTGCGCACCCATCGACATCGACGCCCTTCACCGCATCGCTGTCGCCCTGTGGAGAGCGATGGACGATGCAACGATCGACTCGATCGATCTCAATCCGGTCGTCGTTCGAGACGATGGTTCCCTGTGCGCCGTCGATGCCCTGGTCACGATGGGCGAGCCTCGTTCCGACGCCATCGGTCGGTGGGGACAAGGCGTCGACCTCGCGCCATTGTTCGACCCGAAGGGCGTCTGTGTCGTCGGTGCGTCGACGCATCCCGGCAAGTTCGGTTTCGTCGTGCTCCACAACCTTGTCGCGAGTGGTTACCAGGGACGAATCATCGCGATTGGCAGAGGAGCAGACTCGTACCTCGACGCCGAGACCTACTCCGATGTCTCGGAAATGCCCGAAGGAGCCGTCGACGTTGCGTTCATATGCACGCCACGAGAATCGAACGAGGGGGTTCTCGCGGCACTCGCCGACAAGGGTGTGCGTGCTGCGTTCGTGACGACCGCGGGATATCGCGAGTCGGACGAGGATGGTGCCGAAGCCGAGCGACGACTCGTGGATCTGGCCATCACGCGGGGAATCACTGTCGCCGGTCCGAACGGACAGGGCCTCGTCAGCACGCCGTCGAACTTGTGCCTGCAGATAGTCGGCCCATATCCGCCGCCAGGTCCGATCGGCATCGCCTCTCAAAGCGGAAACTTTGTGTCGTCGCTCATGAACATGGCGAGAGCATCGGGCGTCGGAGTTTCCCGTGCGCTGTCGATCGGCAACGCACCGCACGTTGGCATCCCCGAAATGCTGGAGTTCCTCAGACGTGACGAGCACACGTCGGTGGCGATTTGCTATCTCGAAGACGTAGGTCGCGCAGACGACTTCTTTCGTGCTGCAGGAGCGATGGTCGCGAGCAAACCGGTCCTCGTGGTCAAGGGTGGGACGACGTCGCAGGGCGCGCGGGCCGCATCCAGTCACACTGGTTCCCTCGCCGGCAACTCGGCAGCGTTCCTCGGAACCTGTGAGCAGGTCGGAGTGTCCGCTTGTCGATCGATAGATGAGGCGTTCGATGCGGCGGCGTTGTTGGCCTCACTGCCGATTCCTCGTGGCGAGCGTGTGGCCGTGTTGACGACCGTGGGTGGATGGGGGGTCGCCGTTGCTGACTGCATCGGTTCCTCGCAGGTGCTGAGGCTCGCGGAGCTCGACGATCACGTGATGAGCGCACTCGACTCACTCTTGCCCGCGCGCTGGAGCAAGGGAAATCCCATCGACTGTGCCGGTGGGGAGACTCGCGAGACCGTTGCGTCCATCATGGAGCTTCTCGTCTCCTCCAACCGGGTCGACTCGGTGGTCTTCCTCGGAATGGGGATCCAGAGCAACCAAGCACGGATGATGCGCGAGGGTCGGTTCTATCCCGACCATGGACTCGAGCGAATCGTGGCCTTCCACGAGGGACAAGACACCAAGTACGCATCATCGGCTGTCGAGCTGTCTCGCCGGTTCGGTAAGCCGATCGTCGTGGTCACCGAACTCGCCACTGCAGATCGGGACAACCCGGGAGTTGCTGAACTGCGCCGACTCGGCGTGCCGTGTTATTCGTCTGCACGCAGCGCAGTCACTGCGCTCGAACACGCCACACGGTGGGGGAAGCGTCATGGCTGACCGCTCTCGACCCCTTCAGCAGGCTCGCCGCGACGTGAAGATGGGTTCGGCCAAGGTCGTCGCCACGCTCCTCGGGGGGGCAACCCTGTTGGTCGGCTCGATTCTCGGCTTCGCCTGGAGATTCGTCCACGACGTGGCGACGTCGGTGTCGACCCACGAGCAGCGTGACGTCGCTGCGATCTCAACTCCGATCATCAGTGCGCGCCACTTCCCGCAGACGCTGTCGGACGAGGTGCGTGTGTCGTCGGTCAGACGACGGCTCGTGAACGTCGCGAACTCGCTTCCGGCGGATTCGTGTCTCGTCGTCAATGTCGAGGGTCGTGCACTCGTCGAAGTCAACGCCACGGTCCCGCTGATACCCGCGAGCAACATGAAGCTCGTCGTGGCCCACGCAGCTCTGGCGATCCTCGGCCCTGACTACACCTTCAACACGTCCGCGCGGGGAGTGATCGAGGGATCGTCCGTCGTCGGCGACCTGGTGATCGTCGGCGGGGGCGATCCCGTACTCGTGACCATGGACTATCCGCGTCGCGAGTTCTTCCCGACCTTCAATCAGACGAAGGTCGAAGAATTGGTCGACGCCCTCGTTGCCAAAGGAATCACGACGGTCACGGGATCCGTCGTCGGCGACGAATCGCGGTACGACACCGAACGTTTCGCGCCGAACCTTGGACTTGGCATCAAGGGGACCGAGGTCGGACCACTCGGTGCGCTGATGGTGAGCGACGGGACGCTCGCAACGTCTCCGATCAAACCCGATCAACCCGCACTTGCCGCCGCCACCGAGATCACGAGGCTGCTCACGGAGCGGGGAGTGTCGGTCGTCGGTTCACCGCGCGTCGGCGTGGTCGGCGCAGACGTCGGAGAGATCGCATCTGTTGTATCCCGACCGTTGCGCGAGATTCTGGCGGAGATGTTGACCAACAGCGACAACAACACCGCCGAGTTGATCGTCAAGGAGATCGGAGTTGCTACGAGCGGGTCCGGAACACGCGAGTCGGGGATTGCGGCGATCACCCAGCACCTCGTCGATGCAGGGTTCACGACGGAGGGCTTCGTCATGACCGACGGAAGCGGCCTTGACCGGGCCAACCGCGCCACGTGTCGGCTGTTCATGGAGATCCTCGCCTCCGATGGAGGCTACGGGGACATTGCGAATGGTCTCGCAGTCCTCGGCAAGACCGGCACGTTGCGAGACATCTTGATCGACTCGATAGCGGCAGGTCGCTTGCTCGCCAAGACGGGCACGCTGACCGACGTGAAGACCTTGAGCGGATACACGAGATATGGCGAATCGTTGGCCGTGCAATTCTCGCTCCTGCTCAATGGCAAGGGCGTGTCCAACCAGGGCTCCTACCGACCCATCTGGAACGCCCTGGCGAATGCAATGGGAACGGCGTCGGATTCCCCGAGCGCCGCCGACGTTGCCCCGTAGGGCGTCCAGGGCTCGATTCTGGCTGGTTGAATGAAAGGGTGAGTTCCCCGACCACAACCGAGGCTTCCTCGTTCCGCGAGCTCGTCGACATGGTGCGCACCTATGCGCGTCAGCAAACCGTCGAGCCACTTCGCGGAGTCGGACGGTGGGTCGCGTTCGGTCTCTTTGGTGGCGTCCTCATGACCATCGGTCTCGTCTTTTTGGGCCTGGGGGCGCTGCGAGGCTTGCAGTCTCTCGCCGTGTTCGAGGGGGGTTGGTCCTTTGCCCCCTATTTCATCGTCCTGGTTGCCTCCGTGATCGTCATCGCTGCCACACGCAGTCGCATCTTCGTCACCTCGCTTCATCCGCGGGACTCCTCGCGATGAATTCGCCAGAAGGACGCGTCACCCGGGCGGATCTCGAGGACAAGTTCCGCTCGTTGCAGCGCGACGTCACCGGTGTCGCAGATGAACGCAAGTCATACGTCGTCGCCGGAGCAGTCGGCACTGGGATCCTTGCCCTGATCGTGGCCTACGTGATGGGACGCAGGCGAGGACGCAGGAGCAGGTCAGGCCTTGAACGCTGACCCGGTCGCGTCACGCCGCACATCTCGACTTCGCCGATTCCTGTCGTGGATCGCCTTACGCGTCGCTCGTCGGGTACTCGGATGGTGGATCGAACCGGCACTACGACTCGTCGGTGTCCTTCGACGTCTATACCTGTCTCGGTCGGCTGGCAGGAACGCATGAGCGTGCCCTTCACCTATGGAGAGCGCGTGATCATTCGTGACTCCAAGGACCGGCGATATCTCGAGGTACTGAAGGAAGGTGGTGAATTCCACACGCACGCCGGTTTCATCGCACACTCGCAGATCGTTGGGGCGACTGAGGGAGTGTCGCTCGAGACCGCCAAGGGTTCGCGTTACCACGTGCTGCGGCCAACCCTCGAGGACTTCGTCCTCGAGATGCCGCGTGGCGCACAAGTCATCTATCCGAAGGATCTTGCGACCATCTGCATGATCGGTGACATGAAGCCCGGCCTGCGCGTGTTTGAGACCGGCCTCGGCTCGGGTGCATTGTCCATGGCGATGTTGCGCCAAGGCGTACACATCACCGGATACGAGATCCGCGAGGACTTCGCCAACAGGGCGGTTTCCAACGTGCGCTCGTTCCTCGGCGAGGAGCCCCTCTCGCGCTACGACGTGTCGATCCGGGACGCATACGAGGGGATCGACGGTGACGACTTCGATCGAATCGTGCTGGACCTACCCGAGCCGTGGAACGTCGTTCCACATGCCGTCTCGGCGCTTCGACCGGGTGGACTCCTCGTGGCCTACACGCCGAGCATCACACAAGCGGTCAAGGTGCGCGAGGCAATGGCGAACGGCTGGATAGAGGAGCGGACACTCGAAGTGCTGCACAGGACGTGGCACATCGAAGGACAAGCTGTTCGACCCGACCACCGAATGGTCGCGCACACGGCGTTTCTCACCGTGGCTCGTTATCTCGGCTGAGCCTTATGGCTCGATGAAGATGCACTCTCCCGGGCACTCTTCGGCTGACTCGATCACGCCGTCGAGCTTTCCTTCGGGGATCTCTGCCATGCCTTCGGCGCCCTGCGGGTTGCCCTTGGCCGTTGCGAAGATCTTGTCCTTCTCGCGCACATAGGCGAGACCGTCATCGAGGAGCGTGAAGACGTCCGGTGCGATCTCCTCGCACAATCCGTCGCCCGTGCACAAATCCTGATCAATCCAGACCTTCATAACAACCTTTCCGTTAGGCCCTTCGGCTCCGATAAGAGTACACGCTGAAGGTCACACGCCGAAGGCAGGGCTTCATTGGACTGGCCGGAGAGTCCTCGGTAAGTTGAGACTTGGGACACACAGCGGAGGCGGCATGGGATCTGACGACACGAATGCACGAAGCCCCAAGTCGGCCACGGTCGAGGAGCGCCTTCTCGAAGCCAAGGGTCAGCTCGCCCGTCTCACCGCCCAAAACGAAAAGCTCGAGTTCACGCTGCGCGAGGCACGTGACCACATCGGCAAGTTGCGTGAGGAGGTCGCCAAACTCACCACTCCGCCGATGGGATACGGCGTGATCGTTGCACGTCACGACGAGGACGACACGTACGACGTGGTGTCGAACGGTCGAAAATTGCGTGTTTCGAGCCATCCTCGTTTGACCTCCGAGGAGCTCGAGGTCGGGGCCGAAGTGGTCTTGAACGACGCGTCGGCGATCGTGGCGGTGAAACGAGGACAACGAACCGGAGAGATCGCCACGCTCAAGGAAGTCCTCGAGGACGGCACCCGGGTTGTGGTGAGCCTTCGTGGCGACGACGACCGGGTCTTCGAACTCGCCGGTTCGCTGCGGGGGCGCACCTTGCGCCCTGGAGATGTCGTGGTGGTGGAGCCGAGGACCGATCTCGTCATCGAGCAGCTTCGCACGGACGACTTCGAGCACCTGTTCATGGAAGAGGTGCCCGACGTCAGTTACGACAACATCGGGGGTCTGGGTTCACAAATCGAGATGATCGCGGACGCAGTCGAATTGCCATTCCTGCACGCAGATTTGTTCTCCGAGTACCAACTCCCGGCACCCAAGGGCATCCTGCTCTACGGTCCGCCGGGATGCGGCAAGACCCTGATCGCCAAGGCGGTCGCCAACAGCCTCGCGCAGAAGGTCGCTCGACGGTCGGGTGCGGACAAGGCGAAGAGCTACTTCATCAACGTGAAGGGTCCTGAGTTGCTCAACAAGTACGTCGGTGAGACCGAGCGTCACATCAGACTGATCTTCCAGCGCGCCCGCGAGAAGAGCTTTGAGGGATGGCCCGTGATCGTGTTCTTCGACGAGATGGACTCGATGTTTCGGATCAGGGGTTCGGGCATCTCGAGCGACATGGAGTCGACCATCGTTCCCCAGCTTCTCGCGGAGATCGACGGCGTGGAGAGCTTGCGCAACGTGATCGTGATCGGAGCGACCAATCGCGAGGATCTGATCGACCCGGCGATCCTGCGACCAGGTCGGCTGGACGTCAAGATCAAGATCGATCGACCGGATGCTGACGCTGCGAGGCAGATCTTTGCCCGGTATCTCACCGCTGAGGTTCCGCTGCAGACGTCTGAGGGGTCTGACCTTTCCACCTTGATCGACGACACGGTCAAGACGATGTATGCCACCGATACGGAGAACGAGTTCTTGGAGGTCACCTATCAAGCCGGAGACAAGGAGATCCTGCACTTCAAGGACTTTTCATCTGGCGCCATGATCGAAAACATCGTTCGTCGGGCCAAGAAGTTGGCGATCAAACGCGAACTAGCCGGGGGAGTGCGTGGGGTGTGCCTGTCGGATCTCACCGACAGCGTGCGAGAAGAGTTCCGAGAGCACGAGGACCTGCCAAACACGACGAATCCCGACGACTGGGCGCGCATCTCGGGGCGAAGGGGCGAACGAATCGTCTTCATCCGCACCCTCAAGTCTCACGGACGCGATGGAGTCGCGGAGACGGGCGGCAAGGCGATCGAACGTGTCGTGACGGGGCAGTACCTCTAGGTGACGACACCCAAGATCTGCGGTATCGAGACCGAATACGGCATCCTCGCCGTCGGCTCGGAGATGGGCCCGATCGCGGCCTCGTCTCTGGTTGTCGGCAGCTACTCGTCGTCGGAGTCGTCGACAACCTGGGACTACTCGTTGGAGCGACCGGGGGACGATGCACGGGGTTTCACCCTCGACGACCAGTTCCTGCCCGAGATCGAAACTCAGATCGTCAATAGTGTGCTCACGAACGGATCGCGTTACTACGTCGATCACGCCCACCCGGAAGTCTCCGGCCCTGAGTGCACGAATGCATTGGACGTCGTCGTCTACGACATGGCCGCCGACGAGATCGTGCGACGATCGGTGCAGGCAGCAAACGCACAGCTTCCACCAGGTGCGCAAATCGTCGTGCACAAGAACAACTCGGACGGCAAGGGCAACAGCTACGGGGCTCACGAGAACTACCTCGTATCACGCGAGTTGCCGTTCGATCGCTTGGCGGCCTTGGTGACGCCCCATTTCATCAGCCGTCAGATCATCGTCGGCGCAGGCAAAGTCGGGCGTGAGTTCCCGCTCAACCGGCCGTCGATGGAGGGCTTCCAGATCTCTCAGCGAGCAGACTTCTTCGAAGAAGAAGTTGGTCTCGAGACGACCATCAAGCGTCCGATCGTGAACACACGAGACGAGCCTCACTGCGATCCGAATTCGTGGAGGCGATTCCACGTCATCGTCGGGGATGCCAACATGAGCCAGGCGGCGACCTTGGTGCGAGTTGGCTCGACGCAACTCGTCCTCGCGCTGATCGAGGAAGACTTGATTCCCCAACACTTGGTCGTTGCTGATCCGGTCACCGAAATCCGCCAGGTTTCCTACGACCTCGATTTCACGCACAAGATCACCCTCGACGATGGACGGTTGATTTCCGCGCTCGAAATACAGCGGGACCTCTACGAGCGCTCCCGCGACGCGGTCCAGCGAGGCCTTGACATCGGAGCACCGAGGGATGTCGTGGAGTTGGTTCTCGCCACGTGGGAGGAGATGCTTCAGGCGGTCGAGACCATGAGCCCGCGAGCGCACCAGTTGATCGACTGGGTTGCCAAGCGCAGGCTCGTCGATGGCTACCGATCCAAACACGGGTTGCGGGACGGGGACCCACGACTCAAGGCGATCGACCTTCAGTACCACGACCTCCGACCCGATAAGTGCCTTGCCGCACGCTGCGGGCTCGACGAAGTGGTGACATCGCGCGAGGTGGAGCGAGCAATTGACCATCCGCCGGAAGACACACGCGCCTACATGCGCGGATCGATGATGAGGCACTTCTCGGGTGACGTGGTGTCGGCAAATTGGGATGCCGTAGTCGTTGACGTCGGTGACGACGTGTTGCGGCGAATCGACATGCCAAGCCCACTGAGGGGCACACGCGCGGTCGTCGAATCGCTCTTTGCGGGCAAACCGTCCCTCGCGGAGTTCCTGCACAGGCTCGAGGGCAACGTCCAGCACCACTGACCTGCGATGGAATTCGCGTCGTCAGGTGCGATACCCTTCGCTCATGGCTGAACGCATCCGTAAGACGTCGCCCACGACGCACACGACAAAGGACACGGACGTCGAGGACGCTCCAGCTACGCCCCCCAGCGGTCTCGTGGCCGAGCTTGACGACCTGCTTTCGGAGATCGACGAAGTGCTGGAGACCAATGCAGAGGAGTTCGTGAAGAACTACGTCCAAAAGGGCGGCCAGTGACCTCTCCATCGTTTGAGATCGGACCCCGATTCGACGCGCTACTTCGCGCCAACGGGATCGAACCGTTCGCTCGGATCACGACCGATGCCGGTGGGCTCGCTGTTCCTCACGCGACCACGTGCGTCGCGATCCGGGGCACAGACGGCGTTGTGATCGCCGGTGACCGTCGCGCAACGTCGGGCAACCTGATCTCGCACCGCGAGATGGACAAGGTGATGCAGGCCGACACGTACAGCGGTGTCGCCATCGCCGGAGCAGCCGGAACCGCAATGGAGATGGTCAAGCTCTTTCAGCTACAGATCGAACACTACGAGAAAGTCGAGGGACAGTCGTTGTCCCTCGAGGGCAAGGCGAACCAACTGTCTCTGTTCGTGCGCAACAACTTGCCCGCAGCGATGCAGGGGCTGATGGTCGTGCCGATCTTCGCGGGATTCGAGCCCTCCACCGGATCGTCGAGGATCTGGGCCTACGACGCCACGGGTGGACGATACGAAGAGAAAGACTTCGTCGCCACCGGTTCTGGAATGTTGCACGCATCCACCACGATCCGGCTCGGTTGGAAGTCGACAATCAACGTTCAGGGGGCGATCGAGCTCGCATGCAGATCGCTCTGGCAGGCAGCTGAAGCCGATAGTGCGACGGGCGGCTACGACCCCGTGCGTGGCATCGTCCCGTCCGTCGCGACGATCGATTCTGAAGGCTTCAGATTCGTCGGAACGGACGCGGTCGCAGCCGTCTTTTCGTCCATCTCCGAGGAGGTGAGGAACGCATGAGCATGCCGTACTACGTCTCGCCCGAGCAGATGATGCAGGATCGGGCAGATTACGCCCGCAAGGGAATTGCCCGCGGTCGCTCCTTGATCGCACTGCAGTACGACCAGGGAATCGTCCTCGTGGCCGAGAACCCGAGTTCGACGCTGCGCAAGATCAGCGAGATCTACGACCGCATCGCATTCGCCGGAGTAGGCAAGTACAGCGAGTTCGACCAGCTTCGCGTTGCGGGTGTGCGCGCCGCCGATCTGAAGGGGTATCAGTTCTCGCGTCAGGACGTGGACGCTCGAAGCCTTGCCAACCAGTACGCCCAATTGATCGCCAATACGTTCACTCACGAGGTGAAGCCATTGGAAATCGAGATTCTCGTCGTCGAAGTTGGAGCGTCACAGGCGACCGACCGGCTGTATCGAATCATGTACGACGGAACCGTCCTCGACGAGGAGCGCTGTGCCGTCATCGGTGGAGAGTCAGACGAAATGAAGACTCGGACCTCATCTGCATCTGCGTCCGACACCCTCGGTCTCGCCATACGCAATGCGGTGGCGGCGCTGTCGGGACAGTCCCGCACACTCGGTGCGCGAGACCTCGAAGTCGCCGTCCTCGAGCGCGGAACGTCTCGGCGCTGCTTCAGGCGATTGCCCGACGACGTCGTCGCAGGCCACCTTTCGGCCTGACCAGTGCGTCGCATCATCGGCGTCGAGACCGAATACGGCATCACCTGCGTCCTCAGGGGCCAGCGGCGGTTGAGCCCCGATGAGGTTGCGAGATACCTGTTTCGCAAGGTCGTCTCGTGGGGGAGGAGCTCCAACGTCTTTCTCGAAAATGGTGCGCGGCTGTACCTCGACGTCGGGTCCCACCCCGAGTACGCAACGGGCGAGTGCGACAACCTCCATGACGCGGTGGTCCACGACCGGGCTGGTGAGCGAATCCTCGAAGAGCTGACGGAGTCGGCTGAGCAGCGACTGCGCGACGAGGGGATCCGCGGGACTATCTACTTGCTCAAGAACAACCTCGACAGCGCAGGAAACAGTTACGGCTGCCACGAGAACTACTCCACGGAACGGGCGCTCGAACCGGAGTCCTATGAGCCGAATCTCATCCCGTTCCTCGCCACCCGACAGATCTATGCCGGAGCGGGTCACGTGTTGCAGACCGCACGTGGTCCGATCTACTCGATTGCGCAACGATCTGAGCACATCTGGGACTCGTCGAGTTCCGCAACGACGAGGAGCCGGCCGATCATCAACACCCGCGACGAACCACACGCGGATCCCGACAAGTACCGCCGACTGCACGTGATCGTCGGGGACTCAAACATGAACGAGGTCGCCACGTTCCTCAAACTCGGCACCACCTCGCTGGTTTTGCGAATGATCGAAGACCCCACCTTTTCCCTGCGCGACTTCACCCTGGAAAACCCGATTCGCGCCGTTCGCGACATCAGCCATGACATCACCTGCACCCGCAAGATACGACTCGCGAGCGGGCGGGAACTGTCCGCCCTCGACATCCAAAGCGAATTCCTCGAACGAGCCCACAAGTTTGCGCGGACCCACGACATCGACGCCGAGGAGCAACGTACGTTGGACCTCTGGGAATCGACGCTCACGACCCTCGCGAGCGACCCGATGAAACTCGATCGCACGTGCGACTGGGTGACGAAGTTCAAGCTCATCGAGGGACTTCGAGCCCGTGACTCATTGGAACTTGACGACCCGAAGGTTCTGGCGCTCGACCTGCAATACCACGACATCTCGTCGCGCAGGGGGGTGTTCTACAACCTGGAGCGTCGAGGTGTGGTTGACCGGATCGCAACGTCGCAAGAGGTCACGACCGCGATGTCGACTCCACCGCAGACCACTCGCGCACGTCTTCGGGGAGAGTTCATCCGTCAGGCGAAGGCCCGCAAGCGCGACTATACGGTCGATTGGGTACACCTCAAGTTGAACGACCAGGCCCAGCGCACGGTGCTCTGCAAGGACCCATTCGCCAGCCATGACGACAGGGTCACTAAGTTGATTGAGTCGCTGTGAGCGACGTGTATGAACACTGTTAACGAATCTCCTTCGTCGCTCAAGGTCGTCCGCGAGTGGCTGGTCGTCATCGTCGTGGCCCTCGTCATTGCACTCACGATTCGCAGTTTCGTACTCCAGCAGTTCTACATTTCCGGACCGAGCATGGAACCCACGCTCTTTCAGGACGATCGCGTGCTCGTCAACAAGCTGTCCTATCGCTTGCACGCAATCGGCCGCGGTGACGTCGTCGTCTTCGACCGCATCACGACCGACGGGGAGACGGTGCGCCACGACGACTTGATCAAACGGGTACTTGCCCTGCCCGGCGACACGGTCGAAATCATCGACTGCAACGTGTACGTGAACAACAGGCGGATCGCGGAGCCCTACCTCGACCCCATCACCTTGTCGTACAGCGACTTCGAGGAGCGCTGTAGGGTCTTCGACCTCGACAAGATGACCGTGAGCGAGGGGCACGTCTTTGTCGTAGGGGACAACCGTCCACAGTCCTACGACAGTCGCATGTTCGGTGAGGTCGACGAAGATCTCGTCGTCGGCCGCGCGTTCCTCACGATCTGGCCGTTCGGCCACTGGTCGTGGCTGTAGTTATCGCCTGACTGCGTCGACCAAACGATCCACGTAGTCGCCGTAGAGTGCGTCGATACCGGCCGTCACGAGTGGTGATGCCACCTCGGTGTAGTTGGCGTTCCACGCAAAGCAGTTCACTCCGAAACGGTGGTACAGCGCGATGAGACCCCCGGTCCATTCGTTGCATGGCATGTTGAACGCATCGATCCCGTCGCGTGCCAGACGAGAGGCGTGGGTCTCAAAGTGCGGTTGCACCTTGGCGTACCGAGTCGAGTGCACCACGCGACATTCCGTCTCCGCGCGCCAGCCGGCGACCGTGTCGTAGTCGGGATGACAGATCCACACGGTGGAGGGATCGAGCCCAGAATCCGCGATCACCGTGCACATCGGGCCGAACGCCGCGACGTCCTTCACGTCGATGCTGAGATGGGCACCGTTGAGAATCTGACACAATTCGGACAGATGTGGCACGTGATCGGGGAGTTGGTCGGCGTCCACCTGCGCAATGGATCGACGGCGGAGGCGTGGTCCGAACTCGCCGTCATGGTCGAGTACGACCTTTCCATCACTCGTTATCCACGCGTCGGTCTCCACGCCGGTCGCCCCGAGACGGAGGGCCAGTTCGAAGGACTCGATCGTGTTTTCTTGCGCGTGACCTCGTGCCCCACGGTGTCCGAACAGAATCGGGGAGTTGCTCACGCCACAGCCACACGAATCACGACTTGCGCACCCTGGTCACTCATAGGTCGCCTTTAGAATAGACACATGTTCAATTTCTCGGGCAGTGAAATCGTCTTCCTGCTCGTCTTGGGACTCGTCGTCCTCGGACCCGAGAAGCTGCCAGTGGTCCTGCGTAAGGCCGGCCGTCTCTACGGCGAGTTCAAGCGCGTCACCTCGGACGCCCAATCCGACTTCCGTCAGGCCTTTGCGGAGCCAATCAAGGACTTCCAACAGGCAGCCAATGAGTACAAGTCCGTGTTCACGGACGCAGCCGACGAGGTGTCCGGTTCCCTGACCGAGACCGTGTCCAGCGATAGTCCGATCTTCATTCCCTACGAGGTGACCGACGAGGGGAGCGCAGCAATCAGCGACGAACCGCCTGCAACCGAGCTACCAGGAGCCGTCGTGGAGTCCCCGCCGATCACCCAGGCGGACACGGTCGAGGAGGATCACTGATGTTCGCCTGGCGCAAGACCGCCGTGGCGACCGAGGAGATGTCGATTATCGGACATCTCACCGAACTGCGTCAGCGCATCGTACGAAGTCTTCTCGCCATCGCCCTCGGAGCTTCTTTCATCCTCATTTTTTACGATCGTTTCCTGTCGTTGCTGACGAGACCATACGTGAACCTGTGCTCACGTCGTCCAGACTTCAATTGCGCGGGCGAACTGTACGCGCTCGGACCCATCGAGGGCTTGTCGTCGCGAATGCGAATCTCGGGTTACGGAGGACTCATCCTCGCCTTGCCCGTCGTGATGTGGCAGGTCTGGCGCTTCGTCGTTCCGGCCCTCAGCAATCGGGAGAAGAAGTATTCGATTCCATTCATCTTGTCGTCTGTGGTTCTCTTCATCTTCGGTGGAGCACTGGCGTACTGGACGCTCGACAAGGCGCTCGAGTTCCTCATTTCGTGGTCCGGAGAGGGAGTCGAGCAGACGTACCAGATTTCCCGCTACATCAGTCTCGTTGCGTTGATGGTGCTTGCCTTCGGCATCGGGTTCCTCCTGCCCGTCCTCATCGTGTTCTTGCAGTTGGTCAATGTCGTCACGCCCCAGGCCCTCCTCAAGCAGTGGCGCGTGTCGTTCATGGTGATCTTCGTCCTCGCAGCCGTGATCACGCCAAGTGGTGACCCGATCAGCATGATGGCGCTGGCCCTTCCGATGTCGCTCCTGTTCATCGTCGCAGTGCTCATCGGCTTCATCGCACAGCGTCGACGACGCAAGCGCGAAGCGTCCACAGGTGGCTGAACACCTCTTCGCGGCCCATTCTGCGGCCGTTCGAAGCAGTCTCGCCTCTGACAGGCTCTTCCAACCAGACGAGTTCCAGGCGTCGGCATTCGACTCCATCGACAATGGCCGCAGTGTGCTCGTCGCTGCACCGACGGGCTCGGGGAAGACCCTTGTCGCCGACTATGGAATCCGGCTGGCGCTCGCCACGAACACTCGTGCCATCTACACGGCTCCGATCAAGGCGCTGTCGAACCAGAAGTATCGCGATTGGTGCAAAGAGTATGGGGAGCGCCAGGTGGGCCTCTTGACCGGCGACATCTCGATCAATCCGGACGCTCCGATCCTCGTGATGACCACCGAGGTGCTGCGCAACATGATCTATGCCCGCAACGACTCCCTCGACGCCTTGTCGGTCGTGGTTCTCGACGAGGTCCACTTCATCCAGGACGCCTACCGGGGTGGTGTGTGGGAGGAGATCATCGTGCACCTCGCGCCCGAGGTCGTGCTCATTTGCCTCTCGGCCACCGTCGGCAACACCGACGAGATTGCACGCTGGTTGAGCGTCGTGAGGGGCCCTACGGACGTCGCCTACTCCTCGCATCGGCCCGTACCCCTTGAGGCTCAGATCTTGCTCCACGACCGAGCTCAAGGGGGACTGCGTTCGTTCTCCGTCGTCGATGCAGGCAAGCCCAACGCGGAGGTCCAGCGCCTCGAGGCCCAGCAGAAAAGGACCAGTCGTCAGGCATCCAATCACCGACGTTCGTCGACGCCCTCCCGGCTGCGCAGCCCACGTCGAACCGAAGTCGTGCGGTACCTCCACGAAGCCGACCTCCTCCCTGGAATCTTTTTCGTCTTTAGTCGTCGAGGATGTGAAGACTCCGCCGTCGAGGTGTACGAATCAGGACTCCATCTCACGAGTCACGATGAAGCGGCGATGATTGGAGACATCTCGGACACGGCCGTCGAGGGCTTCACCGACGACGATCTGGCCGCGTTGGGATACTCACGATTTGTCGAACTGCTGGAGCGGGGCATTGCCGCCCACCATGCCGGCATGGTCCCGATCTTCAAGGAGATCGTCGAGCGATGCTTCTCGCTTGGACTGATCAAGATCGTGTTTGCCACCGAGACCCTCGCAGTTGGGGTGAACATGCCCGCCCGCACCGTCGTGATGGATCGCCTGACCAAATATGACGGCACGAGCCACGTCCTCATCAAGCCGAGCGACTATGCCCAGTTGACGGGTCGGGCCGGTCGGCGAGGAATCGACGACCACGGAACAGCATTCATCGTTTGGGAACCCTTCGTGTCGTTCGACTCCGTGTATCAACTGGTCACGAGCAAGTCGTTCAACCTGACGTCATCGTTTCGACCGACCTACAACATGGCGACGAACCTGATCGCGACGACGTCCGAGACCCAGGCAACCCATCTGTTGAACCTTTCGTTGGCCCAATTCCAAAGCGCCAGGGACGTCGTGCACATCCAAGCTCGAATCGGTCGGTTGGAATTGCAGCGAAATCGCACGATGAAGGAGTTCGATGACCGGGATGATCTCGCAGAGGCCTACCGTTCTCACGTCCGGGAGCATTCGGCCCAGTCGCAGGGACGAATGCGATCGGACGCCTTCGCACACGTGCGTCTCGGTGACGTGATCTCGGGAGAGGAGGTCGGTCTCCGAGAGGGTCTCCTCGTGATAGCGAAGTCGGAGCGAAAATCCAAGGTTCGCCTGTCCCTCCTCGGCACTCGCAGTGGTCTCGTCCACGTGACGAGCGACGACGTGAAGATCCGACCTCGGTTGCTCGGCCATCACGACTTGCCCCACCCCTATGCGCCGAATTCGCCCGACTACCAGCAACGGTGCGCGGACCTGTTGATGGCGGCTGCCCCGGCGGTGGACGCCGACGCCGTGCGCGTGGAGCTGCCGACGGTCGACGACGACGAACACTTCGGGACACGCTTGCGTGCAGCCAAGGAACTGATCAAGGTCGAGGGCGAGATGTCCAAGTTGCTCGATCAAATCGACAAAAGTTCAGGGGCGATCGTCACGCGATTCAGGCAGCTTCAGGGCCTCCTTGGACAGCGCGGCTTCGTGTCGGGTTGGTCGCTCACGGAGAAGGGCACCATCCTGCGGTCCATCTTCCATGAATGCGACCTCGTAATCGCAGAGTCGGTCACGCGTGGGCTGTTCGACGGGCTCAGCGCTCCGGAGCTGTGTGGGGTCATGAGTTGCTTCGTCTTCGAACCACGCGGCGACGACGAGTCTCCCGTTCGCGTATCAGGAACCCCCGGTGATCGGATTCGATCGATCGAGAAACTGAGTGCCCAGATCAGGGACGACGAGAAGGCAAGCGGTATCGCCCAACACCGTGGCCTGCACCGAGGGTTCTACTTCGTCGCTCACGATTGGTGCGCCGGTGCACACCTCGATGAGGTGCTGGATGACGACCTGCAACCGGGCGACTTCGTTCGCACCATGCGCCAGATCGCCGATCTTCTCCGTCAACTCGGCCTCGTCAGTCGCAACGACGACACGAGGCGGGCGGCCAACGAGGCGTCGCAATCAATAGTTCGTGGTGTCGTCCTTGCATCGATCGGTGAAGCGTCGTGACGATTCGACCTGGTGAGCCCTGGGGTTCACCCGACACTGCACCCACGCAGACCGTGTGGTTCCCCTCGGACAGGGATTTGGGCCGTGCGCTCGACGCTGGAGTATCGGGCGCTGTGGGAATCTGTGGCGGCGACCTCGTCTCCGTCACCGGACAGCTCGGGGCAAGGTCGTCGGTGAAGATTTCGATTGATGCACTTGTCGTTCGCTATGCCAACCACACGACTGGCATCGCAGGCTCCACGCATGCGGTGAGCTGGATCCGACTCGGCAATTGGTGGTCGAGGGGAGGAATGCAAGTCGTGTCGAACACGGGCCTCGTCGAGGGCAGGGAGTGGTTTGCCCGAAGTCACCCGAACGACGGCCTTCTCGATGCCGCATCGGTGGCAGGTGAGATGCCGATGCGCCAGCGACTGCTGGCTCGTCGGCGCGTGGCATCGGGCCTCCCGTTTTCACATCGCCAGATTCAGTCGAGCCGCGACAGGCAGTTCCACTGGTCTGGTCGCCCTACTGATCTCGTCGTCGACGGGGAGCGGGTCGCCAGGGTCACCTCGCTCGAGGTCGTGGTGCAACCCGACGCCCTTGTCGTCTATGTGGGCTCGCCATCCACTGCGAACTGAGGGTCGAAACCTAAGATTGCCCGCTGTGACGGTGTACATCCCCGAGAGCTTCACCGACGACGAACTGGCCGTCCTGAGGCCCTATTTTTCCAACCTCGAGGGACCCGTCTTTGCTCTCGTGAACCTTCCCGAGGTCGTCAAGGGCGCGTTGTTCGCCCGCTACAGCCGCAGTCCGAAGTCGTTGCGACGACTCTTTTTGGACGAGTTCGTCCAGGACCTCGACGTGTCAGGGGATCGATCGGTCGACGCGACGGTCGGGGTCGACAAGGCCGAACGTCTCTACGACAAGGTGTTCCTCGAGTACGGCGACGACTCGGTCGCCCAGCTCGGCGCGGTGCACCTTGCCTGCGAGCAAGCATCCAACCTGTTGACGAAAATCCTCGAGTGGGGTCGGCTCATGAGCTACCTCGAGCAGAGCACTCGCTACATCAACTATGACGCGCGGCTCGGAGGGCGGTATCGCTACTTCCGCGACCCGGAGATTCTGAGTGGTCCCTACGGAACCCGCTACGTCGGCGACATGGACCGGCTCTTCGACGCCTATTCGGGTCTCGTCGTGCAGGTCACCGAGCACATTCGAAGAACGACCGAACGGTCGATCAAGGACAGCGACTTCGTGTTCCACCAGGCGACGCGCGCAAAAGGTCTGGATGCAGTCAGGGGAGTACTGCCCGCAGCCGCGTTGTCAAACGTGGGGATCTTCGGCAGCGGACAGGGATACGAGGCGCTGTTGCTGCGCATGAGGGCACATCCGTTGCCTGAAGCACAGCACTATGCAGACCTGATGCTCCTCGAGCTGCGCAAGGTCATCCCGTCATTCTTGAAGCGCGTCGATCTCGCCGACCGAGGAGGTCGATGGAGCGACTACTTGGCCGAACGTCACGACGCCACGCTGACGCGCGTGGACGACATGTTCGGGGCAGTCGAACCGGTCGAGTCCGACGAAGTCACGCTCGTCGATTTCGATCCCGACGGTGAGAACAAGGTGCTGGCGGCGATCTGCTATCCCTACTCACATCTTCCCGAGAGTCAATTGCTCGCTCGGGTCGCCCAGTTGAGCGAAACCGAGCGCGATGACTTATTTGCCTCCTACGTCGGCGTTCGGGAGAACCGCCGCCACAAGCCGGGTCGCGCGTTCGAACGCACCGGATATCGATTCGACGTGTTGGGCGACTACGGCGCATTCCGCGACCTTCAGCGGCATCGGATGTTGACGATCGAATGGCAGCGTCTGTCCCCGGACCACGGTTTCACGATGCCGGACCTCGTGGCCGAGGCCGGATGTGCGACAGAGTTCGAGGAGGCCATGGATCGCTCACGAGAGCTGTACGAGGCACTTCGACCCGAATACCCCGAACAGGCTCCGTATGCGATTTCGATGGCATTTCGCCTGCGCTACGCGATGCAGTTCAACGCACGCGAGGCGATGCACATGCTGGAGCTGCGTTCGGCACCCCAGGGCCACCCCTCATATAGGCGAGTGGCACTCGAGATGCACCGACAGATCGCGGAGGTGGCTGGGCATCGAGCGTTGGCGGCCGCTATGACCCATATCACCCATGAGGCACCAGAGCTCGAGCGCCTCGAATCTGAGCGTCGGGCCGAGGAACGACGCAAGAAGGGTTGATTCGCCGATTCCAGCGGTTCTTGGGCTAATCTCTCGCCGCAACTGCTGGAAAGGGTAGGACGAATGTCTGATGACGAAGTGATGGACGAGGGCGAACTCGAAGGCGAGATCATCCCCGATCCGGACCTCGAAGGCGACGCCCTCGACGAAGACGCCCTCGAACTCGACATCGAAGACGAGGATCTCCTCGTCGACCCGGAGATAGCCGACAGCGTCGAAGAGGAGGACCCCGACGCGATCGTCGATGGAGCCCCTGTCGCCCGCAAGGCCAAGGGCGAGGACGACGACGAAGAAGACGAGGACCTGCGCACGGAAGACGACGTGGAGGCTGACCTCGACGCGATCCTGCGCGAGAAGCTGACCGCAGCCGAAGAGGCACCCCCGGAGGAGGAAGAGGAGGACCTCGTCCTCGACGACAAGACCGACGGGATGGAACGCCTCCAGCCACGCAGACCGGACGAGACACAGTGCACGCAGTGCTTCCTTCTCGTACGCAACAGTGCTCCAGGCTGCCCAGTCGAAGACGACGCCTGCCCGCTGTTCAAGTAGTCGTGAAGATTCGCGAGACCCTCCGCAACGCTCGCTTCATCGGCGAGATGACTGCCAAGGGACTCGAGCGCCAATTGCGTATCTGGCTCGCGCCCAAAGGGCACGAACCTTCGGCTGCGACAAGTCCGACTCCCACGTCGTCGCCTCGGATCGATGAGCCATTCGAAGGCTACGACCTGTTGACTGCGCGTCAGATCATCGCGCAGTGTCGCGAATGGACGACAGCGGTCCGCGACGACGCCCGCCACTATGAAGAGTCGACGCGTGCACGACGAAGCGTGATCCAGGCGTTGTCCTGAGATGACGTTGCACGTCTTTCAGCTTCACGACGTGGCGACGACGTCTGAAGTTGACGTTCGCCGTCTTGTGGCGCAAGCCCTAGATTCAGCGTCGTCGTTTCGCGGTTCGCATCGACTTCGAGAGGTGTGTGCCAATCTCGATCTATCGTCACCGAGCGGGGCGATCGGTAGTTACGAGGGCGAGACCGTCGGGATCGTGCTCTGGACTGTCGCGGACAGGGAATTGACCATCGAGGTGCTCTATGTCGCCCCTGCGGCTCGCGGGCTCGGGCTCGGCGAGTCACTGGTTCTTCGGGCGATCGAGACTGCGCGTGCGCGCGGATGCAGGTCGATCTCTGGTCGTGCGCTACCGGGCGACCGGGAGACCAAGAACGTCTACGAGCGCACGGGTCTCGTCTCGCAGGTCATCACGGTAGGTAAAGACCTGGCCTAGCGACCCTTCCAATTCGGCGGTCGCTTTTCGATGAAGGCGGTGAGACCTTCCTTGGTGTCCTCGGACGCGAGGATCGCTCCGAAGGCCTTGTTGGTCATGTCGATCAACGTTTTTTCGCTCTCGTATTGCGACGCGAGGACCACCTTGCGCGACTCCCAGACCGCGAGGGGAGCGGCTGCGCAGATCTTTTCTGCGAGCGCCATTGCGGTCGGCTCGACGTCGGCCGGCTCCACCAATCGATTGACCATGCCGAGTTCATAGGCGCGCTGTGCGGGCAAGGGCTGTCCTGTCAGGATGACCTCCATGGCCGCGTTGGTGCCAATGCGCTGTGGCAGGCGAAAGAGTCCACCGGCACCAGCGACGAGGTTGCGCAAGACTTCAGCGAGTCCGAACGCGCTCCGCGTGGAGGCAACCAGGAGATCGGTGGCCAAGACGATCTCGCATCCGCCCGCGGTTGCGAGTCCATCGACTGCGGCGATGATCGGTTTCTTTCGCTCGCGATAAACGAAGCCAGCGAAACCACCACGTGCGGTGTTCAGGGAGCCTGCTTGTCCGCTGTTGATGGCCTTGAGGTCGGCGCCTGCGCAGAACACCGGTCGCTCCTGGCCTGCGGTGTTGGCTCGCAACACACCGACCCAGACCTCGTCGTCTCCTTCGAGTGCGTCGACTGCTGCTTCAAATGCCTGCGCGACGTCTCCGTTGATGGCGTTGCGGGCTTCGGGGCGGTTCAGCGTGATGACGCCGATCTTTCCCCGCTTTTCGTATTCCACTGGGCTGGTCATGCCCAAAGGCTATTCCGCGGCGACCTTTTCCTGGGCATCGGCGGACTTGGCTGGGCGCTTGGCGGTCTTTGCGCGTACGGGCCGAGTCGGACGCAGTGGCTTGGGCGAGGATGCTCCTGGTTCCGCAACCACGCCGAACATCGACGCGATGTGTGGTACGAGAGGGGCGAGTCGCTTGACGGTTGAAAGGAGCGCTTCGGTTGGATTCGCTGGAATCGCGGCCGGCTTGACCGTCGCGCGCACCGGGGAGAACGCAACTGCTTCGAGCACCGTGACCCAACGGTCCTGCGGATCATCTGCGGCGAGTGCTGCCGACGCGGCAGCCGACAGTTTCTGGGCAAGTTCGGCGGGGAAGGGTTGTCCGGCCTTCGGCGGCTCGCTCGACACCTTGAGTGCGCGCACGACACGTTGGACGTCGATCGCGGCGGCGATGTCTGCCAACCACTGGGTCTGTTCGGATTCGGTCTTCGACTTGAGCGCAGCCTTCAGCTCCGTGGCCAGTGCACGGGTGGACTCGTCGCGAACGACCATCGGGTCGTCCGATCCGACGACCACCGAACGCAGGTCGCGCAGGTCGAGGTTGTCAAGATCGGCCTTGGCAGCCTCTGCCTTGTCGAGCCACTCTGCAACTCGCAACTTGGGAAGCAGGTCCTGGGCCAGCGCGACGACTCCGTCGGCGGGGATGAGGGGCTTGCCGTCTTTTTTCAACTCGTCGTTTTGCGCCTTGACCGCATCCCGAACTGCCTTCAAACCACCGACGAGGGCTCGCTCGGCGACGGCTTGGTGTTCGGCGGGCAACGCATCGATGATCGCGGCGCGATGCACTCGCTTGGGCTTGAGTCGCTTGGCGGCAGGGCGCTTCGGCAGCTCGGGCGGATTGACGAAGGAGCGACGCTGTGGTCGCTCCGGACGGGCGCCATCGGACTTCGGTCCGCGACGTGGACCCTTGTCCTTGCGGGGACCCTTGTCGCGTTGCGCGAGCTTCTGCGTGACGGGCTCGAACTCGCGACCACTCCCGAGGATTTCGAGGGTGTTCGACTTCTGCGACTTCTCCCGAGTCGTGACGACCGACAGCACCTCGATGCCGTCGATGTCGACCTCGGCTTCGACCTTGAAGACCTGGCCGACCGCAAGGGTCCCACCGAGAAGATCTGCGCGCACGACACCCTTCGGCGACTTGGCGCCCGCGGCACGCCACGTCCAGGTTCCGTCGTTGCGGTTGCTCGTGAGCTCGATGTCGATCCTGCGGGACATGGGCTTCTACGGTATCTCCACAAACGTCGGTATCCCACCGGGAACTACGGTTGAGCCATGGCGATCTACGCATTGGGTGACCGAGTACCGACGATCGACCCGAGTGCCTTCGTACATCCAGATGCCGTGATCATCGGGGACGTACGCATCGGTGCCGAGTCCACGATTTGGCCTGGGGCAGTCCTCCGCGGAGACGATGGATACATCCAGATCGGTGCCCGCACGAGCATCCAAGACAACACGGTCATACACACCACACCTCAGCAGCCGACCGTCGTCGGAGACGATTGCGTGATCGGCCACATCGCCCATCTCGAGGCCTGCACCGTCCACGACGGTGCACAAGTGTCGTCCGGGGCAGTGGTGCTCCATCGGGCGATCATCGAAAGTGGCGCGATCGTTGCTGCGAATGCGGTCGTGCTGAACGACACCCACGTTCCGGCAGGAGCCCTTGCCGTCGGAGCACCGGCCACGGTCAAGGAAAATCGGGCGCGTCGCGAAGAGATCGCCTACGGCGCAGCCGTGTACGTGGAGAAGGGCAAGCGATTCTCACAGGAGATGCGTCGCATCGACTGAACACCTTTCGTCATGACGAAAGGCCGAGTGCGCGCAAGATCGGACTGACGTCGATCGTGGCGACCTGGGGGAGGTAGCGATCGACTGCATCGACGCGAAACCGTTCGCTGAGATGACCCTGGAAGAACTTTGCACCCTCACGAACCACGTAGTTGAGGATGAAGAACTCATAGGCACGGGGCAGGAACTTCACCTCGTGGGCGGCGAGCGGGAAGACCGAGTGATACGCACGCAAGAAGTGCAGGAAGCGTTCCTCGAGCATCGTGTGCGGTGAATAGGTGAAGACCGTCTTGTCACCGGTGGCAGACGACACGCGACTTAAGAAGTAGAAGTCCAACAGCCGAGTGTCGATGCGGAACCAGTCGTAGTCCCAGCGCGTGTTCAAGGAGAACCCTGAGTCTGCGCGCGTGACGGAGAAGTTCCCGAGGTTCCAGTCGACCAGGACGGGTATCTTCTGCCACTCGTCGAAGTGGATCGACTCGAGGTGCATCAGGAATTCGTGTGTGTGATGGCGAAGCACCCGGATCGACGCGGGCTCGAGTCCGAAGTGATGTGGTGCATCCTCGGACTCGAGAAGCTCCAAAAGGTGGATCGCGTCTCCTTTCACCGAATTGGAGGTCGACGGAAGTCGAGCTGCGATGTTCGAGCAGTCGCGATGGAAGGAGGCGATCTCTCGCCCGAGGGTGGCGACGTCGTCGACCGAGACGATCTTCGGCAACTGCGTGCCGCTTTGCACGTCGGAGTAGAAGGCGACCCAGCACTGCCCGTCGTACCAGGTGAAGGATCGACCCGAAACACTCATCACCTCGGCAAGGAACGACTCCCAGCGGGTGCCGGCAAGCAATGTCCGTGTGCGATGCAGTCGGTCGTGATCCTCGGCGAAGAGGAAGTACGAGCCGTATGACGACACCTTTGCGACAACGCTCGATGCATCGCTCAACCTGAGCCGAAAGACGCGATTCGTCGACACGTGGGCGCTTGTCTCTTCGACCGCGGCGATCGTGCGGGGATCACCGAAGCTCGACCATGCGGTGTGCACAAGATCGATCACGTCGTCGACGGCGCGAGACGACGGAGCACTCACCACGAGCAATCGTCCGCGTGCTCAGTGGGAAGGCGCTGACTTGACTCCGATCGGCGCGATGAGACGAAAGCCGGCGGCATGGCGCTCTTCTTCGGATTCTCCACCCCAGAAACCGTACTCATGATGGTCGCGGGCAAAGGCTCGGCAGGTGTCGAGCACGCTGCACTGCAGGCACACCGTGCGTGCCATCGACTCGCGTCGTTCACGCGCCTGCGGACGCTCGGCAACGGGAGGGAAGAAGATCTCGGTGAGGCCACGGCACTCGGCGGCATCCATCCAGGCGTCATCGGTCCGGTCACGACGTGCGAAGTATTCCACCGCCACCCGTTGAGCCCCTTTCGCTGACGAGGGTGCTCAGCGTAGGGGATGACTAATCGGTCGGTCAATTAGCGATGACCCGACGCACACCAGCCACGAAACGTTCGATGTCGGTCGGGGAGGTGTCCCACGCCGTCATCCAGCGCACTTGGGAGGCGGCGACGTCCCAGTCCCAGAAAAACGACCAGTCCTGGAGCGTCGTCTTTGCAGGGTCGACGAGGCGCGGAAACAGGCTGTTGACGGCGGGCTCGAGGCGCAGGTCGAGCGACGACACGTCCGAGACGCTCGCAAAGAGCGCACGTGCAGCGGAATTGGCGCGTCGTCCAAGGTCGATGAAGAGGTCGTTTGCAAGGAGTGCTTCGTATTGTGCCGAAATGAAACGCATCTTCGAATGCAGTTGCGTGGTCTGCTTGCGAATGTACTTTGAGCGATCCGCAAGCTCTGGTCGTGCGAACACGACGGCTTCGCCGAACACGGCGCCGCACTTCGTTCCGCCGAAGGTGACGACGTCGACTCCGGCGTCGAAGGTCATGGCGCGCAACGTTGCACGCGATCCTCCCAACGCTGCGACTGCGTTGGCGATGCGCGCACCGTCGAGATGGACCAGGAGTCCCATGTCGTGAGCCTGTCGGCACAACGTGCGAATCTCGTCGATGGAGTAGAGGGTGCCCATTTCGGTCGCCTGGGTGATCGTCACTACGGCGGGTTGGACGTGGTGCTCGCTGCCCAAGAGATGTTCCACCGAAGACAACCCGAGTGGTGTGACCTTGCCATCGACCGTGTCGACTTCGAGCAACTTGGTGCCGATGATGCGCTCGGCTGCACCCGTCTCGTCGTAGGTGACGTGCGCGTTGCGGCTGCAGACGACTGCCTCGGCTGGCCGCAGGAGACAACCGAGGGCAAAGACGTTCGCTCCAGTGCCGCCATAGGCGAACTGGGTGACGACGTCACGGTCGAACAGCGATCGGAATGCGTCCTCGGCTCGGCGGGTCCACGGGTCGTTGCCGTAGGCGAGTGCGTGGCCCTCGTTGGCCGCGCGCAGTGCATCGAGGACCTGGGGTGCAGCACCCGCTGCATTGTCGCTTGCGAACCAACGTTCGGGAGCCGGGAGATCGATGGGCACGATTCAGTATGCGCGTCGATCCACCACATCGATGCAGGATCCGTCTACCTTTTCGTCATGACGAAACATTCACCGTCGTCCTCGACAGGCAAGTGCCTCTGGTGTCGCCAGCCGTTGCCACCGGGCGCCACCTCAGGTCGTCCACGCAAGTTCTGCAGTCAGTCCTGCAGGCAGTGGGACTGGGTCGCCAGGCAACGGGCTGAGGAGCTGCACTTGAGCGAGCATGAGCTCGTCGTACAACGAGCAGAACTCGACCGACTTCGGGACCAGATCTTCGTCCTCAAGTGTGCAGTCGACGACGTCGAGGGCGACCTGGACCCGAAAGGCGACCCGACGACGAGGGACTTCAAGGCCGCACTCACGTGGATCCTGGATGCTGCCCGTCCGTTGGTTGACGCCGATAATGATAGTTATGTAAAGTTAGGAACCCCAAAGAAATAGGCGTTGGGAGCCCGTGACCCGCCAGGGCTACCCTCGCATCATGTCGCCCACCGACGAGCCAACGACACAGACAACTCCCGGTGCGTCGCCGCTGGACGGTCTCAACGATCTCGTGCGGAGTCTGGGACTCGACAACCCGCTTGCCACTGGCGCCAAGGCCGTCGATCAGGCCCGACGATCCGTCGAGGCGCTCATTGCGAGCCTCGAGTTGTTCGTTGCCTCCATGGACAACATCAACCAGGTCGCCGCTCGGGTCAACCGACTTCTCGACGACATCGAGGGTCCATTGCGTCAGACCATCCCTCACGTCTCGGGTGCCCTGGGAGCCCTCCAGAAGCTCTCCGAGGCGACAAGTGGTCTCAACGACCTCGCTCGCCGCCTGAGCCCTCTCGGGGCCATCTTTCCCCCGTCCAAGACGGGATCTGACTCCTAGAGCCCGACGACGCCCCGCTGTGGCGGGTTCGCTGAGGCCGGCATGACGAGTTCGATCTGGGCGTCCACTTGGTCTTTCACACCCGCAAGTGGGAGCACGTTCAGCACCCCTTGGCCGTTGCGGAGCACGTCGACCAGCTGGTCCCCCTGGCACAACACGACTGACTGTCCGCTGATCACGATGTGCGCCGCGACGATGTCGGTGTCCACGTGGTTGCGCAGATAGGCAAAGACCTCACGGACGGACTCGAGCCGAATTCCGGCGTCCAAGAGATTCTTGATCACTCGCAGCTCGAGCAGATCTCGGTAACTGTAGACGCGACGGGTGCCGCTGCCTGATGCATCCGCAGCGGTCGGCCGGATGAGATCCGTTCGAGCCCAGTAATCCAGCTGGCGATAGCTGATTCCGACGATCTTTGCGGCCTGAGTGCCGCTGTAACCGAGAGCCATGGGGTCAGGCTACGGCCAAAATTGCCCCTCGCCTATCCCTCGAAATCCTCGGGGTTGATGCTGTTGATGAACTCTCGGAAGTCGTCGAGGATTTCTTCTTCGTTGTCGACCGTGGCCACCACCGGGCTCTTGGCGACCTCTCGGAGCAGGTCGTCGGAGGCGTAGATCGGTGTCTCGGTGCGGATGGCAACGGCGACCGCGTCGCTCGGTCGAGCGGAGATGACGATGTCACTCCCTGCGAAGGAAAAGTGCAGTTCGGCAAAATACGTGTGGTCACGAACTTCGGTGATCACGATCTTGGAGAAGTTCGCACCGAGGCCGCGCACCACGTTCACGAGCAGGTCGTGCGTGAGCGGACGATCCGGAACGATTCCCTCGAGCGCGTAATGGATCGCCGACGCTTCGGGAGCACCGATGTAAATCGGCAAGACGCGCTCGGACTCCCCCTCCTCGCGCAACATCATGACCGGAGACTGTGAAGGCACCTCGAGGCGCACTCCGACGAGTTCCAGCTTGACCAACATGGCCCAAGACTACTCAGGACCCCGCGTCAGCGCCCGCCGTGATAGGGCCGGGACAATACGTCGAGGAAGCTCCCCCGCAACCGCTCCCCCAGCTCGACGAGTTCGTCCAGCATCTCCAGGGCCTGCTCTCGCGCCTCTGGATTGCGCTGCTGGAGATATGGCACGATGCGCTGCTCGAAGAGCGCCATCTCCCGCTCCGCAGACACCTTCCACGCCTTCAGGTGACGCACGTCGATCCCCAAGGCGATGAAAGCCGCACAGGCGTCGATCACCTCTCGGTCGAGCTGGGAATACATCTCGAGATCCCCGACCAGTCGCGGCGTGACGAGACCGGACTTGACGATCTCTCGCAACACGCTTTCGTCAACCTTCGACTCGGCAAGGAGCTCCGTTCGATTCATCGACGTGGTGTCATCCTTCTTTGCGCGTCCCTTGCGCTTGGCACCGACTGCCGCTGCTGCACGCGCCGCGGGATGACCGGCCGGATTGCGCACTGCACCAGGATTCGTCTCGTCATAGGGACGGACCATGCCGTCGGAAGTGTCGCTGTCGAGGCGGGTGCGAATCACCTTCAAGGGTAGGTAGTTGTCCTTTTGCTCGCGCAGGATGAACCGCAGGCGCTCAACTTCGGCCTGGCTGAACTTTCGGTACCCAGACGGCGTTCTCTCCGGTTCGATGAGTCCTTGGCTTTCGAGGAAGCGAATCTTGGAGATCGTGACGTCGGGAAATTCCTCGAGAAGCAAGCCGAGGACTTCGCCGATTGAAAAGTAGGTCTTGGTGCTCACGTCGCACTCTCGAAAAAGACCATGCGATAGCGACCGATTTGCACCTCGTCCCCATGGTCGAGCACCGCTTCCTCGATCCGTTCCTGGTTGACGTAGGTGCCATTCAGCGAACCCAGGTCCCTCAGGACGATGGAATCCGCGGTTCGCTCGATGTGTGCGTGCCGGCGACTCACGGTGACGTCGTCGAGACAGATCGTCGAGTCCGGGTGCCGCCCGATGAACGAGTCGCTCGCCGTGAGCGAAAAGCGGGCACCTTCGTTCGGGCCGCTGCGCACCACCAGGAGCGCACGAGGACCTCCGCCCTGCTGGAACGTCACCGAGACGTTGTCGTGGTCGCCTGGGGCATCTTGGAGGGAGTCGATCTTGGAGAGGGTGACCGTGCGCATGTCCGGTCCGTCCAGCACGCTTCCGCACGACGAGCAGAACGTCGACTGCGGAGGATTGCGATGACCACATCCGTTGCAGAACACGTACGACATGACGCCTACCGTAGTGCCCGTTTGGTGCGCCCGGTACGAAGCCCCGCGCGTATCCGGGGAACGTACATCGCTGCAGTGACCCAACTGAGTACGAGGCCCGGCACGGCGCACAGCCAACCGAATGCGAGCGCCAGTTCGGCCGTCGGATGCTCACTTGCGGACAGAATGAGGAGCGGAATCGACACCATGAGCAGGAAGGTGTAGCGCTTGCCAAGCGTCGACACCGGGAAGCGCTCCATCCCCAGAGCGGTCGCAAGGGTCATCGTCGCCCCGACGAGGAATTCTCGTGCCAGGACCGCGACGGCGAACCAAATCGGCAAGGCACCGTCGATCATCGCGGCACCGGTTCCGACGAGGAAGAGCAGGCGGTCGACGACGGGGTCGAACACCGCGCCGAAGTCGCTGCGCTGGTCGAAGTGACGAGCCACCCACCCGTCGACCCAGTCCGTGATTCCGAGGAAGCCGAGCAGCAGCGCCGCGAGTGGTCGATCGTCCCAAGAAAAGAGCAAGAAGAGATAGAACGGCAGGGTCGCGAGGCGCACGGCCGTGAGGAAGTTCGGCACCGTCGCGATTCGAGATGGTGCTGCGGTCACGACAACTAGTGTGGCATCGTGCCGAGCGTCTTCACACGGATCATCGCGGGAGAGTTGCCAGGAACCTTCGTCCATCGCGACGACACGGCCGTGGCGATCATGACGATCAATCCGATCAACGAGGGTCACGTCCTCGTCATCCCCCGCCAGGAGGTTGATCGTTGGACGGACTTGCCCGTCGAGCAGACGACCCACTTGTTCCATCTCGCCCACCGGATCGGCAATGCCCAGATTGCTGCATTCGGTTGCCAGCGTGCGGCCCTCATCATCGCGGGATTCGAGGTTCCCCACGTTCATCTGCACGTCATCCCTGCAAACGGACTCGAGCACGTCTCGTTTGACAATGCGGCTCGCTTCGTGGAACCCAGTGATCTCGAAAACGCAGCGGCCAGGATCGTCGACGCCCTCTAGTCAGAACAGGGTTGGCTCGCCCTCCGGTGAAGCAAGTGGCTCGATCAGCGTTGGATCGTTGTTGCGCACTGAATTGACCCGAGTCGACACTGCACGGACTTCCACGTCCATGGCGCCACGCGGCGCACTCGTCCAACCGGGCAAGTCACTCGCAGGATCAAGCCACTCCTCCAGCTCCTCGACATCGACCAGGAGAGGCATGCGATGGTGGATCTCCGCAAGACGACCAGTCGCCTCGGTGGTCACCATCGCCACGGAGTGAACGACAGAGTCGTCGTTGTCAGGATCCCGCCACGTCGACCATAGACCCGCTGCGCCCAACAAGCCCGCGTGGTCCACTCCTCCACCGCGAATGGCCGAGACCAGATACGGCTGCTTCGAGTGACCCTTGCCCCTCCACGACACCGTGTCCCATTCGTAGTAGCCGTCGAGCGGCAAGATGCAGCGATGTCGTGACACGAGATGCCGAAAACTGGGTTTTTCGGTCAAGGATTCGGCACGCGCGTTGATCGCATTGGCCGCCCGAGACGTGTCCTTGGACCAGAACGGAATGAGTCCCCACAACATCGGTTCGACGACTCGACGAGTTTCGTCATGACGAATCACATAGATAGACGTCGTCGGCGCCACATTGAAGGAAACCGGGAGGCTCATCGTGCCCTCCGCAGTGAACGCCGAGACCACTTCTTCCAGCGACGACGTGCGGAGGAACCGACCACACATGGTCAGCTCAGGATGCCGTCTGGAACCGCCCAGAGCCAGACGAGGACGGGCGATACGACGAGCGATGGCAAAAGACTCCCGAGGCGAATCTTGGTCAGACCGAGCAAGTTGAGACCGATTGCAAGCACGGCAAAACCACCGGTTGCGAACAACTCGACTTGCATCCGCTCCGAGAGGATCGACTCGAGGGGGCTGCCAAGCGCCGTCAGTGTGCCCTGCACCACGAAGACCGACACTGCGCTGAACGCAGCCCCGATCCCGTGAGCTGCGGTCAAGATCATCGACATGAACCCGTCGAGTGTTCCCTTGATGATGTAGAGCTGGGGCGTCTCCCCCGACGCGTCCTCGAGTGCCCCGAGGATCGTCAACGGACCGACGCAGAACAACAGCGACGCGGTGACGAAACCATTGACGAATGACGACTCATCGGACCCCGAGGCAAATCGGCGTTGCATCATGGTCCCGAGTCGCTCCAAACCGTCCTCGATGCGCAACAGCTCCCCGAGGATGCCGCCCAGGACAAGGGCTACGAGTGGAATCACCATGTTGTGGGTCTTCAGGACGTCGGACAGACCCAACCCGATCGTGACGAGCCCGATCGTTTGCACCACCAGGTCCTTGATCCGCTGGGGAATCTTCGCGCCCCAAAAAACGCCACAGCCACCGCCGATGACGACGGTGGCTGTGTTGATAATCGTTCCGAGTCCCCGCATGTGAGTCAGGGCTCGAGAAGAACTATGACTGGTCTGGCATCTTCAACAAGATCCACGTGTTTGCCGCGGTCTTGATGAGAATTCCCTGCTGGTACGTGCCCGAGTCAAAGCTCGCCGCACCTGGTGCGGAGATGCCGTTGACGGTCACGCCGGCGGCGCCGGTCAGCGTCGGGGAACCAGTCGTGCGTGCGATCTCGATGCGCGTGCCAACTGGGAAGTTGACGGTTGCATCGGCCGGAACCGTGATGTCGGTTCCAACGGTCACAACGAGGACCTTGCCAGCGTCAGCCAACTCAAGCGTTGTAGACGAGGTGCTGATGGTGCGAATGCCGACGGTACCCGAATAGCTACCCGCAGGACCGGCAGGACCAGTCGCTCCGGTGGCACCAGTGGCACCAGCTGGGCCTTCCTGACCGAGCGTGAGCTTGGTCTCCGTGGCGCGGCACGACCCAGCCTTCGAGTAGCGCAGGGCACCCGTCGACTTCGACGCACACACGACCACCGACGTCGGGGCTGCCGACACCGAGATGAAACTTCCGACGACCGAACCGAGCGCCACGGATGCGACGACGACTCCAGCCTTGGCAAACAACGACTTGCTTGACATGTGAAACCTCCTCACTCAAGGCTACCGTCGCTCGAGTTGGCACTTGAGGATTCTCATAGACTCCACAAATGGCTATTTTGTGGGCCCTAGGGGCCGCAGCCACCTATGGGGTCGCTGACTACCTCGGTGGTCGGGCCTCCCGCCAGTCCCCTGCCCCGGCAGTCACCTTTGCCGGCCAGGCCGTGGCACTACTGCTCCTCTGTGGACTCGTCTATTCGAGCGGTACCTCGGTGATGAGTACCCAAGATTTCCTCTGGAGCACTGGTGCAGGATTCGGAGGCGCACTCGCCCTCGTGACCTTCTACCGCGCGATGGCGGTCGGCCCGATGACGGTCGTCGCTCCGATCACCGCGGTCGTCAACATCGCCATGCCCGTCATCGTCGGCATCGCCCAGGGAGATCGTCCGAGTGCGATCTCTTACGTCGGCATAGCCCTCGCGCCAGTCGCGGTTGCACTCATCGGAGACGTGCTGTCGTCGACCGGTGCGCCGGTTCAATCGAGGGCGATCTGGTTGTCGTTCGTCGCGGGTGCGGGGTTCGGCTTGATCTTCGTGTGTCTCGCTCAAACGTCAAGCGATGCGGGTCTGTGGCCACTCCTTGCCCAACGCATGACGAGCGTTCCGACCGTCGCCATCGTCAGTCTGGTCGGATATCGCACATTGCGTGTCACGCGCAACGTCGGAACGTTCGCGATCCTTTCGGGCGTCCTCGACACGATCGCCAACTCCCTCTATCTCACCGCGGCGCGCTCCGGAATGCTCTCGCTCGTCGGAGTGATCACCTCGCTCTATCCAGCCTCCACGGTGATCCTCGCGATGCGCATCGACAATGAACGGATCCACAAGGGCCAGATGCTTGGCGTCGCGGTGGCGATCGCATGCGTCGCGGCCATCAGCATCGGCGCGTGACCAATCGTCGGGCTGGCGGGATTTGAACCCACGACCTCTTGTCCCCCAGACAAGCGCGCTAACCAAGCTGCGCTACAGCCCGTATTGCCTTGAGCCTATCTGTGACCACCGAATTCAGCGGAAGAGATCGACGATCCGCCACGCGAAGTAGGCGCACAGCAGACCGACGAGGAGCTTGAAGTGCCACGGAGCGCTCACGTCCTCGTCGCCCTTTGCGGCAAGAGCCTTCAAGTCGAGGTTCTTGGCGGTGATCCTGCCGTGTGCATCGTGCACCTGGACCACATCCCCACACAGCGGGCAACGACCCTCCTCGTCGATCGCAGTCGGTGTCAAATACTTCGCGCACGGCTCGCACCAGGGCATCTGGTCAGTCACCACGCTTTCGCACGCGCATCTTGATGGGCGTGGAGCCAAAGTCGAAGTGCTCCCGAATGCAACGTTCCAGGTAGCGCAAGTAGGGCTGCGGGAGCTCCCGGTTCACGAAGAGGGTGAACGTCGGCGGGTCGTTCGCTCCCTGCAACGCATACAGCACGCGAGCTCCGCTCCCCGCGGGCTGCTTTTGCTGGGCCTCGGCGATCACGCGATTCACGTCCCTCGTCGGTACCCGCTTGTGGTAGTCGTTGATCGAGTCCACGAGCAGCGGTTGGAGTCGATGCACGCCCTTGCCCGTGAGCGCCGACATCCGAAGAATCGGTGAGTCCCCGATGAAATAGAGCTTGCGTGCCAAATCGAGGTCCATCTTCGTCTTGTCGTCGTCGTTCAACAGGTCCCACTTGTTGAGCACGACGATCAAGGGGCATCCTGCCGCGTCGATGCGTTCGGCGAGGCGCTGGTCCTGCGACGTCACGCCCTCGGTCGAATCGATCACGAGGAGTGCCACGTCAGACTCGTCGACTGCGCGCAACGCGCGCACGAACGAGTAGTACTCGGCGCTCTCGTCGACCTTGCTCTTCTTGCGCATGCCGGCCGTGTCGACGAACACGATCGGACCATCGGGAGTATCCACGCGCGTGTCGATCGCGTCGCGCGTCGTCCCGGGCATGTCGTGGGTTATCGAGCGGTCTTCACCGACGAGACGGTTGAACAACGTCGACTTGCCCACGTTCGGACGCCCGACGAGGGCAACGCGGGGAACACCGTCTTCGATCCTGACGGCGACTTCGACATCGTCGATGTCCACCGCCTCGACCGACGAGATGATGTCGTCCAGCAAATCGCCCGACTTACGACCATGGAGCGCCGACACCGGCACAGGATCGCCGAAACCGAGGTGCAAGAAGTCCCATCGTTCGGCCTCACGTTTGTCGGAATCGACCTTGTTCGCCACGACGACGACCGGCCTGCCCAGTCTGCGCAACCACGTCGCGATCAGCTCGTCGTCGTCGGTCACTCCGATGGAGGTATCGACGACGAAGAGGATCAGGTCAGCATTCGCAGCGGCCTCCTCGACCTGCTGGCTGACCTTGGCGTCCAGCTCACTACCACCAGGCATCCAACCTCCGGTGTCGGAGAGCATGAAACGCTTCCCCGTCCATTCGACCTCGCGTTCGAAGCGGTCACGGGTCACGCCTGGCTGGTCCTCGACGATGGCCACCTGGGATCCAACGAAACGGTTGAAGAGGGTGCTCTTGCCGACATTCGGCCTTCCGACGATGACGACGGACGGAAGGCGTGTGCTCATCAGTTCATTCTACGGTTCGCTACGCATGATGGGCCGGAACCGACATCGTCTCGTGACGCTTCATAGACTTGACGACGATGCAACACACGGTCGATCGGGTCCTTCTCGCTTCGCCTCGCGGGTTCTGCGCAGGCGTCGAGATGGCGATCAAGGCACTCGCGTGGATGGTTCGGGCATTCCCCGCTCCGGTGTACTGCTACCACGAGATCGTGCACAACAAGACCGTCGTGGAACGCTTCGAGTCGATGGGCGTGATCTTCATTGACGACATCGACGAAGTTCCGCCGGGCAAGCCCGTGATGTTGTCCGCTCACGGTTCAGCGCCCCAGGTGGTGACTGCCGCACACGGTGCCCGACGTTATGCGGTCGACGCGGTGTGCCCGCTCGTCACGAAGGTGCATCACGAGGTCAAGGTCAGGGCCGGCAAGGGCTTTCGCATCGTCTACGTCGGCCATGAGGGCCACGAGGAGGCCATCGGCACGATGGCTGTGGCCCCGCACGCCATTTCGCGGGTGGAAAGCATCGACGACGTCGACAACCTGCCGTCGTTCGACGAGCCAGTCGCGCTCCTTGCCCAGACGACGCTCTCGCATCGCGACTGGGCCGGGATCGCCGAGGCGGTCAAGGTCAAGTTTCCTCAACTGTGGTCGCCGGGTCGTAGCGACCTGTGCTTCGCAACGACCAACCGACAAAGTGCCCTGATGGAGATTGCGTCGCGAGTCGACGCGATGATCGTGATCGGATCGGCGAACTCGTCCAACACCGTCGCCCTGGCCAAGCTCGCCAAGGACGAAGGTTGTCCGAAGGTGTTGCGCATCAACTCCGTCGCCGAACTCACCGAGTCACTCACGGGAGTCGTCGGCGTCACTGCTGGAGCTTCCGCCCCCGACGAGGTCGTGGCCGAGCTCATTTCTCACCTTGCCCCAGCCCACGGCGTCGAGGAGATTCGCACCACCACGGAGGACGAGTACTTCCCGCCACCTCGCAACCTGCGCGAACTTCAAGAGACACTCACGTCGACCCATGCGAGGCTGCTCGGCAAGCCTCGCCCCTCGGTCGGCACCGCAGACCGCAAAATTGCTGCGAGCACCGTGCTCGCAGCACTCGCCTAGTTTCGCGGAACCTTGCTCCAGGCCACGTCGCGATCGACGCGCACGTCGCCCGGCAGACCGAGCACGCGCTCACCGAGGATGTTGCGCATCACCTCGCTCGTGCCACCTTCGATGCTGTTGGCGCGCGCCCGCAGGAACGCCTTCGGCACGGAGTCGAAGCCCATCGCAGTCTCTGGGCGCACCATTTCGTAGCTGCCGTACAACATGCCGTGTGCGCCCATGAGCTGGACGCAGAACTCGTAGGTCTCCTTGTTCAGGTCCGCGCTCGCCATCTTGCCGATCGACCCTTCTGGTCCTGGGACGCCCATCTTGCGACTCTGTCCCGCACGGATGTTGGTGAGTCGCAGGACTTCTGCGCGAATCCACAGCTTCATCAACTCGTCCTTGCGTGACTCGTCCCTATCCGACTGATCCAACGCCTGCCACAACTTGACCGCCTCGCGAATGGGGCCGGAACCCTGTTGCGGAATCGCTCCTCCGATGGCGACGCGCTCGTTCATGAGGGTGGTGAGACTCACCCTCCAACCGTCACCGGGAGCACCGAGCGTCGATTCCACCGGCACGCGCACGTCGGTGAAGTAGACCTCGTTGAATTCGGCTTCGCCCGTCATCTGACGCAAAGGACGGACTTCGACTCCCGGGGCCTGCATGTCGACGATCACCGCGGTGAGCCCCGCATGCTTGACCGCCTCGGTGTCCGTGCGCACGACGAGAAGTCCGTAGCGGGACAAGTGTGCAAGCGTCGTCCAGACCTTTTGACCGTTGATCACCCATTCGTCTCCATCGCGAACTGCGCGCGACGACAAACCGGCGAAGTCGGAACCCGAGCCCGGCTCGGAGAACAACTGACACCAAATTTCCTCTCCCGTGAACAACGGACGCAGATAGCGCGACTTGTGCTCACTCGACCCCCACTCGACGACCGTCGGCCCGCACATGCCGTAGCCGATCGGATTTCGCGCATATGAGCTCGGCGCACCAGCGGAGAAGACCTTTTCGTTGATCGTCTTTTGGTGTCGCGGCGACAGTCCGAGTCCACCGCAACCCTCCGGAAAGTGCACCCACGCAAGGCCGGCGTCGTACTGCGCTCCGAGGAAGTCCTTCGCCGGGACCTTCTTCGGTGGATGCGCCGCGAGCAAGTCGTCGACGCGTCGTTCCAGTTCACGTGTCTCCATGTCGGCCACGTGGTTCCTCCAATCGTTCGAATCGTACGGTAGTCGGTTGCTAGTTGGTCGATCCCATCAGCCGGGCGAACTCCCGCTCGATCTCAGGTCCAGCGTCGGGGAACGAGGTGCGAAGCTTCATCACCCACCGCAGGTTCGACACTTCCCCGCTACGCCGATAGCGAGATGCGAGGTTGTTGAGGATTCGCCACAGTACGGCACGTGACCCGATCGGCTCGAGATGACTCGGCGCGAAATTCGACAGCCCGGTCATGGTTTCGTACAACCCCTGTGCCCCGCTGGCCGTCATCGGAACCGAACTGTGGAACGGATCGACATACGTGGCAGGTGACCCAGCGTCGCTCACGAGCACGTGGCCGGGCATTCCGATGACGCGCATCGGGACACCACGCCGACGGCACAGTTCGTGGACGACGACGGCGAGGAGGATGGGAAGACCCTTTCGGCGCTCGATCACGAGGTGCAGGAGCGAATTCTGCGGATCGTCATAGGAATGCGAATCCCCGGAGAAACCGAGGTCGTCGCGGAGGCTGCGCACGATCTCGACGACGCTGGAGCCAGACACCATGGTGTCGAGCGCCTGCAGTTGATCCGCGACGACGGTGCGCGCTCCGTCGTGCCCGGCCGCTTCACAGATCAGCGCACACCCCTCCGCCAGGTCGATATCGGCGTCCACGCGTGCCACGAGCGAGCGGAACTCGTCAAAGACCGACATTTCCACCCACGCGGGCTCAGACTACCGTTCTAGTCATGTTCCCAGGACACATCGCCCAGACCACTCCGGACAAACCGGCCATCATCATGGCCAGGACGGGTGCGACGATCACGTACCGAGAACTGGACCTCGCGGCAAACCGCGTGTCGCGACTCCTCGCCGATGCGGGCCTTGCCCCCGGCGACAACGTCGCAGTCTGCCTCGAAAACCACGAACGCTTCTTCGACGTGATCTGGGGTTGCCACTATGCGGGCCTGATCTACACGGCCTGTTCCAGTCGACTGACGCCGGAGGAGCTGTCCTACATCATCAACGACTGCGGAGCAAAGGCCCTCATCACGTCGTCCTACCTCGCCGACCAAGTGGCGGCGGTTGCCGACAAGATCCCGAAGGTGACGCTGCGACTGATGATCGACGGTGCAATCGAGGGTTTCGACGACTTTGACACCGCGGTGTCGCGCGCGTCGAGCGAACCGCTTCCGGATCGAGTTGATGGATCCGACATGTTGTACTCGAGCGGCACGACCGGACGACCCAAAGGCGTGCGATTGCAGACGACCGGCGCACCGCTCGGTTCTCCCGTTCCGCTCGTCGGCCTCGGCCAATTCCTGCTGGCCATGGACGACTCCATGGTGTACCTGTCGCCGGCGCCTCTCTATCACGCGGCTCCGCTGCGCTGGAACATGGCAGTGCATCGACTCGGGGGCACGTCGGTGGTGATGGATCATTTCGACGCCGAAGAGTTCCTCCAGGCTGTGGAGCGGTACCGCATCACACACAGCCAGACGGTGCCGACGATGTTCGTACGCATGCTCAAGTTGCCGCCCGAGATTCGCAGCAAGTACGACGTGTCGTCGCTCAAGTGCGTCTTCCACGCTGCCGCGCCCTGCCCGATCCCTGTCAAGCTCGGGATGATCGAGTGGTTCGGTCCGATCATCCACGAGTACTACGCCGGGAGCGAAGGCAATGGCTTCGTGTACTGCAACTCCGAGTCATGGCTCGCCCACCAAGGAACGGTCGGGCAATCCCTGAACGCAGTCATCCACATTTGCGACGACGAAGGCAACGAACTCCCCACGGGGGAATCGGGAACCATCTATTTCGAATCCAACGCTCAATTCGAATACCACAACGACCCGGAAAAGACGAAGGCATCGCGTGATCCGAAGGGTCGCGGTTGGACGACCCTCGGCGACATCGGCTACCTCGATGCGGACAACTTCCTCTACCTCACCGATCGCAAGGCGTTCATGATCATCTCCGGAGGCGTCAACGTCTATCCGCAAGAGGCGGAGAACGTACTGATCAACCATCCGGCAGTCACCGACGTCGCCGTGTTCGGCATCCCGCACGAGGAGTTCGGCGAGGAGGTGAAGGCCGTCGTGCAACCCGCTGCGATGCCCGCCTCGAGCGAGGAGGCTCGGGCACTCGAACAGCAACTCATCGCGTACTGCCGCGAGCATCTCGCCGACCTCAAGTGCCCACGGTCGATCGACTTTCGCCCGGACCTTCCCCGCCACCCGACAGGAAAGCTCTACAAGAGACTCCTCAAGGACGAGTACTGGGCGGCTGCCGGACGAGCGATCTAGGTCCTCGTGGCGGCACGACATCCGTTCCTCGACAGCGCGACACCCATCGCATTTGCACACCGTGGCGGCGCCTCGGATGCACCCGAAAACACGATGTCAGCATTCGCCAAGGCGGTCGAGATCGGATATCGCTACGTCGAGACTGACGTGCACGCCTCCGCCGACGGCGTGCTCTTTGCGTTCCACGACGACGACTTGTCTCGCACCTGTGGAATCGAGGCCAAGATCAACGACCTCACGGCGGACGAGATCACAGCGATCCGCATCCACGACTTCGAGCACATCCCGACGCTCGATGAACTCGTCACCACCTGGCCGACTTTGCGGATCAACATTGACTGCAAGGCGGACCCGGCGGTGGAACCGTTGATTCGCGCGATCCGCAACCACGACCTGCTCGGGCGTGTCTGCGTCGGATCGTTCAGTGATCGTCGTCTGGGTGCCCTCAGGAGCGCACTTGGACCGGGCCTGTGCACGTCGATGGGTCCAAAGGAGGTCGCGATGCTCCGTCTGCGCAGCTGGACCAAGACACAACCACGCGAACTCGTTCCACTCGCTGCCCAGGTGCCACCTCGGCAAGGCCCGATACCGATCGTCGATGCTGCGTTCGTCGGCCATGCCCACGACCTCGGGTTGCACGTTCACGTGTGGACCATCGACTCACGACCAGAGATCGACGAGTTGCTCGATCTCGGAGTCGACGGAATCATGACCGACTCGCTCTCTACTCTCGCAACCGCACTCACCGAGCGCGGACAGTGGACGAGCTGATCAGGCGTCGCGAACGCTCCACGCCCTCTTGGCGACGGGCTCCTTGTCGCTCCACGGGAAGTTGATCCATTTGTCCGTGTACTTCCAGACGTAATCGCACTTGACGATCGACTGGGACTTCTCGTAGAGCACCGCGAGGCGACTGTCGGCCATCTGGCCCTTGCAGAACTCGAGCACGTGGTTGAGCGTGTGGCCAGTGTCGGCAACGTCGTCGACGATCAGGACCTTGGAATCTTTCAAATCCACGAGACTCGGCACCGGTGGCAGGATCATCGGTACGGCGAGACGCTCGTTCACGCCGGTGTAGAACTCCACGTTCATCGTGTAGGTGTTCTTCACCGAGAGGGCATACCCGAGGGCACCAGCGGACATCAGTCCGCCGCGCGCGATGGCCAAGATGATGTCGGGTTCATATCCGCTGTCGGCAACCTGGATGGCCAGTTCACGACTCGCCACGCCGAACGATTCCCAGGTCATGATCTCGCGGTCTTGGCTCACCGTGTCTCCTTCGTGCGGTCGATGCGCCAAATCTAGTTCACGAGCCCTGCTCGAACGGGCAGTGGCGACATCCACTCGCACAGCAGTACCCACGCGACGCGAGGAACTCGGCCGTCATGACGGACAACCCGGTTGCGGGGTCGCGATAGCAGGGCGCTGCGCTCGCAGCCGCCTCGGCGTGCAGGGCCATGATCTGGGCGAATCGCGGGTGCGCAGACGAAAGTCTCGCCTCCAACGGGTGGTCGCGATACTCCGGTCGTAGCGACGCCATTGGGCGACAGTACTGGACGCAGCACCCTCCCACACCGCTGTGCGACACTCGAGCGGTGAGACAACCGGCCGGACTTTCGTGCGGCGTGAGCGTGCCATGGCGACACCATGTGGCGACGCTTGCTCCCCTTTCCGCCGGAATCGGTGACCCGACGGCGCACCGCACGGAGACAGCCTTCACGTTCGCACGAAGCAGCGACGTGGTGCGACTGACGTGGACCGTCGACGGTTGCACCACCGACTACCACTTGTCGGCACCCGATGAGCATCTCCTCGGCCTGCTCGTCGGCTCACGACAACTCATCGACCCACACGCATCCCAACACGAGGCCGTGGCGCGCGCGACGCGGATCCATCGATCCCTGCGAATCGCGGGCAACGGAGAGGTCTTCGCCGAGTCGGTGAAGGCCGTCCTCGGTCAGCGCATCACCGGTCGGGAGGCCGCCCTCCAATGGGCTCGGCTCGTCCGGCTGACGGGAACGACCCTCGAACATCCGTGGGGCTCGCCCCTGTGGTCGACGCCAGACCCGTCGCGTGTATGTGCTCTCAGCACTGCGGACTTTCATTGCATCGGCATCGAACGACGCCGAGCGCACACCATTCGGCTCCTCGCCGACCTCGCACGGCGAGGTGCACTCCGCTCCATCGCCACAATGAAGGATCTGCACGAAGCCACACGAGACGTCACAGGTTTCGGTCCGTGGACCCTGGCAGTCGCTTCAGGCAACGCCTTCGGAGATCCAGATGCGCTTCCCGTCGGGGACTTCCATCTCAAGAACACCGTCGCCTGGGCGATTGCAGGCAACGCCCGGGGTTCGGACGACGAGATGGTCGCGCACCTCGCGCCATACGTCGGATCGAGGTGGTGGGTCGTGCGGTGCTTGTCGCTCGAACACCGCGCCCCACGTTTTTCACATCGCCGAGTGAACCCTGACTTCAGGCGCTGGTGAATCCCATGTCCGACCAGTAGGTCGGCCAGCTCTTGGAGACCACCGCTTCGTCGTCGAGCATCACCCCGTCGACGGCCGAACCGATGACACCAAAAGCCATCGCCAGTCGGTGATCGTGATGCGTCGACACCACACCGCCATGCACGGCGCCGCCGGTGATGGTGAGACCGTCCGACTCCTCGTCCACCCGGCAACCAAGGACGCGCAACTCACGGGCGAGGTCTCCGATGCGATCAGATTCCTTGTTGCGAATGAAGCCAACTCCGCGAAGACGGGAGGTTCCGTCTGCCACGGCAGCCAGGACGGCGACGGTCGGAACGAGGTCGGAACAGTCGCGCATGTCGACGTCGATTGCCCGCAGACCCTCCCCCACATTTCGCTCGACCGTCACGTCGTCTCCGCTCCGAGTCACGCTGCAACCGAACGACTCAAGGATCTCGAGGATGCGAAAGTCGCCTTGATCCCCTGAGCGACCGAGACCCTCGATGCGCATTGCACCGCCATGAACGGCGACGAGCGCGAGGGGATATGACGCAGACGACGCATCCGGGGCGACCGCGAAGTCGCGGCCGACGTATCCGCCTTGCGCAACGCTGATCGAGTTCCCCGAGATTGTCACGCCGACACCGAAGTGCGCCATGACGCGAGTCGTCAACCCGACGTACGAGGCCGACACGAGGTCTCCCGTCACGTCGATCGACAAACCTCCCTCGAGCAAAGGCGCAACCAACATCAGTGCCGTCACGAATTGACTCGACACTTCACCGGACAGCGTCAACCTCCCGCCACGACACTGAGCCCTGGACACGACGAGAGGTAGTCGACCAGCCTCCCCCGCTGGCGTCACGCGTGCACCGAGGGCAACGAGCGCCTGCGTGAGTTCGTCCATCGGGCGACGTCGCAGTGCATGACTCCCAGTCACGGTCGTCTCACCCTCGATGAGGGCCGACAGGGCGACGAGGAATCGCGAGGTCGTCCCCGCGAGGCGAGCATCGAGGGTCACCGGCGACGGCCTCGACCTGTCGATCGGTCGCCCGATGCGGACCGTCGATCCGCGAACGGTCACCTCCGCACCAAGCCGGCCAAGCGCCTCACACATTGCCACCGTGTCGTCGCCGTCAGGGACGTTCGACAAGGTCACGTTGCCGAGGAGTCCAGCGATCACGAGCGCCCGATTGGCGAGGCTCTTGGAGCCGGGCACGACGACTGACGACTGGATGGGCCCGCGCAGTCGTGGAACGACGAACACCGTCACTCGATCCGCTGCACGACCGGTCGGAATCCCCGCGCGATCAGACCACCCCTGAACACGTCTGATTGGGCGGTGTCGACGACGACGATGAGCACGCCACGGTCACCTTCCACCGAGTGCGACACCTCGAAGTTTGCGACGTTGACCCCAAGTTCAGCGGCGAGCGCAAAGATCTCCGCAGCAGCACCGGAACGGTCCGGAATGGGAATGCGAAATTCGCACACGTCGAGCAGATCCCGCACCCGACCCGGGATGTTCGATCTGGCGACGCGTGCGCGCTGCAGTCGTTCCTGGAGCCGAGCACTGTCGCCACGGTCCACGATCTCGCGCATTTCGCGGAGCCCTTCTTGCATCGAGTCGAGCGCCCCAAGGATCGCGTCCCGATTCTCCTTGCAGACGTCCAACCATATCCCGGGGTGACCACTCGCGATTCGCGTCATGTCACGGAACCCACCAGCCGCGAGACGCAACACGGCGACGTGCTCTTGTGATCGCTCGCTCGCGAGACCCATCAGCGTGGCTGCGGTGAGGTGCGGCAGATGGCTCACGATGGCCACCAGTTCGTCGTGACGCGACGCGTCCAGCGCGACGATCTCTGCACCCAATTCCTTGACCACCGATGCGACACCCTCGAACGTGGCATCTGCGGTCGTCGCCGACGGACACAGCACCCATGTCGCAAACTGGAACAGATCTGGATCCGCCCCGGCGAGTCCGACGAGCTCACTTCCAGCCATCGGGTGCCCAGCGACGAATCGTGGATCGGTGATCGCCTCGGCAATCGGAGCCTTGACCCCACCCACGTCGGTCACGATTCCAGAAGTCGAGGCGAGTGCGGACCGAACGGCCTGAGTCGTGGACGAGACCGGTGTGGCGACGAACGTGACGCTGGCATCCCTGTCGATCTCGCCATCGACGATAAGGCCCTTGTCGACGGCCTCGCGGACACGCGATGGCTCGACGTCGACGCCATGCACGGCCCATCCGCGCTGGGTGAGTGCTGCGGCAAGCGAACCACCAATCAGGCCGAGACCGATGACGTTCACGCTGCGCATGGATTTACAGGGTATCCGTGGGCGTGCCCGCGACTGCCTCGATTAACGAGCGAAGCTCGGCGAGCGTGAGTTCTCGCCATTGACCCGGACGCAAGGTTCGATCAGTGAGAGGACCGATCCTCGTTCGAACTAGCCGTACGACGGGATGCCCGACCGCCTCGCACATCCTGCGCACCTGGCGATTGCGGCCTTCGTGGATCACGATGCGCAGGACCCCCGGTTGCAACTCGCCAACTTCTGCGGGCGACGTGACACCATCGCCGATCTCGACCCCGTTGCGCAACGCGGCGAGCGCGGAGCCGGAGACCCCCTTGTCGGAGCACTCGACGTGAGCCATGTATTCCTTTTCGACGCCGAACCTTGGGTGCGTGAGTCGATGTGTGAGCTCTCCGTCATTGGTGAGGAGGAGCAATCCCTCCGTCTCTGAATCCAGTCGACCGACTGGATAGACGCGGGGCGAATCCGGGACGAGATCGACGACCGTCTCGCGATCGTGGGTGTCCTTTGCCGTCGAGACGACGCCCGACGGCTTGTTCAACAGGTAGTAGACGAAGTCGGGTCGAACGCCAACGGGGGCCCCATCGACTTCGACGAGATCGCGCTCGACATCGACGCGTTGACCCAGTCGGGCGATGTCTCCGTTGACCGTGACTCGACCAGCCTCGATCATCTCCTCACAGACTCGACGCGAACCCCAACCGCGCGACGCGAGCACCTTTTGCAGTCGCTCCCCCTCGGGCGACGACTCGTTCGTCACGCCTGTTCTGCGTCGGGCGACGCCTGCGGGACGATGCGCAATCCCTGCTCGAGTGCCTCGACAACACGTGCATCCGGCACGAACTCGGCGATCGACGGCAGGGCTTCGATCGACTCGAGTCCGAGACGTTCCAAGAACAACGCCGTCGTGCCATAGAGCACTGCCTGACCAGGCCCATCGTCGCGGCCGACTTCGGTGATGTATCCGCGGGCGTGCAACGTGCGCATTACAGCGTCTGGGTCCACACCTCGAATCGCAGCAACCTGGCCGCGGGAAATGGGTTGTTTGTAGGCGATGATCGCGAGGGTCTCGAGCGCAGCCTGCGAAATCCGTGCCTGCTGACTGTCCAACACGAATCGCTCGACGTACGCCGCGACGTCAGGGTGTGACTGCAAGCGATATCCACCGGCCACCTTGACGAGCTCGAATCCGTGACCGGCCTCGGTGTATGCGGCGGCGAGACCGGTGCAGATCTCCTCGATCACCGTGACGGGCTTTTCGAGCAGCTGTGCGAGGAGCGACGGATCGACCGGCTCCATAGCGACCATCAGGATCGCCTCCAGCGCACGGACGACCTGCACGTCGTCGCGATCCACGTTTCGTTCCTCAGAGCCCATTTGTCATCCCTCGTAGTCGTCGATGTCGAAGGTCGGATCGAACGAGACGTTGTCCCCGCCTATCCACGTGACGGTGATGTCACCGAAACGTTCCGTCTGCTCGAGATCGACTCGACGCTGCTTGAACAACTCGAGCAATGCGAGGAACCGAACGACGACGTGGATGCGATCGCGAATCGCCACCGTCAATTCCCTGAACGTGACGCGACCCATCGACGGCAGCGTCTCGACCAGCTCGAGCAGCGCATCGGCAACGCTCACGCCGATTGGTGCGACGTGATCGAGCAGGATCGACGTAGGTGGTTTGGGCATGATCGAGCGGACGAATGCACGCTGGAGTCGCAACGGGGTGACCCCCTCCAGGATGTCGGGCATCAACTCGGCGAACCGTTCGTCTGGTCCGCTGCGACGAGGAAACGACAGCGCAGAACGCTCGAGGAGGGTGGAAAACAGCCCGGCAACGTCCTTGAACGTCTTGCAATCGAGCAACCTGGACAGCAGCAAGTCACGTTGCTCCCACAGCGCAAGCTCCTCGTCGAGATCGACGTTCTCCCTGCTCGGGAGCAGTCTGCGGGTCTTCAACTCGACGAGGGTCGCAGCAATCAACAAAAACTCCGTGGCCACCTCGAGGTCGAGCGTCTCCATCTTCGACACCTCGGCCAGGTAGGCCTCCACGATTGTCAGCAGGCTGATCTCGTGGATGTCCACCTCTTCTTTCAAGATGAGGTGCAAGAGGAGGTCGAACGGGCCGTCGTAGACCGGCGTTGCTACCTCGTACGTCACGGACACATCGTAATCAAGACGGGCTGGTCGGGAAGCCTTCCACTAGCGTGGTTTCGTGCCTCGCGTGCTCTCGTGCATCCAACCGACCGGCCAGGTGCACCTCGGCAACTACCTCGGTGCATTGCGCAACTGGGTCGACGGTCAACACCGTGGCGACGTCTTCCACGGCATCGTGGACCTGCATGCGCTCACCGTGACCGAATCCCCTGGCGTCCTTGGCGAAAACACCCTCGAACTCGCCGCCATGCTGTTCGCCGTCGGACTCGATCCGCAGGTCGCCACCGTCTTTGTCCAGTCCCATGTTGCCGAACACTCGCAACTCGGCTGGATCATGGAATGCACGGTCAGCTTCGGTGAACTCTCCCGCATGACGCAGTTCAAGGACAAGGCCGCCAAGCGCGAGGCCGACTTCGTCTCGGCGGGCCTGTTCACCTACCCCGCATTGCAGGCCGCAGACATCCTGCTCTACGACGCAGAAGAGGTCCCCGTCGGGGACGACCAGCGCCAACACATCGAGATCACGCGCGACATCGCACTGCGCTTCAACCACCGTTTCGGCGACACTTTCGTGGTCCCCCGCGCCGTGACACCAGCAGCCGGCGCACGGGTCATGGACCTCCAGTCGCCGACGAACAAGATGTCCAAGTCGACCGACACCGACGCGGGGATCATCTTTCTCACCGACTCTCCGAGCGAGATCGAAAAGAAATTCAAGCGTGCGGTCACTGACAGCGACAACGCAGTCGCCTACGACAGGGAACGCAAGCCGGGCGTGAGCAACCTCCTGGACATCTTGTCGGTGGCGAGCTCGACTCCCGTGAACACACTCGTCGAGCAATATTCGCAGTACGGCAAGTTGAAGACCGATGCAGGATCAGCGGTTGCAGCGATGCTCGCACCAATCCAGTCCCGCTACCTCGAACTCAGGAGCGACCCCGCCGAACTGTCGCGTCTGTTGCGCATCGGAGCGGACCGCGCTCGCGAGGTTGCGACGGCGACGCTCGATCGCACGCATCGCGCGATCGGACTCGCCCCGCGCTGAGCGCTACTCGTCGTCGGCCGAGCCGAACGCATCGAGGAACTCCTGTCGACAGTCGCCACGCAGACACCCGACGACCGCAGGATCCACCCCTGCGCTCACCAACATCTCGATTCCGAGCACCTCGTGACGGCGATATCGACGTCCCGTGTCCGACCTGTCGATACCCGACGTCACGAGAATTCGGCGCAGCGTCCCGATTGGTGCTGCCGACTTTCCGACGTCGTGCAACAACACCGCAGCCCGCTCATCGCGAGTTGCGTCACCCAGACGTTCGTTGAACCGACGAAGGACCCGCACGCTGTGGCGCCTGTCGACCTCGGCCATCTGATTCCACAACCGGAATTCGTTGTCCACGAGCACACTGCGAACCTCGTCAACGTCACCAGCACGGAGCCGACCGTCGGACAGGCTCAGCCACGTGCGACGACACAGGTGCACAACACTGCTCATGACGTGGCCTTTGCCCTCGGGTGTGCCCCCGCATAGGCGGCAAAGAGCATCTCGTTGTCGACCCGCGTGTAGATCTGCGTCGTGCTCACCGATGCATGACCCAAGAGTTCCTGCACGACGCGCAGGTCCGCCCCGTGCTTCAACATGTGCGTCGCACAGGAATGGCGTAGTACGTGCGGAGAGATCTCCGCCTTCAAACCGGCGAGGCCCGCGTATCGGCGCACGATGTTCCACGCAGCTTGGCGAGAGATGCGCCGCCCCCCGCGCCCGAGAAACACTGCGTCTGCATCGCCTCGAGTTCGCCATTGGCGTGGCGACAACACGTCGCGGCCGCCGACGGCAAGCCAGTCCTCCAGGGCGCGCTTGGCTGGTCCGCCGAATGGCACGATTCGCTCCTTGGATCCCTTGCCGAAGAGCCGCACGACCTGTTGATCCATGTCGAGGTCGGACAACGACAGTCCACAGGCCTCGGAGATTCGGGCCCCCGTCGCATAGAGGAATTCGAGCAACGCCCGATCACGTCGGGAATAGGAATCGACCCCGGTGCACGCAGCAAGGAGGCGGTCGACTTCGTCTTCGTTCAGCGCCTTGGGTATCCCCGACGGGACGCTGACTCCGTCGACGACGCCGGAGGGGTCGCTCGCCCGAAGGTTCTCCTGGACGGCGAACTTGAAGAAGGTCCTGCATGCGGCAAGTTGACGGGCGATGGACTTGGCGGCTCGACCAGCCTTGCGCTGAGTGGCGACGAATGCCTCGATGTCTGTGCCCTCACAGTCCTCGACCGTCTTGGACGCGAGGGCAAGGTGTCGACCGAGCGCTTCGAGGTCGCGACGGTAGGCCTCGACCGTACGCGGGGAACGGCCGTGTTCGATCGAGATGTAGCTGAGGAACGACTCGACCCATGGATGCAGGGCGTCAGACATCTACACCCCGAGCAAGCGGGCCACGCGCAAGATGCCCACGACGGCAAGGGAGTTGTCGATCTCGCCAGAGTCGATCATCGCGATGGCCTCGACGAGCGTTCGTCTGTGCACCGTCATCGCGACTTCTTCTGGCCCGTGCCGTTCGTCTGCCACCGCAACGAGACCATGGGCCCAAAAGATCGTGCCGTAGGCATTGGAGATACCCGACGCCTGGCGAACCCCACCAATTTCGCGCCACGTGCGCGCTTCGAGTCCTGCCTCTTCCCGCAGTTCGCGCCTCGCCGTCTCGATCCTCGGTTCGTCCTCCACGTCGCACATTCCCGCGGGAAGTTCCCAACACGCCGAACGGACCGTCGCGCGATATTGGTGGACCAAGACGACCTCACAGTCGGGCGAATCGGTGTCCGTCGCCACGACGGCGACCGCCCCAGGCGTGGTCAGGTGGGTGCGCGCAAAGGAGTCTCCGCCGTCGACGTCGAAGTGGTCGGTGACGAGCGACCACACTCCCCACTCGTGGATGACTCGACGAGAAGTGAACCGAAACGAATCGGTCACGAGGAGACGGTCTGGTCAGCCTCGATCGTCACGGGTGCCATCGATCGTCCGAGTCGGGCCCGATATGCGAGCGAGGCGCCGATCAACTCACGGAACAACGGGTGCGGACGATCGGGACGACTCTTGAACTCGGGATGGGCCTGGGTGCCGACCCAGAACGGATGGTCCTTCAACTCGATGAACTCCACCAGTCGTCGATCGGGAGACGTTCCGCTGCACACGAATCCCTCTGCTTCGAATCGCGACTTGTACGCGCCGTTGAATTCGTAACGATGGCGATGGCGTTCACTGACCACCGGCTCCCCGTAGGCCTCGGCGACCTTCGTGCCGGGCTCGAGGACTGCGTAGTACGCGCCGAGACGCATCGTGCCACCCTTGTCGGTGACGTCGCGTTGGTCGTTCATGATGTCGATCACCGGATACGCGGTGGCAAGGTCGAACTCGGTCGAGTGAGCGTTTTCCATCCCGAGGACGTGTCGGGCGAACTCGATCGTCATCACCTGCATCCCGAGGCACAGACCAAGGCACGGCACGCCGGCCTCGCGGGCGTACTCTGCGGCGCGGATCTTGCCCTCGACGCCGCGTAGACCGAATCCGCCAGGGATCACGATTCCGTCGAGCGACTTCATCTTTTCGTCCGCAAGCAGGCCTTCGACTTCCTCGGCCTGGATCCAGACGATCTCCACCCGCGCACCGTGGTGGAAGCCTGCGTGTTTCAGGCTCTCGACCACGGACAAGTAGGCGTCGTGCAACTCCGTGTACTTGCCGATGAGACCGATCCTCACGGGGGCGACCGACGCCTCGACTCGCGCCACGAGGGCACGCCAGGGAGTCAGGTCGATCGACGCCTCGAGACGCAAGAGCGAACAGATCTGGGTGTCGAGACCTTCGTCGTGCAAGATCAACGGAAGTTCGTAGATGTTCTTCGCATCGGCGGCATTGATGACGTTCTTCGCCTCGACGTCGCACTGGTTCGAGATCTTGCGCTTCAACTGGTCACTGATGGGCTCGTCGCTGCGGCACACGATGATGTCGGGTTGGATGCCGCGCGAGCGCAACTCGGTGACGCTGTGTTGGGTCGGCTTCGTCTTCTGCTCGCCACTCGGCCCGATGAACGGGACCAACGTGACGTGCACGTAACACACGTTGTCGCGACCGACTTCGTTCTTGAACTGACGAACCGCCTCGAGGAACGGAAGGATCTCGATGTCACCGACGGTTCCGCCAATCTCGGTGATCACGACGTCGACGTCGTCAGTCGCCAAGCGCTGGATACGTCGCTTGATCTCGTCCGTGACGTGCGGAATGACCTGCACCGTGCGCCCCAAGTAGTCGCCACGGCGTTCGGCCGCAAGCACAGCCTGGTAGATGCTTCCGGTCGTCGCATTGGACGCCCTCGACAAGTTCTCGTCGATGAATCGCTCGTAGTGCCCGAGGTCGAGGTCGGTCTCTCCGCCGTCGTCGGTAACGAACACTTCACCGTGTTCGAACGGATTCATCGTGCCCGGATCCACGTTGATGTAGGGATCGAGCTTTTGCATGGTGACCCGAAGGCCGCGCATCTTGAGGAGCCGCCCGAGGGACGAAGCAGTGAGACCTTTGCCGAGCGAGCTTGCCACTCCGCCAGTCACGAACACATGCTTTGGCACCCGCTGCTCCCGTCTCGATTCAAGTCACTGGACCTGTTGTCTGATGACGGGATGTAAGCATACCCGCACGGCCTAGGTGGCCCGTGACGACCCTTTGCGCATCCCACTGGCGAGTAGTTCCTCGGCGTGGGCCAAAGCGGCCCGTTCCGCCACTCCGCCCGAGAGCATTCGGGCGATCTCCTGGACTCGCTCGTCGGCAGAAAGGACTCGAGCTGTCGCCACGGTCGTGCCCCCGGAAACGACCTTTTCCACGTGCACGTGCGCCGTCGCTCCTGCTGCGACCTGGGCCAAGTGCGTGACCACGAGAACCTGCACCTGTGCACCGAGTTCTGCGAGCGCACCTGCGACGGCCACCGCCGCCTCGCCACCGATGCCGGCGTCGACCTCGTCGAACACCACGCACTGTGGCCCGGCCCCGAGAACGAGGCGCAGCGAGAGCATCGTTCGAGCAAGTTCGCCGCCCGAGGCCACCTTGTTGAGCGGCTGCGGTGGCGTCCCGGGATTGGCCGCGATCGTGAAACTCACCTTGTCGCCGGCGTCGCCGTCAACGTCGACTCCGACCACGACGTGGGGCATCGCAAGGGTGCGCAAGACCGCCTGGACCTTCTGTGCGAGTGTGGGGGCCGCAGATTCGCGCACCGCCCGCACGGCGGACTGGGCCGCGACGAGGGCCTGACGCGCAGACTCCCGGTCAGCGTCGAGTGTGGCCGCCCGTGCTTCGAGCCCGACGAGTTCCTCCAGGCGGGTGCGGGCCTCGTCGCCGTATCGGACGACATCGGCGATGGTGTCCCCGTACTTGCGTCGCATGTCGACGAGCAGTTGGCGGCGCGTGCGGATCTCCTCGAGCCGTGCCGGGTCCTCGTCGATTGACTCCGCAGTGTCGCGAAGCTCCGCTGCGACGTCCCTCAATTCTGCCTGCACGGATCGCAGTCGTTCCGCAAGGCTTGCCAAGGCATCGCGGTGATGGAGATGCGCGATCGCTTGACCGAGAAGATCTGAGATGCCCTCGTCGTCTGCGATGAGCGCACTCGCGGCATACAAGGACTCCTTGTTGCCCGAGATGTCGGCCAGGAGGTCCTCTTCGTTCGAGAGTTCCTCGTCTTCGACATCGGAGACGAGGTGCGCCTCGTCGATCTCGCGGACCTGGAACCCGAGGAGGTCGATCTCACGGGCCCGCGCTCGTTCGTCTCCCCCGAGCGTGGCGAGCAGGGCGTCCAGCTCGGTCAGTCGCTCCCTGGCGAGCTTCAACTCGGTGAGGTCGACTCCGGCGAACTCATCCAACGCGTCGCGCTGGGCGTGCATGGTGAGAAGTGACTGGTGGTCGTGCTGGCCGTGCATGTCGACCAGCGACACACCGAGCTCCTCCAATTGGGACGCCGTAGCCAGACGGCCATTGACGTAGGCCCGAGAGCGGCCGTCGCGAGGCACGACCCGGGCGCAGATCACCTCATCGTCGCCGACGACGAAGCGTCCCTCCACGCGAGCCTCGTCACAGCCTGATCGAACCATCGTGGTTTCCGCACGTGCACCCACCAAGAGCGACAGCGCCTCGATGATCATGGTCTTTCCGGCGCCCGTCTCCCCCGTCACCGTGGTCAGGCCCGGTCCGAACGTGAGCCGAGCATCGGCGATGATGCCGAGGTTTTCGATGTGCAGCTCGACGAGCACTATTCGTCCCCGAGACCGAACTTCTGTCGCACGATCTGATGGAACTTCGGAGCCGACACCCGGATGAAATACGCCTGAGCCGTGTCCGGCGAGAACGTCACCGTGTCTCCCTGGGCGAGGCTCGAGACACGACGCCCGTCGATCGCCACGTCCACCGGTCGAGTTCCCACGACCCTGATGTGTACTTTTTCCTCTGGGTCGAGCACCAGCGAACGATCGAAGAGCATGTGGGGCGACACCGGGGTGATGAGCAGGGCCCGATGGCGTGGGGACACGACGGGACCGCGCGCAGACATGGAATAGGCGGTGCTCCCAGTCGGACTCGCGACGATCACCCCATCCGCGGAGTACTGGGCGAAGAGGAACCCGTTGATTTCTACGTCCAACCAGATCGTGTGGCCGCTTTGCTGCTTTTCCAACACCACCTCGTTCAACGCCCGCCACGTCGTGCCAGGCGCGCCACTGGCCGGGGTGAGCGATGCACGGACCATCATTCGCGAATCGATCTCGTAGTCGGTCCCCTCACGTCCCGTGATCCAACGCTCGAGCGTCTGGACGCACTGTGCGGGCTCGACTTCGGTCAGGTATCCAAGGGTTCCGACGTTGACGCCGAGCACGGGTACGGGGGCGCCATCCAGTTCGTGGATGGCGCGAAGGACCGTTCCGTCTCCCCCAAGTGACAACACGACGTCGGCGTCTCCCGCCCTCCTGTCGCTTGCAAGTTCACTCCAACCAAGACCGTGGGCGTCCTGGGACGCCATCCACACGTCGTGTCCGCTCGACTTCGACCATGCAACGACCTCCGCGATGATGCCGCGAATTTCGGGCCGAGTCTGGTGCGCCACCAGAAAGATCTTGGTCATGGAGTCATCCTAAAGTGTGCGAGAAACTCAGTATTGCCGCTCGCACCCTTGATCGGTGACTCGATTACCCCGAGGCTCTGGAGCCCGACCGCGCCGAAAGCGCGAACCACCTCGCCGACGACACGCTCGTGCACAGACGCATCCACGATGACCCCAGCACCCCTGTCGGCCTCCGACTTGGTGGCCTCAAACTGCGGTTTCACGAGAACGACCATGTCGGCGTCGAGGCTCACTACCCGCGCGAGCGCCCCTGCGATCTGGGCGACCGAAATGAACGACACGTCCACAACGACGAGGTCGAAGGACGCGGGCAGACCGCGAGAGCTGCACCGAGACTGATCGACGAGGTCGCGGGCGTTGAAATCCTCGATGACCACCACCCGTTCGTCGCCCCTGAGCCGCTCGTGCAACTGGGTCGCACCGACGTCGAGAGCAAAGACCTGACGTGCAGCACGCTGCAGCAGACAGTCCGTGAAGCCGCCGGTCGACGCACCCACGTCGAGGGCGACGCGATCACGCGGGTCGATTGCGAAATTGTCGAGGGCATGCGCGAGCTTCGTGCCACCGCGCGAGACGTATTGGTCAGGTTGCACGAGGGCAATCGGATCCCCGTTCGCGACCAGGCGGGATGGATTGTCGACGAGCGAACCCTGGACGAGCACCACCCTCGCCTCGATCAATCGCCGTGCATCTTCTTCGTTGGTCGCAAGACCGAGCTTGACCAGTCGGCGAAGGATGGGCTGACGCTGGGACGAACTCACGCCCTCGTCCGCAGGATCTCTTCTGCCGCCCTCGCCAAGTCGACCGCGACGACGGCTGCGCGATCTTCGGGCCGTGACTCCCGCACCACACCGCTCATCACGTGGGCGAACCTGCATCCGACGCGTCGGGCGAAGAGTCCGTCCGTCGACGAACGATCACCGATCATCCACGACGACGAAAGGTCGTCGACTCCCAGCGTCTGTCTCACGAGGTCTGCCATCGGCTGGTGTGGCTTGCCGGCGACGACGGGGGTCACTCCGGATGCAGTCGCGACGGCAGCAAGGATCGAGCCTCCGCCTGGGATCAGGCCCTTCGGAGTCGGATACGTCGCGTCGTCATTCGTGGCGATCAGTCGTGCTCCGCCTCTCACGGCCGCAGACAAACGAGTCAGGCCGCGATAGTCAAATGACGAGTGATAGCCAACGACCACCGCGTCGACCTCGGCGGTCTCCACGTGCTCCGAGGAGTCCGACGTCGCGACCACGACGGCACCAGAGCCCGCGATCGCCTCCCGCACGCCTGGTCCCCCGCCCATCAACACACGCTCTCCACGACGCAGCAGCGTCCCAGCCGCCTGCGAACTGGTCACCACGTCACCGTGGGCGGGGACGCCGATTGCCTCCAGCGCCGCCTCTTGCTCGCCGACCGTCGCATGGGAATTGTTCGTCACGAACAACACGCGGTGTCCGGCGTCACGCAACCGTGCAATCGCCTCGACCGATCCTGCGATGGGCTCGTGCATGAGCCAGATCACGCCATCGATGTCGCACAGGATGGCTGGTGATGGCACACTGTCATTGTGCCTCGCTTTGAGCCATTTCGCGCGACTCGCTATGCGGACGCCTCCCGACTCGCAAGCCTTTCGGCACCCCCGTATGACGTCCTGAGCGACGAGGATCGCACGCGATATGCGACCAAGGACGCACACAACGTCGTGCACGTCGACATGCCGATCGGTAGTGGTTCCGACGACGCCTACGCAGCCGCTGCCCGGAGAATCGAAGGGTGGAAGAACGACGGAGTCCTCGTTCGCGATGCCGACTCGTCCCTCACCCTCTATCGACTCTCATTCGTTGATGCCACCGGAGCCCAGCGCAACACCGTCGGTGTGATCGGCGCCCTCGAAGTGGTCGACGAAGGAGCTGGAGGCGTGCTCCCCCACGAGCGCACCACGCCGAAGGCAAAGACCGATCGCCTCGACCTCACCCGGGCCACCGAAATGAACCTCTCGCCGGTCTGGGGATTGTCACTTGCCCCGGGAATGTCGGCGCTGCTGTCCGAACCTGGCGAGCCGGTCGGATCGTTCACCGACGAACACGGCGTCACCCACACCGTCGAACGCGTCACTGACGCCGGACGTATCCGGCAGATATGCGACGCGATCGGCTCACAACCGGTGGTGATCGCCGACGGTCATCATCGATACGCAATCAGTCGAACGTACCGTGACGAGTCGCGGGAGCGCCTCGGCTCACGTGACACTGGGGCCGAACTCACGTTGACCTATGTGAACGAGTTGGTCAACGAGCAGTTGAGCGTCGCAGCAATCCACCGCTACTACACCGACACGACCGCAGACGCCCTGCTCGACTCACTGTCAAAGGCCTTCGACGTGAGCGACGCGCCGACTCCTGACGACAAGACCCTGTCACGCATGAACGCCTTCGGCTGCCTGTACTTCGTCGATGCGTCCCGACGCTCATTCTGGTTGACTCCAAAACCGGCGTCGTTCGTCGGCGTACGAGACCTCGACAGCGCGCGCCTCGAGCATGCCCTGTCGTCGACACCGCACACCGTGTCCTACCAGCACGGACTGCACGAGGCGGTGGCCCAACTCGAGCGACCCGGTTGCGTCGCGACGATCCTCATTCGTCCGGTCGGCGTGGCGGAAATCCAGCGCACCGCACACGAAGGCCTGCTCATGCCCCCAAAGTCGACGTTCTTCACGCCGAAACTGCAAACGGGCCTCGTGATGCGGGAGATCTTCGGGGACTAGGACCCGAGTTCAGCGAGACGGGCTTCCACGTCCGCAAAACCCTTGTCGGCGCGCGCGATCTTCGTGAACCACTCGCGAGCCTTGATCACGTCACCCGACCGGTCATAGAGGTCAGCCAAGACGTACCACTCGCGCAGGTGATGCTCACGGACCTTGGACGGGTCCTTGCGCACCTGCTCCATCGTCCTCACCGCTCCTTGCAGGTCACCCTTGTCGGCAAGTGCTCCTGCGGCAACGATTCGACCCTCTGCGACGATCGCGGCATCGGGCGAAGCGTCCTTCAATTCCTTCCACAACTCCTCGACCTTGTCGTAACGCTTGAGCGCTCGATAACAGTCAGCGAGCATCGGGTGGTTCAGGGTCGAACCGCCCGACTGGGCACGCGCGATCTCGAGGTGCTCCGCAGCGTCCCGCCACGAACCTGAGCGGTACAACGACAGTCCGGCGATCTCATGAATGAATTCAACGCCCTCGCATTCACGGGTCACCGGAACGATGATCCTGCGGGCCTCGGCGTAGCGACCCTTTTCAAAGGCATCCAGAGCAAGCGCGACGCGTTCAACCACACGGCGAGAATTTGACTCTCCGACTACCGAACGGATGCGCTTTCCGCATCGCTCGTCCACGAAGTTGATCGATGTGGCAGACGCACGACGCTCGTCGTGGCTCAGACGAATCTCGCGCGCCGGTTCCTTGCCAGCTTTGGCACGCGGACGACGAGAGGTGGACCCTTCGTCGACCCACCGCTCCACCACATTGGTGTTTTCCCGGGGTCGATCACGATCTACGCCGCGACCGCCGCCCTTGTATCGAACTTCGTCCGCACGTTGCTGCGCAGCGGT
>CAYSRZ010000001.1:0-100970 GCA_964433615.1 uncultured Acidimicrobium sp. | reverse complement strand
GCGCGGTGGTTCGATTCCCGGCGTCGCCTCAACTGTTTCCTTTACTGTGCTTGCGTTTAGTTCAGTAACAGGTGGATTTTGTGCTGTGTCGACACCCGTAGTTTCCGCTGTTTCGTGCAGTTCTGTATCTAGTTTGTATCTAGTTGTATCTGGTTGCGCTAGACGCATGGACTGATCGAAGGTGCGCCCAATGGCGTCTGCGCCAAGTGCGTCAGCTGACTTCAGATAAGGCGAATAGGTGCGAAGTGTGAACCCCGGATCGGCGTGACCTAGTCGGCCTGACAGGGTGGTGATTCCCACGCCTGACAGTTCGCCAATGAATACCGAAGTGTGCCTGACTTCGTGCATATTTATGCGTGGCAGCCCTAGTTCTTCCCACTCAGTCACATAGGGGACTATAGAACCTGATTTCAGTTTTATCTCGAACGTAAAGAGCTGCACTTTGAAATAGGTTCAACAAAGCAGTTCGGCTGTTGGGCGCTGTCGCACTATCCGAGATTGGCTCCAGCTAACAGAGCATTCTCGAAATCAACCTGGGAAATAAATGCATCAGTAAAATCGGCATTTCTTAAGTCTGCGAAATCAAAATTTGCATCAATCAAAATTGCGCCAGCGAACCAAGTATGGTCTAACTGGGCACGACTGAAGTTGGCCGAACGGATTGTCGCACTAAGGAAATTTGCATAGGACCCAATAGCGTCGGAAAAATCGGCTCCGTCTAAGACCGCGTTTGAAAAACTTACGGACTCAATATTGTCACCCTTTATTTCATATCCAAGATTTGACCCAACAAAGATTGCGTTTCTGAGTATCGCTCCTATGAATTCGGCCCGTGTCAGGTCTGCATCTGAGAAGTCTGCGTAATCCAATTTAGAACCTGAGAAAATCGCACCAGTTAGGGTCGCTCCATTAAATTTTGAACCAGAAAGATCTGAATTTAAAAAATTCGCAGCATAAAGATTTGCTCCAGCAAAATCTACGGATCCCAAAAACTGATTACTAAAATCCTTTCCCCGAAGATCCTGGCCCGCGCAATCAAGTAGTTTTGGGGGACTGCACTTTTCACCGGTTGTAGTCGCACCTTGAAGCTGTGACGGTGGATTCGTAACAACGTTGCTGTTGGTTGTTGCCGAACAAGCGGCAAACAGCAGAGATGTCACAAGCGTCAATAGATATTGACGTCGTCCAAAATGCTCTAAAGGTCGAAGACTGGTTTTGATGTTCATTGCCTTTGGGGCTACCTGGTGTGGTAGAGCGTCACGTTGCAGCGCTCAAACTTGCCTTTGCCGATGATTCCGATTCTGCACTTGACAGGAACAGGTGCGGTGACTCTTTCGGCTACCAATGCCTGCGATTTAGGGTCAAGCTGATCAATTACTTTGCCTTCAATTTCAATCCTGATTCGATTCTTTTTTGGATCTGGGATCAGATACGCGGTCGTCGTCAAATCGTTAGTCTTGTGTCGACGAAGGATTTCGTGTATCGCGGCGACGTGAGAGGGATTCGCATCGCGACTCCATTCTCCGGCACTCGACCAAATCAGGCCATACAGCTCGCCCGCAGCAAACTTAATGGTTCGCTCAGAGAGTGCAGGAAGGATTTCGTCTTGCTTCTTTCCAAATAGTCCCATAGTCACGGTCCTCTAGTTCTTGAAGCCCCTAGTCGCCAGTCTGGGCTTTCGCCGGCGACAACGCAGCGGTGTGCAAGTTGGTGTGTGAATTCTGTTTTGCAAAGATGTACCAAATATAAGATATATTTCGTAAGTAATTCCAAATCCATTGACTTGCGAAGTTAAAAAATAGCCCAACCAAATAGTCCAGTTTTTTGCGCACAGACGACAGGCACCCCGAACCCCAATCGTTCGTGTCCTGTCTGAAAGTGGAGTTCACGCTAGTTCGGGCCGATTCAGCGTCGATCTGTGCGTGTTGTTCGTGTTCGCCCGGAATATTTACCTACGCGGACTGTGTCGGGGTAGGTAGGTGACTGAGAAAGAATCGCAGACTGAAGTTGGCAACTACCTATCAGTTTTCACGATTCTTGCGCTGTTGCTCATTCCACCACTTCGCCTGTGCATTTTCTACAAAGTATTTAGGGACAACTAAAAGACTGATTATTGTCGCAATAATCCCGGGCCATTCGCCTGCAAATATCGTTACCGCAGTTCCAATAATCAAGGCCGCAAGAATCCCAAAAGCACCCTGTGGGCCACCAACACCTTGCGGAATGCACTTCCGTTCTTCTTCCCACGACTTCGACATACCGTGAACTGTACGCCTTGTATCTAGTTGTATTTAGAAAGTCCACCACAGCGCGGAATCGTACGCTTTCCCTGGAGAAAGGTTTGCGAATTTGAAGCTATAAGCCTTTGGTTCCGGTCAGGATAGCTTCATCGAAATCTGCGCCATCAATCGTCGCATCCGTAAAGTCCGCATTTGTGAGGTCTGCTCCACAAAACTTTGCATCTCGAAGATTCGCCGCTTCAAAGCTGGCATCCTTAAGGTTCGCGCCGTCAAAATTGGCACCCTTAAGGTTTGCTTCCGTGAAGTTCGCCGCTTCACAGTCGGCGTCTGTAAAATCTGCCTTACGTAGGACAGCTCTAATAAACATCTCTCCCGAACAGTCTGCGCCCACAAATGAGCTCCCGTCAGGCCAAGCGAGTTTCGGGTCATAGAAGTCTGGATCTACATTCGGATTGATTTCCATAGAAGGCAGAGTAGAGGAAATGAGCCCGAATTGCAGATGGAGACAACGCCTTGTATCTAGTTGTATCTAGAAAGTCCACCACAGCGCGGAATCGTAAGGAATCCCTGATGGTTCGATTCCCGGCGTCGCCTCCATTTGCCATTCACGCGACCCCGTTGGTTGTGGTCGGAGGCGTCGTTACTGTGCCGCGTAGCCGAAGGCCAGGGACGTGGCGATCGCAAGCCACAGTTGGTACGGCAGCATCGCGACTCCGAGTGGGATCGAGGATCGAAATGCGATGACGACCAATGGGAGCGTGAGTACCGTCGCAGCGACCAGGGCAAATCCTGAAGCGACCAATGAGTGCGGAACGTAAAACAGCCACGCCCACGTGAGCGCAGCCGCCACGCTGAGGGCAAGACACCCGAGCCATACCGTCTGTGCAGTGCGGGTCGCGCTCGATGCCACGACCCACGTCGCGGCGACGAGCATGATGAAGTTGTATGGCCAGATGAGACCGAATATCGCATCCGGGGGCTGCCATGCGGGCTTCGTGAGGGAGCGATACCACCCGTCGTCGGTGGCTACCCAGCGACTTGCGCCGACGATGTAGACGGCGATGATGGCCGTGCCGAGGGATCCAACGAAGGTCGTGCCGATGCTCAAGTATGTCCCGTCTTGTGACGGTTGACATCGATCGTGTCGCACGAGGACGAGGTGTACCTGAATCCGGGGGTCACCATGCGTCGGTCGACGTCTCTGTAGCGTCAGCGGTACGCATGCCTGGGACGTCGCAGCCTGACCGTTTTGCTCGATCCCTCGGGTTGCTTCACGTCACTGCGAGTGGCGTAGCTGTCATCATCGGCGCGGGGATCTTCGTCTTGCTTTCCGCGGCAACCGAGCGCGCCGGAGCGCTCGTGTGGCTTTCCTTCGTTCTCGCGGCAGTTCTGTCTGCCCTGACTGCCTTCAGCTACATGGAATTGTCGTCAATGTTCCCGCGGGCGAGCTCGGAGCACGAATTCACGCGCCAGGTGTTTCCGCGATGGATTGCGGGGACGGTGGGCTGGATCATGGCGGTTGCACTTGTCGTTGCCACTGCGACCGTCGCTCTGGGCTTCAGTCGCTACGTGCAGGAGTTCGTCGACGTCGACCGGCGCGTAGCCGCCGTGGTGCTCATCGTCGTGATGACCGGCGTGTCGTATCTGGGGATGGAAAAGGCGGCATGGGTGGTCATGGCCCTCGGTGCCATCGAGATCGGCAGCCTCGTCGTGGTGGGGGGTTCGGGTCTCGGGCGACTCGGGGACGTCGATCTCACCACAGGCTCTTTCGCTGGTGTGCTGTCGGGTGCTGCACTCGTGTTCTTTGCCTTCATCGGCTTCGACGAGGTGATCACGCTGGCAGAGGAAACGAAGAATCCGACGCGGACGATCCCACGTGCACTTCTACTTGCCCTTGCGATCTCGACCCTCTTGTACGTGCTCGTCGCCGTGTCGGCGGTGAGCGTGCTCGGAGTCGACGGTCTGGTGTCGTCGCAGCGTCCCCTCGCCGAGGTGATGAACGAAGTGTGGGGTGGGTCGACTGGTCGATGGATGTCTGCAGCCGCCCTCGTGAGCACCGGATCGACGGTGTTGCTCGTGGTCACCGCTGCCTCTCGAATGCTCTACGGCGTCGCGATCGCAGGCGACTTTCCCGGACGGCTCGGAATCGTGAGACATCGACGAGTCCCGCTGAATGCACTCGTCGTGAGTGCTGCGGTGGCGATTGGTCTCGTGCTACTCGACGACCTGTCGATGCTCGCCGCCGCGACCGACACGCTCGTCTACGTGACGTTCGTATTCGTCAACGTCGTGACCATCGTGCTGCGCAGGACGAAGCCAGACGTGCCCAGACCGTTTCGGATCCGTGGAGCGATCGGTTGGGTTCCCGTGTTGCCGGTGCTCGGCCTCATCGTCGTGCTCGTTGTGTCGGGGCAACTGGAGCGCGACGCGAGCGTTTTAGCAGGAGCGTTGATCCTTGCAGGAGCCGGAGTGCACTGGCTGCATCGCTGGAACGAGTCGCGTGGAACGAAGGCGAGTCGTCAGAACAGTTGACGTGCGTTCCACACATCGGCGAACACCGGGGAAAACAGCGTCGATGCAAGGTATTGCGCCCCTGACGAACCGCCGGTTCCGGGCTTGATTCCAATCGTGCGCTCAACCATCTTGAGATGGCGATAACGCCACTCTTGGAGGCCCTCGTCTAAGTCGAGGAGCCGCTCCAGGATGAGTGCGGCCTCTGGGTCGCTGCGGTATGCCGTAGCGACGATCGCAGTCACGTCGGGTTGCGAGACGTACGGCGTCGTCACGTCACGCTCGAGGACTGCACGTGGAACGTCGTGTCCCCGGGTGCGGAGATATCGCAAGGTCGAATCCCACAATGACGGTCTCGACATTGCCGCGGTGATCCGCCCGTGCATCGTCGGATGGTTGGCAAACGGGGTGAGCACCGAGTCGTCGCGTCGTCCGAAGACCGCCTCCAATTCCCGGAACTGCCCAGACTGAAATCCGCTCGCTTGGTCGAGACGATCTCGGAACGAGTTGAACTGCAAGGGTGTCATCGTCTCGAGGATGTCGACCTGGCTGACGAGCACCTTGAGGATCGTGCGCACCCGACCGAGCGTGGCGAGGGCGGAGAACGTGTCCGAGGACTCGAGGAGTCGTTGCGTGAGTGCAAGTTCGTGCAGGAGCGAGGCAAACCAGAGTTCGTAAGTCTGGTGGATGATGATGAACAACAATTCGTCGTGCTCAGGTCCGTGAGAGCGGGGTTCTTGGAGCGCCAGTAGCTCATCGACCTTGAGGTAGCTGCTGTACGTGAGGGCCCGGTCGGGTGTGGTCATCTCTCGAGGTTAGGTGCCCCATTGCTACGGTGAGTGCGTGCCGCAACACCTCGTGAGGGAGATGGTTCGTGCGGACCTTTCGGACGTGTGGAGGATCAACCAGTCGAACGTGCCGGCGGTCGGCGACGAGACGTTGACCTCGCTGATAGAGATCTTCGAGATGGCATCCGTCGCGTTGTCCGTGTGCGTCGCCGATGTCGTCGTCGGATTCTGCCTCGTTCTTCCCCCTGGCACGACATATGACAGCCCCAACTATCTCTACTTTTGCGAACGGTATTCCTCCTTTGCGTACCTCGACAGGGTCGCCTTCGACGACGGTTTTCGTGGCAAGGGTCTCGGGGCGTCCCTGTACCGAGAGGTCGAACGTCGTCTCGACGTCGACGTGTTGACCCTGGAGGTCAACGTGAAGCCCCGCAACGAGGGGAGCCTGCGATTCCACGCGCGTGAAGGCTTCGTCGAGGTCGACCAGATGGAGACGCGTCCAGGGAAGGTCGTGAGTTTGATGGCCAAGACCCTTCGGTGAGCCAGTAGGGGGTCGCGGTGGTCAATTACCGTTGGGGAATGCCAAATCGTTCCTCCTCGCCGCGGGTCTCCTCGCTGCATCCGTTGTCCCTGGTCAAGTACACGCCAACTCGGGTGTCAGTCCGTTGTCGGGTCGTCCCGGTGGTGAAGGGAAGCCCGTCGTGATGGTCAAGCTCGACAACACCGCACTCGCACGTCCGCACACAGGACTGCGCGAGGCCGACCTCGTCTATGTCGAGGAAGTCGAGTGGGGTCTCACGCGACTCGCGGCTCTGTACAACTCGTCGTTCCCGAAGGTCGTCGGGCCGGTGCGGAGCGCACGAATTTCGGACCTCGAGATCCTGCGTCAATTCCAGTCTCCGGGTCTCGTGTTCTCCGGTGCGAACAAGACGCTCTTGGGGGCCGTCGCCAAGTCCAACGCCGTGAGCTTGTCGCCGAACGAAATGTCCAACTACTACTTCCGCAACAACAAGAAGGAAGTGCCGCACAACCAGATGTTGAACTTTGCATCCCTGGTCGGAAAGGCCAAGGGTCTCGGAGTCGTCGCTGACGTCGGTCTGCGCTTCGACGCTTCAGTCCCGGCGGGAGGTGTGAAGACCAGGTCGTTCCTCGCTCGATGGTCGTCGGCGACGGTTGGTGCCACGTGGTCGAAAGCTGGTTGGGGTATCTCCGTCGATGGGTACGTGCAGAAGGACTACGTGAGCAAGCGGCCAGTCGTCGCATCCTCGGTCATCATCCAGTTCGTCGAGCAATACGAGTCCAAGTACGGGGACCGGTTCGGAGGAAAGACCCCACTTGCGCGTACCGTCGGTGCAGGCAACGCGGTCTTCTTGCGCAACGGTCAGCGCTTCGTCGGCACGTGGGAGCGCCCGACTCCCGAGAGTGGCACGAGGTTCATCTACAACGGGGAGACCTTCCCACTTCCCGTCGGCCAAGTGTGGATCGTCCTCGTCGACCAGAAGAAGCCGTCGTCGGTGGGCTTCAAGTGAGCACCACAGGGATCTCGCGCGTCGCGGTGATCACCGGGGCGGCCCAAGGAATTGGACGGGAGACCGCTCGTGTCCTCGATGCTCGTGGATGGTCGCTCGCGCTCCTCGATCTGCAGGAGCTCGACACCTCGTCGTATCGTGACGCGATCGCCGTCGTCGGCGACATCTCTGACGAAAAGGCCGTGGAGGCCGGCGCATCGAGCGTGCTGGAGCGCTTCGGGCGGGTCGACGCGTTGGTGAACAATGCAGGGATCTCGATGATCAAGCCCGCACTCGACACGCCGAGTGAGACCTACAGAAAGGTCCTCGAGGTCAATCTCGTCGCACCGTTCCTGTTGTGCAAGGCCTACGGACGTCACATGGTGGCGAAGGGGTCCGGATCGGTGGTCAACGTGGCCTCGGTCGCGGGGTTGCAGGGTGTCGCCGAGCGATCGGCATACAACGCAAGCAAGCACGGCCTCATCGGACTCACTCGAACGCTTGCGGTCGAGTGGGGCGGTCGTGGGGTGCGCGTGAACGCGGTGTGTCCGGGTTGGGTGAAGACCGAGATGGACCACAAGGACCAAGCGGGAGGGTCCTACTCAGATGCCGACATCACCGAGCACGTGCCGATGGGACGCTTCGCGCGTCCGAACGACATCGCCGAGGCAATTGCGTGGCTGTGTAGCGACGAATCGTCAGGATTCGTCAACGGGGTCGCGTTGCCGGTCGATGGCGGGTGGACCGGTGACGGCTCGTGGCAGAGCCTGCGACTTCGCCAGCGCTAGTTTTCGAGGCGGGTGAAGACCGCGATGAGCCCCTTGTCGCCGAAGTGCGGACTCGATGGCCCGTAGATGTCCACTTCGGTGTAGGTGGGTTCGCTGATCAGTCCGTCGGCTACTGCCTCGGCGAGGTGACTCGCAAAGCCGACGTTGTCAAAGTGCTGCTTGTTGATGCCGACGACGATCGTCCCGCCTTCGCGGGCCGCGCTCGACACCGCAACGAGGTCGCGACCGGCGAGGTGGCCGTGGGTGAAGACTCCGGAGCTGATGATGAGGTCGAAGTGGTTCTTGGCGAACTGGATCGGCTTGGTCAGGTCTGCATCCAGAAGGTCCCGGTAGACGGGCTGGCCGTCCGAACGAAGTTTCGTTCCGGCGACGGCCAACATCTGGAGGGAGATGTCGACGCCATCGAGTGCCCAACCTGGGCGAAGTTCGGCGATCAGAGACCCGAGGGCACCCGTTCCGCAGCCGACGTCGACGACTTCGAGGGCCTCCAGGGAGCCCATGACGTCAATCGCTCGTTCCGCGACACGGATCGGATACACGTAGTCGGTTGCCGAGACGAACTCGGCGTCATACGTCGCGGCCCAGCGGGCATAGAGCGCCTTGTTCTCCTCGGGTGTCGTCACGGCGTAGGCGTCTTCCAAGTTGAAGTGTTCGTTCGTCGCCATCACCATGAGCGTAACAAGGACTACTGTCGAAGCCATGGGGGCGATCACCACGTCGCAAGTAGACACGGCACTCGCGCAGTTTCGCGCGGACGGTTACGCGATCATCCGTGGATTCTTCGATCCGCAGGAGGCGGCAGAACTCAAGGCGAAGTCCGACGAGTTGTACGCCATCGGCATCGAGCATCCAGTGACGTATCGACATGGAAATCTCGCCTACGAGATCCTTCCCGAGAAGCATTTCGGCAAGCGGTATCTGATCCAGGCCTATTGGTTCGCGTGGGCGGCGAAGTTCTATGACGAACTGAGGAGCCGTCACCAGTACCTCGACGTGTTGCGCCCGGTGCTCGGCGACGACATCAAGCAGGTGACCCAGCAGATCCATTGGAAGCCGCCGGGTGCGCGCATCAGCGGCTATCGCTTCCACCAAGACTTGATGTTCCGTGAAGCCAAGCACGCGTATGAAGACGTCGTTCGCGACACGGTGACCATCGGCGTGGCCATCGATCGCGCGACGAAAGACAACGGGTGCCTGCGCGTCGTGCCGGGCTCGCACAAGCTCGGATACCTCGGGTTGTCGGACAACGGCAGCGGTTCGATCATGAAGGGTCTCACGCTGGAGGACGAGCTCGTCGGTGTCGGCATCGATCCAGCCTCGATCGTGGACGTCGAACTTGAGCCTGGGGACGCGGTGATGTGGGGGCTGTTGACGGTGCATGGTTCGCTCCCGAACGAGTCGAACAACGACCGGGCCTTCGCCCTGTCGAGTTACGTCCGCGGCGGTACGTCGGAGCGAGGTGAGTGGGCGTTCCGCGGTGGCGAGCCGCAGTTGCTCGGAGACACGCCACAGTTGTGCAAGAACGAGCGGTTGTTCGACAACCTCGAGCCGCACTACGACGCGACCGAGTGGTATCTCTAGTTAGCGACGACCTCGCAGCAGGTCCTTCAGGCCAAAAAGTGTGACGAGCAACATCGACTCGATGACAATTCGCGGCGACATCTTGGACTGACCCTCAACGCGGTCAACGAACGTGATGGGGACCTCGGCGACGTGCAGGCGCCGTTGCTGGATTCGTCGCAAGATCGAAGTCAGGAACACATAGCCATCACCCTTGATCGAAGGGAGGTCGATCGATGCGAGGGCGGACGAGCGATAAGCACGGAACCCGCTCGTGCAGTCTCGAGGCTTGAGGCCGAGCACGAAGCGTGTGTAGAAATTTCCGTAGCGCGAGAGCACCATCCTGTGAAGTGGCCAACCGACGATCGATCCGCCCGGGACGTACCGGGAGCCGATGGCGACATCGGCACCTCTCTGGATCTCGGCAATGAGACGTGGGATAACTCCGGGGTCGTGAGAAAAGTCGGCATCCATGGTCAGAACGATGTCGAATGCGAGATCCATTGAACGTTCGAAACCCGCCACATAAGCAGCACGCAGTCCCTTTGGTCCGCGTCGGTGGATCACTTCAAGTAGTCCGTCGTCCATGGCCAGTCTCTCCACCACGGCACCTGTTCCGTCTGGGCTCAGGTCGTCAACGACGACGATCGCGAGACGTGGATTGAGTGAGCGAACCCGAAGGAGAAAGCGCTCGATGTTCTCCACTTCGTTGTAGGTGGGCAGGACGAGGATGCTCGACAGTGCAAGTGATGTGTCCACGCAGGCGCAATCCTACGCCGACCTAATGTGGAGACGTGTCGCGCCTCACTTCGAAGACCTCAGCGCTGTGGCTTTCACTTGGTTCCATGTTCCTCCTTTGGTCAATTTCGGTTCCACTCTTTGCATCCCCTGACGAACCCGCCAATTTCGTCAAGGGTGCGGCAATCGTTCGTGGAGAATTCGTCGGTGAACACGTCGCGCCGGAGCAACTGAAGTCGTACTGGACGACCGTCGTCGACATCGATCCCCAGTTCGGATCGGTGAACGCCTTGCCGTGGTGCTTCGCTCCGTATCCGGACAAGAACGCCTGCACCTACGACGTGGCCACGGCACCGCAGGTCGATGGGGTGGCGTGGACGAACATGGGTCGTTATCCACCGCTCGGATTCGTGCTCAGCGGACTCGGAAGTGTCTTTGGCCCGACCAACGACTCGGTGTATGCGGGTCGTGTCATCCAGGCGCTCGCATGTGTGGCGGGTCTGGTCTGGGCGATCCAGATCTTGTCGCGGCGTCGACGCTCCGTCGCGGGTCTCGTCGCAGCGCTCACGCCAGGGACCATCTTTCTGGCATCGACGTCGAGTCCGTCCGGTCTCGAGATCGTGGCCGCACTCGTGTTGTGGGTGTCGTGTCCGGCGGTCCTCGACGGAAAGAGGGGTCTCCTCGAACGAGGAGCGTTCCTCGTCTCGGGTGTCGTGCTGATCGCGACCCGTCCACTCGGGGCTTTCTTCTACTTGAGCGTCGTTGGTGCGTGTGCGGTGTGTGCACGGTCATCGCTGCGTTCAACGTGTGCGCGGCTCGGCCGGCTGGTCGTCGCCGTACACGTGGGGGCGATTGGCTTCATGATCTGGTGGTACGTCGCGATCTTCGGTCCTGCAACGAGCAAGCCGATCGACTTTGGTGACGTTCCAGTCGCACTTTCCGATCGACTGAATGCCATCGTTCGCGGATTTCCTCGGATCGTCGAGCAGTACGTCGGCAACTACGGCTGGCTTGACACACCGACCCCGGGGGTTGCCGTCGTTCTGTCGCTCCTCGCCGTCGGGATCGTGGGAGTCGGGAGCGGTCGATCGGTCGACCGCGGGCTGTTGCTCGTCTCTGTCGGTCTCGTGGCCGCCGCAGCGGGCTTCGTGGTCGTATCCGACCTGAATTATTACGAGATACTGCGGACATATGGCAGTCAAGGTCGCCATGTCGCTCCACTGCTCGTGGGTGTCCCGTTGTTGATCTCTTCTCGGCTCGCCAAGGGCGTGACGACGACTCTGGCCGTCGTTTCGGTCTACTCGGTGGTGATGATCTGGTCGTTTGCGGTGATGATTCGTCGCTACAGCGTCGGGGTTGTTCCCGGCAACATCGGGGAGATGTGGCGCGACCCTCCGTGGTCCCCGCCGCTCGGTGTGACGACGACCTTTGTGGCAGTCGTCGTCGTGACGGTCGCATTCGCCGTGACGATGTGGGCAATCGAGTCCGAGCGACTCTGACTAGGGTTGCTGGTCAATGAACGTATTCACCGTCAATCTGCTCGTGATCGTTGTCGTGATGACGAGCGTGTGGATCTTGAGCACCGTGATCCGAGACGCTTCGATCGTCGACATCGTCTGGGGCGCCGGATTCGTCGTCGTGGCCTGGTCGTCGTGGATCACGAGTGACGCAGACGGACTAGCGGCGCTTGCGGTGCGCGTCTGTGTCACGGTCTGGGGACTACGTCTTGCCGGCTATCTCGCGTGGCGCAACCTCGGCAAGGGGGAGGATTTCCGATATCAGGCGATGCGCCGCAAGTACGGCGCGCGATTCCCGTTGATCAGTTTCGTCACGGTCTTTCTGTTGCAGGGCGCATTGATGTGGGTCGTCTCGCTGCCAGTGCAGGTCGTCCACGACGTCGACCCGCAGGCCTCGCCCGTTCTCGTGGTCGGGGTCGCGGTCTGGGCGGTCGGGCTCGCGTTCGAGGTCGTCGGCGATCTGCAGTTAGCGCGCTTCAAGGCCGATCCTGCCTCTGCGGGTCGCGTGATGGACACGGGGCTCTGGCGCTACACGCGCCATCCCAACTACTTCGGTGACTTCCTCGTGTGGTGGGGCATTGCGATCATGGCGCTGTCGAATGTCGCGAGCATGGTCGGTGTGATCGGGGCGGTGGTGATGTCGGTGCTCTTGATGCGCGTGTCGGGCGTGCCGATGCTCGAGCATTCGATGGCCAAGCGACGTCCCGGCTACGTCGAGTACCAGCGTCGAACGAGCGCGTTCTTTCCTCGTCCTCCGCGGGACTAGTTCCCCTTGCGTGGCCCGCGCAGGCGCGACCACGAACCAAATTGATCGAGTGCCGCGACGGTCGAGCCCATGGAGTCCGGTGGCACTGGATGGCTGATGAGATAGCCCTGAGCTTTCGAGCACTTCAACTCCGCAAGGGCCTGTAGCTGTCGTACGCTCTCGACCCCCTCGGCGACCATGTCGAGACCGAGTGACTCACCCATCGCGATGATCGTGCGAACGAGCGAGCGTGCGCTCAGGTCGTCGGCCACTCCGTTCACGAAGGAGCGGTCGATCTTCAGCCTCTGGATCGGGAACTTCTGGATGAGCGAGAGGGAGGAATACCCCGTGCCGAAGTCGTCGATCGCGACGCGCACGCCGATGTCACAGAGTCGATTCAGTGCGCTCAACGCCTGCTCTGGTTCCGAGATCATCACGCTTTCGGTGACTTCGAGCCAGAGTTGGTCTGGGGCGACCCGCGAGCGACGCAACGCTTCGCCAACGACGGAGACGAACTGCGGGTCGTGCAATTGGCGAGGGGAGACGTTGACCGACATCGTGGCGTCGCTACGACAGATGCCTTCGGAGATCCAGGTTCGCAGATGCGTGAGCGCCTCAAGCAGCGCCCAGGAGCCGATCGGGACGATGGTTCCCGTCTCCTCGGCGATCGGGATGAACTCGGCGGGCGAGATCATTGAGCCGTCGTCTCGTTGCCAGCGCATTAACGCTTCGAATCCGACGACCTCTCCGTCCTCGATGTCGACGATGGGCTGGTGCACGAGGCGAAGCTCACGACGCTCAAGCGCCCTGTAGAGCGCGGTCTCGACAGCGAGCCTTTGCGTGACTCGCTCGAGCATCGACTCGTCGAACACCGCCACGCAGTTGCGTCCAGCGTCTTTTGCCCGATACATGGCCGTGTCGGCGTGACGAAGGAGGTCGTCAGCATTGCCCGAGATGGTCGGTTGGTAGGTCGCCACGCCCACGGAGGCGGACACGAAGACGTCTCCTTGACGCAACGACAACGGTTCGTGGAAGCACTCGAGGATCGAATCGGCGATCACCATCGCGTCACTTTGTGAGCGGGTGTCGGGGTCGAGCACGACGAACTCGTCGCCCGAGATTCGTCCGACGACGCAGTGCGTGGGGAGGGCGTTGCGCAGTCGTTGCGCGACGGCCACCAGCACGTCGTCGCCGGCCTGGTGACCGAGCGAATCGTTGATGTTCTTGAACCGGTCGACGTCGATGAACAGCACGCTCGGCTGACGACCTTCGTCGAATGCCCCGAGCAGGGCGTTGTTCACGTGGGTGAGCATGAGCGAGCGACTGGGGAGGCCGGTGAGCGCGTCCGTCTGCGCGGATGCGACGAGCTGTCGCTGGATGCGCGCGTTGCTCGCCACCGCCTGGACGACGCGTGCAGTGACGGCGATCGTCAAGATTCCAATCGAGATCGCCCGCACGATGCGATCGGTCGAGTCGACGGGATCGTTGGTCGCGAGCACGACGACGGGAATGGTGAGCGCCGACGTCGTGACGACGAGGCGACCGAGCAACGGTCGGTGTTGGGCGCTCGTCGAGGACTTCGTGAGTCCGTTGATCGACGGATGGAGGAAGGCCCCGGCGCCGAGGAACAGCGACAACACGTAGGCACTCAAGGAGTGGTTCGTGGAGATGTCCACCTGCTTGGCGTCGATCGCTGCGTAGAGCACGTCGCCGACGAGGGTGAAGGTGATCGCGCCGGCGACGAACCAGACCGCGGGTGAGCGCACTGCGTCACCGAAGAGCAGCGTCGCGAGCGTGAAGAACACGACGGCACTGATTGCCAGGGTGGCGCCCTGCAGTGCGGTCACGAGAACCGTCTGGTCGGACACGTCGATGACCGGCTTCAGCAGTCCGACCCAAATCAGGAACCAAGCACCAAGGCCGACGATGATGCCGTCGACGACGACGCTCAGCGGGTCGCTCCCGAGCCGACTGGAGACGATGAAGGTGAGGCCTGCGGCGAGCACCAACTGCACGACGAGGAAGAGTGCCTCCGGAATGGCTTGGTTGGTCGACGGATTGTCGAAGCGTGCATCGAGGACCTGTCCGGCGATCGAGGACGCGGCGATGAGCAACAACGCTGGCCAAATGCGGTTGTCGGGCTTGTTGACGGCGGCCGAGGCGACGAGGGCGAGCGCGAGGAGCCCCGTCGCGACGAGATAGACGCTCGAGGAGAAGCCGTCACGATCGACGATCGACGACGCGGTGGCCGCCAGGACACCGAGCCCGACGCAAGAGAAAGAAACGCGGTTGAGGAGCGCGTTTGGCACGGAAAAACGGTACTACATCCCCGAAAATCAGGGTCGGATGGACTATTTTTGGATCAGGCGGAGGATGAGTCCTCGACGGGCGTTTCGGCGTCCGTCTGTCTGGAGTACCGCCAATGTTCGTCACCCGTCACTCGCCGGTCAACGATCCGCGGTTGCGCGAGCAGCTGTGGACGCTCTATCGCCGCGCGTATGCCAAGACGGCCGAAGATGCAGTGACCCACGAGATGTTGGAGAGGTGGGAATTCGACGAACAGCTCGCCGATGCTACGAACCGTGCGTGGGTCGTCTGGGAGGGCGAACTGCCGATTGCGATGACACTGGTGGCAACCGACGTGAAGCGAACACGTTGGTTGAGCGAGCTGTACTTCAAGAAGCACTTTCCCGACAAGTTCAAGGCGGGCAAGATCCATTACGTCGTGTGGGCGGTCGTCGATCCCTCGTGGACGACTCGTGGTGCAAGCATGTTCCTCGCCCGGCACGCGATGGCCGTTGAGGCACGTGAAGGATCCTTGCTCGTGTTCGACATGCCTCAGGACAATCAACCTCATGAAACCGGTGGAGCCGCGGAACTGATGTCCCGAATGGCGCGCATGGTGGGCGAGGCGACGCTCATCCCGCTCACCGTCCAGCGCTACTACGCACTCGACTTCTCACCGACTGCGCCGGTGGTCGCGGACGCCACAGCCGTGCCGAGCGCCACGTCGACGACGCCCTAGGAGCGATAGATTGACGGGGTAGCCATGAGCGCCCTGCAACCCCGAACGTGATTCGCTGATGAGCCTTTCCACGCAGAGCGTGACGGTGGTCGTGCCTGGCTCGCATCTGATGTCGTCGATCCTCGGCGAACGCGACGCGAACCTACGGGCCATCGAGGACGAGTTTCCTTCGACGTCGATCTTGGTGCGGGGCAACGAGGTCACCATCGAGGGTTCTGATGCGTCGATGGTCGGGCGTCTCTTCGAGGAACTGACATCTCTCGTACAACGAGGTCAGCACCTTGATGAGGCGATTTTGGCGCGTTCGATGACGATGGTGCGCGCAGACCAGCGCCCGAGCGTCGTGCTCACCCAGGACATCGTGCGCATGAGCGGTGGTCGTACCGTTCGCGCCAAGACGAGCGGCCAACGCCGCTACGTGGACGCGATTCGGGACAACGTCGTCACCTTCGGCATCGGGCCCGCGGGAACGGGCAAGAGTTGGTTGGCGGTCGCCATGGCCGTGCACGCGCTGAACACGAAGTCCGTCCAGCGCATCATCCTCACCCGGCCGGCCGTCGAGGCCGGTGAACGACTCGGTTTTCTTCCTGGAGATCTCGCCGCCAAGATCGACCCCTACCTTCGACCGCTCTATGACGCGTTGCACGACATGGTCGGCGCGGAGCAGGCCAAGACCATGCTCGAGCGTCAGATCGTCGAAGTTGCACCACTCGCGTTCATGCGTGGTCGTACGTTGAACAATTCTTTCGTCATCTTGGACGAGGCACAGAACACCACGCCGGAACAAATGAAGATGTTCTTGACCCGAATCGGATTCGGCACGAAGGTGGTCGTCACCGGCGATACGACTCAGGTCGACGTTCCCGATGGTCGTAGCGGCCTACGAGGCATCGAGAAGGTGTTGACGGGGATTCGTGATCTTGCGTTCGTCCACCTGGACGCCTCAGACGTCGTGCGGCATCGCATCGTGGCGGACATCGTCGCGGCGTATGAAACTACGGAGGCTTCCAGGCGAGGTGACGCCCAGTCGTGATCTGGAAGCGACCGGGCAAGTACGCCCCACGACGAAGCGGAGGAGACGGCGAAGTCGAGGTGTTCGTCGTTGACGAGCAGACCGACCATGCCATCGACGTGGCACGTTGGCAGAAGTTGGCGACCGACGTGTTGGTAGCCGAACGGGTGACTGGTCAAAGCGAACTCACCGTGATCTTTGCCGACGAGGCAACGATGACCGAGTTGAACACCCAGTTCATGGGCAAGAACTCACCGACCGACGTGCTGGCCTTTCCAATCGACGCCGTCGAAGCCTCGCGCACGCCAGGTCCTGGTGCCCTGTCGTTCGGACCGACGAAGAAACCGATCGACGTGCACGACCATCCGTTGCTCCTCGGTGACGTCGTCATCTGTCCCGCAGTTGCATCCAGGCAGGCATCGAGCCATGCAGGATGCTTCGACGACGAGATCGCCTTGCTGCTCGTGCACGGAATCCTGCACGTGCTCGGCAACGACCACGACACCGAGCAGTCCGAAGCCGCCATGCACGAACTCGAGCGCGGCCACCTCGAAAAACTCCACTGGGGGCATCCTGCACCGGTCGAATTCCGTCACGTTCCCGAGGTGAGCGGCTAGTGGAAGCGTCCTCGTTGTCGTCGACGCAAGTCACGTGGATGGCAGTTGCCATCGTCGTGCTCCTCGTCGTCCTCGTCTTTCTCGCACTCGCCGAGATGAGCCTGTCGCAGATGACCAAACCACGTGCGGCGGCGTTGTTGGAAAAGGGTGTTCGATCCGGAAAGGCGCTCACGCGGCTCGCCGAGGAGCCGACCTTGTGGGTGAACCCGCTGCTCCTCACCGTCAACGTCTGTCAGACGATCCAGGCGACACTGACGGGAATCGTTGCAGGCGACCTGTTCGGTCCGATCGGTGTCGTCGTCGGCGTAGTCGCCAACGTCGTGTTGTTCTTCGTCGTCGCGGAGGCCGTGCCGAAGACCTATGCCCTCTTGCACCCGGTGAAGGGGGCGACGCTCACCGCGCGCCCGGTGGAGTTGCTCGTGAGGTTCTGGCCCCTGCGCATCGCATCCAACCTTTTGATCAGGTTGACCAACGTGATCGTCAAGGGGGAGGGCCTCAAGCAGGGTCCGTTCATCGGTGAGTCCGAGTTCCTCGGCATCGTCGAGGCGGCCGCCCAGGAAAGCGTCATCGAACACGAGGAGCGAGAGCTCATCGAGTCGGTGATCGAGTTCGGCGACACCGTGGTGCGCGAGATCATGGTTCCTCGACCTGACGTCGTCTTCGTCGACGACGATCTCACCGTGACGACCGCGTTGAACAAGGCGGTCGAGGAGGGCTTCAGTAGGTTGCCGGTCTTCAGAGCCGATGAGGATGACGTCGACGACGTCGTCGGTGTCGTCTACGTGAAGGACCTCGTGAAGGCCGAGCGATCTGGCCGAGGTGCAGACTTGATCAGCGGCCTGATGCACCACATGGACGTGATCCCCGAGACGAAGCTCGTCGCAGAGATCATGCGCAACATGCAGGCCAACAAATACCACATGGCCATGGTCGCCGACGAGTACGGCACGATCGTTGGACTCGTCACACTCGAGGACTGTCTCGAGGAGCTCGTCGGAGAGATCGTCGACGAGCACGACGAGGAAGACGCCGTCATCCAGGCCGTCGGCAACGGGGAGTTCCTCGTCGCCGGATCCCTGCCGATCTCCAAGGTAAATGACGAACTCGAGATGAAGTTGCCGGAGAAGGAATACGACACCCTCGGTGGATTCATCTTCGGCGAGCTCGGCAAGGTTCCGGTCGCGGGCGACTCCGTGGACTGGAACGGCTGGAGGTTCTCCGTTGCCACCTTGGACGGCCGGCGCATCCAACGCGTGCGCGTCACCAACGTTTCCGCCTGACCACTAAGGTCGCGGAGATGGACATCTCACTTGCGGGCAAGACCGCACTCGTCACCGGTGGATCACGCGGAATCGGCAAGGCAATTGCATCGACGTTCGTCAAGTGTGGGGCGAACGTGATGATCGTGTCGCGCAAGGAGGACTCCTTGCGTGCGACGGCGGCCGAAATCGGTGGCAACGTCGACTTCGTGGCGGCCAACACCGGAGACATCGATGCGGCCGCCTCCGTCGTCGAGACCACCATCGCTCGGTTTGGTTCGCTCGACATCTTCGTCAACAATGCGGCGACGAATCCCTACGCGGGGCCGATGATGGACGTCGATCCCTCGCGTTATGACAAGACGTTCCAGGTGAACCTTCGTGGTCCGGTGTTTTGGACGCAGCAGGTGTGGTCACAGTGGATGAAGGATCATCCCGGCGTCGTCGTCAACGTGGCCTCGATCGGCGGTCTGCGCACCGAGGCAAGCCTCGGTGTCTACAACATGACGAAGGCGGCGATCATTCACATGACCCGACAGCTGGCCGGTGAACTTGGTGCGACGCGTGTCGTCGGGGTTGCCCCGGGGCTGATCGTGACCGACTTCGCTCAGATGCTCGTCGACACGTTCGGCGAGACCCTTGCCTCGCGACTGCCGACCAAGCGGCTCGGCCAACCGCAGGACATTGCGAACCTCGTCGCCTTCCTCGCGAGCGACCTCGCGTCGTGGATCACCGGGGAGACCTACGTGATCGACGGCGGAGCAGGTGTGACCGCGGGGACCATGTAGCGCATCAATTTCGCTCCGCCGAGAGCGAGTGCGACGCCCGCAACCACGAATCCCGTGAGATACGGCGCGCGGAGCCCGAAGCTATGGGCGATAAACCCGCCGGCGAGCGAACCGAGTGAGGCTGCGCCGGTACCGACGAATCGATACACGCTGTTGACTCGACCAAAGAGCTCCTCCGGGATGAGGCGCTGGCGGAGCGAGACCGTGACGATGTTCCACGTCGTGCTCGCAACGCCCATGAAGAGCATCCAGGCTGCGATCATGGCGACGTTGGGGAAGAAGGCGTAGACGAGGCCGTCGATGGTGAACACGACGTAGGCATACAGGATCGTGCGCCTGCCGAGCCGGTCGGCGATCTTGTCGCCGATGAACCCGCCGAGGATCGACCCGATCGCAAGCAAGGCCAGGAGCGCACCGTAGAGCGATCCGGTGACGCCAAGCTCGTCCGCTGCGTACTTCACCCAGATGGCCGCGCCGAGTGCTCCTGCAAAGTTGACGCACCCGAGCATCACGGCGAGGAGTCTGATGAGCCGATGCTCATAGAGCCAGCGCAATCCGTCGCGCAGATCGAGCCGGAAGTTTCGCCGGGTGGGTGGCGCGCCTCGATCTGTTGAGCGCAAGGCGATTCGCGAGATGATCACGGCAGAGAGCGCAAAGCTTGCGGCATTGAGTCCGAAGGGCATGCCGACGGCGATCACGAAGAGCCACGACCCAGCGGGCAGTCCGACGAAGTTGTTGCAGATCATCTCGGTGGAATAGAGCAGTCCATTGGCTCGCTCCAACTGATCCGACTGGACGATGGCTGGCAGGAGCGCCTGGGCAGTCATGTCGAAGAGGACCTCGCAGCATCCGATCACGACCATGAGACCGATGAGCGTCCAGATGTCGAGGTTGCGTGTCGAGGCGAGATAAGCGAGCAGTGCGTAGACGCCTGCGCGAATCCAGTTGACCACGATCATCGTGGTCCGCCTGTCGAGTCGGTCGATGACGACGCCAGCCGGCAAAGTCAACACGAGCCAAGGAACCGACGCGGCGAAGCTGACGGCGCCAATCAGTCTGGCGTCACGTGTGAGGCTCAGCGTCAGCAGGGGCGTCGCCGCGACCGCAAGACCGTCACCGGCATTGGAGATCGACGACGCCGCAAACTGCAACCAGTAACGCGCGGGCAGGCGGTTGGGCACTACGCGAGTGTAGTGAGACGCGACTTGTCGACTTTTCCGCTCGAGAGCCGAGGAAGCGCAGGGACGCAGATCACGCGGCGGGGCGTGTAGTACGACGGCAACGTGGCGCGGATCGCGTCACGAATCTCGTCGTGGCTGACGGTCCTCGTCGATTCGAGATACAGCCATGCCGATTCGCCCCATTCGTCGTCGGTGCGCGACACGACGCATGCGTCCTGGACACCGCTGATGCCGCGCGCGACTCGTTCGATGCGTGCCGGCCAGATGTTCTCCCCGCCGCTGATGATCATGTCCGACGAACGACCGAAGATCTCTAGGCGTCCATCTTCCAGTCCACCGACGTCTCCGGTCGCATACCAGCCATCGACGAGTGGCGACTGGTCGACTCCGAGATATCGGGAGAACAAGGTCGGGGACTTGACGTGGACCTCTCCGTCCACGATGCGCAATTCGACGCCTGGCAGGGGCCGTGAGTCATAGACGACGCCGCCACCCGTCTCGGTCGATCCATAGGTCACGGTCACGTTGTCGGGAACCACGGGTGGGGCGGCCTGGCCTCCGAGGAGGATCCGTTCGAAGAGCGTCGCATCAATCCGGGCCAGGGCGGTGGGAACGAGCGACACGTGGGTGCATCCGGAACGTGCGGCGCGATTCACGGCGTCGGCGTCGAAGGTCGGGTGCAGCGTCAGACCGGAGCCGCAGTGACGGGCACGGGTGACGACCCCGAAGCCACCGATGTGGGACACCGGAATGCACACGAGCCAGTGGTGCTGCGGGCGACCGTCGAGTGCGGTGGAGGTGAGTGACGCGGCTGCATCGAGCGAGCGATGGGTGTGCACCACTCCCTTCGGATCGCCGGTCGATCCGCTGGTCGCGATCACGAGAGCGTCGTCATCGCGCATCACCAGTCGGCCACCCAGGTCGAGCGTCGTATCCGACGTCATCACGCGGTCCGCTCCGAATTCCCGAGCCAGATCGAGGCGGGAACGCTCGCTCAGACGCTGGTCGAGGGGTAGGACCGCATCACCTGCGTCCCAGCACGTGAGCACGCATTCCACGAATCGTTGCGAAGCCGCGACATCGATGGCGACGAGTCTGTGCACGAGTACAGGCTAAGGCTCGCGGTCGTGCGACACTGGACGCGTGCAGCAACAGCTTCGACTGTGGATCGCGGGGAGTCGACCGAAGACCCTTCCTGCCGCGGTGGTGCCCGTTGCGGTCGGCTTCGCTCTCGTCGTCGCGCGTCATGACGGCTCACTGGGGTTGCCGCTGAATTCTTTCCTGGCACTCGTCGTCTCGGTTGCCCTGCAAGTAGGCGTCAACTATGCGAACGACTATTCAGACGGGGTCAAAGGCACCGATGCGCGCCGCGTCGGTCCATTGCGCCTCGTCGGCTCAGGGGCGATGCCTGCAGCGGCGGTGAAGCGAGCAGCCTTCGGATCGTTCCTCGTTGCGGCAGTTGCAGGTCTCGCCATCGCGGCGACGACGTCGTGGTGGCTAGTCGTCGTCGGCGTCGCCTCAATCGTCGCCGCCTGGACCTATACCGGTGGTCCCTCGCCGTATGGCTACTCGGGATTTGGTGAACTCTTCGTGTTCGTCTTCTTTGGCGTCGTCGCAACCGTCGGAACCACGTTTGCCGTGGGCGAGTCGATACGCGGAGTCGACGTCGTCGCGTCATGTGTCGTCGGCTTCCTTGCCGTGTCGTTGCTGATCGTCAACAACTTGCGTGACATTCCGACAGATACCGAGTCGGGCAAGCGAACGCTCGCGGTGCGGCTCGGGGATCGAGGAACGAGGGCGCTGTATCTCCTCGTGTGTCTTGCAGCCCTCGTCGGTGTGTGCGTCGTCGCCGTCACGTATCGCTGGGCGGCCGTCGGCGTGGTTGGCTTCGTGTTCTCGTGGGATCCCGTACGCCGGATTCGCGCCCGTGCCGTTGGAGCCGAATTGATTCCGGTGCTCGGCCGCACCGCACGGGTGCAGCTCGTCGTCGGGATGCTGTTGGCCTTCGGCTTGATCGTGTCCTAGGCGTCGACGCGACGAACGAGAAAGTCCTCGAGCGCGTCGGCGAAGCGATCCGGCTGGTCCAGATGGACCGCATGGCCAGCGTCGTCGATGATGCTCAGTTCGCTGCCGGCAATGGAGTCGTGCAACCGCCTGGCGAGGCCCACGTACTTTGAGTCGCGTGCGCCAGCGACGATGAGCGTCGGGACGACGACCTTGTGGAGATCGTTCCAGACGGGTGCTTGCTCGCCAGCGCCGCATCGACGCAGGCTTCGGGCGAGGCTCTCGGCTGAGTTGGTTCTGCGTGAAGCGAGCTCTGCTTCGTTGCGTCGTGAGCCGGCGAACAATGGCTGCGACAGCCACTCGGAGATGAAGAGGTCGGTGCCGATCGATTCGATGCGTGATGCCAATGCGTCGTCGTCGGCGCGTCGTGCGGCCCGCTCCGTGTCGTCCTCGATGCCCGCAGTGGTGCTCACGAGGACGAGGGCCCGAAGCGTCGTCGATGGCGCGACTGCAGCGGAAAGAGCCAGACGCCCGCCCATGCTGTATCCGACGAGAACGCACTCTCGCGATGAATCACCGACGGCTCGGGCGGCGTCGGCGTGATCGACATCGAGCGAGCGAGCCTCGCCGTGGTGGGGTGCATCGACGAGGTAGCAGCGGTGGCGGGCGGCGAGTCGCTCGGCGCACGGTCGCCAGGACGTGCGCGTCTGGGTGAAGCCGTGGACGAACACGATCGACGGTTCGCCGGACCCGACGACCGAGTGGGGAAGCATCACGGGGCGGTCGTCAGCATGCGACGAAGTACTCGTTCGAACATCTCCGTGTCCTGTGCGCCGGGGATCGACCAGCGATCGTCGACGATGAACGTCGGAACCGCCGTGATGCCGTTGTCGGCGGCAGTCGCGAGCCACTCTTCGACCTCCGCGAGATATCGGTCGGACATCAACACCTCGCGTGTGGCGTCTCGGTCTACTCCCACTGACGCCGCGCATTCCGACAACACCTCGACGTCGGCGATGTTCAGCCCGTCGCGAAAGTAGGCGTTCATGATCGCTTCGTTGAGCTCCATCTGGGTCGATGCGCCGAGGGTTTCCTCGACGAACAGCAATATGCGGTGCGCGTGAAGCGTGTTGGCGCGCACGGCGAGGTCCATGTTGAAGGTGATGCCGTCGGCCTCGGCGACGCTCGTCACGTGCCGCAGGATGGCCTCTGCCTTGTCTGGGCCGCCGAACTTCTTCGCATATGCCTCGCGAACAGGGACTGCAGAGTCGACTGGGGCCGTCGGATCGAGCTGAAAGGGGCGCACCACGACTTCCAAGTCCAGGCCCAGGCCGTCGGCGCGCAACGCCTCGACGGCGCGTTCGAAGCGACGTTTTCCGATGAAACACCACGGACACACGAGATCGGAGAAGATTTCGACCCTCACAGGTGCCACGATAGAGGGCATGGTCGAGTCCACCTCGGATGCAGCGACGTTTTGTGCCACCCTCGTGGACGAATGGATCGCGTGTGGTCTCAAGCACGCGGTCGTCGCTCCCGGCTCGCGCAGCACCCCGCTTGCGCTTGCGCTTGCTGAGCGCTACGAAATAGACGTTCACGTCTTCCACGACGAGCGGTCGGCGGCATTCTGTGCACTCGGCATCGGCGTCGCGACGCGTGTTCCGGCGGTGTTGCTGTGCACCTCTGGAACCGCGGCCACGCACTTCCACGCCGCGGTCGTCGAAGCTGGGCTGTCGCTCGTGCCGATGATCGTGTGCACCGCAGACCGCCCACCCGAGTTGCACGGAGTCGGTGCGGCACAGACGATCGACCAGCAGGAACTCTACGGAACAGCCGTGCGCGACTTTCTCGACGTGCCACCGCAGATGTCCACAGATGCCCCGACGTGGAGACCACTCGCGCAGCGTGCGTGGTTGGGGGCCCTCGACGTCGTCAATCCTGGGCCGGTCCATGTGAACCTCGGATTCCGGGAACCTCTCATGGAACTGCGAGGCGACTTGCCTGATTCCATCGCTGCGGTCGAGTTCACCCGGCCCCCGGTCGTCGCCGACTCGGCGATCCTCGAGACGCTGCGGTCCACTCGCGGCGTCGTCGTCGCGGGTGAGGGACTCGTCGATCTCGACGCTGCGTGCGAGTGGCTCGATCGCCTCGGTTGGCCGGTGATCGCCGACCCACGAAGCGGTCTTCGCCTCTTGGACGACCGACTCCGACGCGCCCCCGTCATCTCAGCGGCCGACCCGATCCTGCGTTCAGCTGCGATGCAGACACGACTCGCTCCGCAGGTCGTGTTGCGCATCGGTGAACCACCCGTGTCGAAAGTCGTCAACGGCTGGCTCGCCTCGTTGTCGGTGCCCTACGTCGCTCTTTCGCGCCGGCCGATCGTGACGGACCCCGATCGCGTCGTCACCCACTCGATGACGGGGCCAATCGAGGCATCGATGGCTGCGCTCGGTGTCGTCGACGGAGCACCACACGGGGAATGGTTGGCCGACTGGACCGCGGCTGAATCGATCGCCCGAGCCACTCTCGACCGAGAGTTGTCGATCGAACACTTGCACGAGGCCAAGGTGGCCCATCTGCTCGTGGACCAGGCTGGGGACGACACCTGCCTCGTCGTGTCGTCCAGCATGCCGATTCGCGACGTCGAATGGTTCTCTGGCCCGCGCAACGACTTGCGTGTCCTGTCGAATCGTGGCGCGAATGGAATCGACGGCGTTGTCGCAACGGCCATTGGGGTCGCGCTCGGAGCGAAGGAACCGGTCACCGTCCTCATCGGTGACGTGGCCCTCCTGCACGACAGTTCGTCGCTGGTCAACGTCGTCGACCACGCGATCGACCTGCACATCGTGCTCATCGACAATCGTGGGGGCGGCATCTTTTCGTTCCTTGCGCAGGCCGGTGCGCTCGAGTCCGACCGCTTCGAACAGCTCTTCGGCACTCCGCATTCGACCAACTTCGAGGCGCTGTGTGCCGCTCACGGCATCGCGTATGCCGAGGTGTCGAGTGACGAGAAGTTGATCGAGGCCTCCCTTCGTGACGGCGTCAGACTGTCGCACGTGCGCACCGATCGCGCAGCCAACGTCGAAATCCACCGTGCGCTGAACGACGCGGTCATCGCGGCGCTCGAGTCGGCCTTTCCTACGGCCTGACGATTGCGGCGAGCATCGCCTGGAACTTCGCCTGAGTCTCCGCGAGTTCTGCGAGCGGTTCGCTGTCGGCAACGATGCCGCCACCAGCAAAGAGTCGGGCGTGGCGGCGATCATCGCTCAGCTCCGCGCAGCGGATGGTCACCGCGAAGGTGCCGTCGCCGGAGTCGTCGAACCAGCCGATCGCGCCTCCGTATCGACCTCGCGAGAAGCCCTCGTGGCGTGCAATCAACTCGAGTGCCTCCTCCCGGGGGAAGCCACCGAGGGCGGGGGTCGGGCTGAGCAGCGTTGCGGCGTCGAAGACGTTGAGTCTCGGTAGTGACAGCTGGCCGACGAGCCTCGTGCCGAGGTGTTGCACGTTGGCGACCTTGATCACGCTCGGTTCGGGCTCCCAATCGAGGAACGAACAGTGTTCGAGAAGGGTGTCGTGCACCATGTCGATCACGACCCGGTGCTCGATCTGGTTCTTGGGGCTTGCCAGAAGTTCGGCGGCGAGCCGATCGTCGGTGATCGGGTCTCCGGTGCGGGGTGTGGTGCCCGCGAGTGGGTGACTGGAGATCTGTGTGCCGTGCACCGCGACGAGCAACTCGGGTGACGCTCCGACGAGGCCGTCGAAGCAGTAGCGGTAGCTCGACCCGAAAGACGCCTTCAGGCGGAGCAGAAGTCCGTGGACGTCGATCGGCTGGGTTGCGTGGACCTCGATGTCGCGTGCGACGACTGCCTTCGTGATGCGGCCCGCCCGCACCGCGTCGCGAATCGTCGCGACCGCCTGCAGATAGTGGTCGACTGCCACACCCGGTCGCACGGTGAACTCGTTGCCAGTCGGCTGGGGGCTCGGTGGGTGTGCAACGTCGAGCGTCGCTTCGTCGACGCACCCGAACCACGCGCGACCGTCATCGGTCTTGGTGATCCACGTTGCAGGCAGGACGAACTCGGCGTCGAGTGCGCGGTCGAAGGGAATCGCCCCGATGAGCGTCGGTCGTGCCCCGTCTTCGTCGCCAGGGGCATCGACCGTAAGGGAGTCAAAGAATGCTCGATGTTCGCGACCCCGGATCCGTGCGGCGACGCCCCGTCCGGCGACGCCGACGCCGTCCCGCACGAAGAGTTGTCCGTCTCCCCGACAGAAGTCGTTGAGGTCGACGTTTTCATCCGTCACGTCCGACAGCGGTCGGACGACGACCTTCACGCGGACCTCGTGGCGTGGAGGAGCTGGGTGAGTCCTCCGCTCAACTGTCGATGCACGACGTGTTCGAATCCCGCCGATTCGAGCATCGCGACGAGCGTGGCGGGTTCCGGTAGATAGGCCACGCTCTTGGGGAGGTAGCGATAGGCGGCGCGATCGGAGAGCAGTCCTCCGATCAACGGCACGATGCGACCGAAGTAGATCCCGTTTCCGAAGCGCACGAGAGGGTTGTGCGGAACACCGACGTCCAACAGGCTGATCCGACCGTTAGGTCGCACCACGCGGTGCAACTCGCGAAAGAACGTGTCGAGGTCGACGAGGTTGCGCAATGCAAAGCCACAGGTCACTCCGTCGACGGACCCGTCAGGTACGGGGAGGCGCAGGATGTCGGCCTGGACGCGAGGCGCCGAACTGCGACCCGCGTGCAGCATGCCGTAGGAAAGGTCGATCGAGATCGGCACGAGATCGGCACGCGCAAGGTCGATGCACATGTCCCCGGTCCCGCTTGCGAGGTCGAGCACGACGCTTCCTGGGGCAAGCCCGAGGGCGCGTAGGGCGACCTTTCGCCAGCGCACGTCGAGGCGGAACGTCATGATTCGATTGACGAGGTCGTAGCGGGGTGCGATCTGGTCGAACATGTCTTGGACGGCCGCACGTTTGGCGTCACCATGGAGGAGGCCCTCGGTGTCCCACGTGGGGCGTTGGCGCTCGTTTCGTGGCACGACGAAAGGTTACGACCTGGGCACGGATTCAGAGCCGACCGAGGTGCTTGGTAGCGTCGAGACGTTCAACACATGGGGGTCTAGCGCGTGATCGACTTTTCGTTTCCACCCGAGGTGGACGAGGTGCGCCTGAAGGTTCGGTCGTTCATGGACGAGGTCGTTCGTCCTCGTTGGGAGTCGACGGACGACAAGGACCGCTCGGCGGTGATCAAGACGATCGTGTCGCTGCGCAAGGTGGCCCGCGACGAGTGGGGATTGTGGCTGCCACACATGCCGGCCGAATGGGGCGGAATGGGTCTCGGGCCGACGGCGATGGCGGCGGTGTCGGCAGAGGCTGGCAAGGTGTCGATCGGTCCGTACGTGTTGAACGCCCAGGCTCCCGACGAAGGGAACCAGCACACGTTGCTGCATTGGGGTACGGACGAGCAAAAAGAGAAGTACCTGCGACCACTGTGCGAGGGCACGGCCCGATCGTGCTTTGCGATGACGGAACCAGAGGTGGCCGGAAGCGATCCGACGCTCATCCGCACGACGGCCTATCAGGATGGCGACGAGTGGGTCATCAACGGCCACAAGTGGTTCATTTCCGGTGCGCGTGGTGCACAGTTCGCACTCCTCGTCGCGCGAACCGAGGACGACCCCGACCGTCCGCAGGCGGCCAACTCGTGTTTCATCGTCGACATTCCGAGCGAGGGCTGGGAAGTCGTGCGCGACATCGAGACCATGTCGGGCAGTCACAACCACTGTGAGATTCGCATCACCGACCTGCGGGTGCCGGCGGCCAACATGCTCGGCGGGCGCGGCCAAGGACACTTGCTCGGCCAATACCGCCTCGGTCCGGCTCGCCTCGCTCACTGCATGCGCTGGATAGGGCAGGCAGAAGCGGCACTCGACATGATGGTCGCGCGGTCGCTCGAGCGCTACTCGCATGGATCTGTCCTCGCCGAGAAACAAGGGATCCAGTGGCTGATCGCGGATTCGGCGATGGAGCTGTACCAGGGCAAGTTGATGATCCTGCACGCCGCGTACAAGATCGAGCACGGTCTGGACTTCACCTCGGAAGTCTCGATGGCCAAACACTTCGTCGCCAACAGCCTGTGGAACATCGTCGATCGGGCGATCCAGGTGCACGGCGCCCTCGGGTATTCGACCGACACCCCGCTTGCAGGGATGTTGCAGCAGGCGCGGTGGTCGCGATTCGCCGACGGCGCCGACGAGATCCACCAAATGCGCATCGCCCAGCGAACCATCGCCGCCTACAAGGACCATGGTTCGACGAAGTCGGCGACGGGGAACCTTCCGCTGTGACGAGCATCCACGGATCGAAGGTGACCTTCGGCGTCTTCATGCCGCAGGGATGGAAGATGGAGCTCGTCGGTCTGCCGACGGCGACCGAAAAGTGGCAGGCTTCGGTCGACATCGCGCTGCGTGCGGAGCGTCTCGGGTTCGATTCGATCTGGGTCTACGACCACTTCCACAACGTGCCCCGACCGTCGCACGAGGCGGTCTTTGAATGTTGGACGACGATGGCGGCGATCAGCCAGTTGACGACGACGATCCGCTTGGGACAGATGGTCGGTTGCAACCTCTACCGGCCGCCGTCGTTGCTCGCCAAGATCACCTCCACGCTCGACGTGATCTCCAAGGGTCGACTTGACTGGGGCATCGGAGCCGGGTGGTACGAAAACGAGTGTCGCGGCTATGGCTATCCGTTCCCCGTGCCGAAGGATCGCATCGCCATGTTGCGTGAGGCAGTCGAGATCGTCACCTCGATGTGGATGAATCCCGAGACCAACTACGACGGCAAGTACTACCAACTTTCACGTGCCAACTGTGATCCGAAGCCGTTGCAGTCACCGCGGCCACCGATCTGGATTGGTGGAGGGGGAGAGCAACTCACGTTGCGCGTGGTCGCCCAATACGCCGACTACTCGAACTTCGGTGGCACTCCGAGTGAATTCACCCGCAAGCGCGAGATCTTGAAGAACCACTGCACCGCAGTCGGCCGTGACGAGTCGACGATCACCAAGACGTGGTCGCCCGAGATTCTGATCCGCTCGAACGAGGCCCAGCTACGCGAGGCCCAGAAGTTGAGCATTCGCGGGGAGTCCTTCGAGCAATGGCGAGAGGCCAACCTCGTGGGAACCCCAGACGAGGTCGAGTCCAAGGTGCGCCACTACGTCGATCTCGGATGCGGTGGATTCGTGCCGTGGTGCGTCGACTATCCGACGAGCGACACTCTCGATTCATTCGCGGAGATCGCGACACGGGTGCGTCGCGACCATCCGGCTCAGGCGTAGTAGCGGAAGATCACTTCGGCGACGCACGAAGGCTTCGACGCGCCCTCGCACTCGAAGGTCACTTCGATCGTCACCTGCACGCCTCCGGTCACCGGCTCGACGTTGATCAGCTTCGCACCGGCACGCAGTTTCGCACCGACAGGCACGGGGGCCATGAAGCGGACCCGATTCGCTCCGTAGTTGACTCCCATCTTCACGCCGTCCACTCGCCAGATCTGTGGCAGGAGCGCCGGTCCGAGAGAAAGTGTCAGATACCCGTGGGCGATGGTGCCACCGAACGGACCGCTCTTGGCCTTCTCCACGTCGAGGTGAATCCACTGGTGGTCGCCGGTGGCATCTGCGAAGAGTTGGACCCGCTCCTGGGTGATGTCGAGGTAGTCGCTGTATCCGAGGTGCTCACCGACGTGGGCGGACAATGCGTCAATGCTGGGAATGATGGTGGTCATGGACCGAGTTTGCCAGAACCGCTCGGCCCCAGACGAACCGCCTCAGCGGAACCAGATGCGCTGATGTTCCTTGCTTTGAGGGTGCAGGAGGAGGGCGATGAGCGCGACGTCGAAGGCGAAACCGATGATGCCCGAACCAAAGAGTCGATAGCGCAGTGAGGCACCAACGTCGGAATAGACGACGAAGTTGACGACGAACGGACTGATTGCGGCGGCGACGCTCAGGCGATAGCCGAGTCGCCGATCATTGGCCATCAGCAGCCCACCGGCCGCATAGAGACCGATGATCGCGAGTCCGATCAGGATTCCGCCCGGGTAGCGCAGGCGCAGGTAGTACATCTCGCCACCGCCATCGAGAAGGTCGACGAGGCCGAAGAAGCCATCGAAGTAGAGCAGCCACGTCGCAATTTGCAGGGTCTGTGGTTGCATTCGGTCGAACCACTTCTTGAAATTGATCTGCGACACGCAACCAGTGTGGCAGAACTAGCCTCACTGTGTGCGTTCCGGCTTCGTCTCCCTCGTCGGTCGCCCCAACGTCGGCAAGTCGACCCTGCTGAACGCCCTCGTCGGACGCAAGGTGAGCATCGTGTCCGACAAGCCCCAGACGACGCGCACTCGAGTGCGTGGAGTCGTGACGACCGACGACGCCCAGCTCGTGTTCGTCGACACGCCCGGATTGCACAAGGCGGTCTCGGCGCTCGGGGAGAAGGTCAACGCCACTGCACTCGAGTCGACCAAGGACGTCGACGTCACGTGTCTCGTGGTGGACGCGACCCAGCCGATCGGCAAAGGAGACGAGTGGGTGGCGTCGAACATCGACATGGCCCGCTGCGTCGTCGTCGTCAACAAGGCCGATCGCGCCTCGCGCGAACAGATGCTCGCACAGCTCACCAGGGCGTCGCGATTCGGAGCCGAGTCCTATTTCCCGGTGTCGGCGGCGACGGGCGACGGCGTCGAGGAGTTGAAGCGTCACCTCCTAGCGATGATGCCCGAGGGCGAGCTGATGTATCCACCGGACATGGTGAGCGAGACCGACGAGGCGACCTGGGTCGCCGAACTCGTCCGCGAGGTGCTGCTCGCAAAGACCGCAGATGAGCTGCCCTATTCGATCGCGACCAGGGCGACGGTGTCCGATGACGGTGCGGTGATCTGCGAGATCGTGGTCGAGCGCGAGTCGCAAAAGGGAATGGTGATCGGCAAGGGTGGAGCGATGTTGCAGGCGGTGCGTGCTGCAGTCAAGCCGCAGCTGGCCAAAGGCACTCGCCTCGAGTTGTCGGTGGTCGTCGACAAGAACTGGCAGCAGCGCGCCGAACGAGTCGAGCGCCTCGGTTACTGATCAACCGGTGACGACGAGGTTGACGTAGTCGTCGAAGGTCACCGGAGTGAGCGGCCCGGCGAGGTCGCCCCGTCCGCGCGGCACCCCAGTCGGCGTGCCTTCGACGGAAAACGTGACCTGTCCGATGCCCGGTCTGCTCGTGAGGGTGAGCACGATCTGGGCGACGGCGAGACGCTGGTCGAGCGGGCTCAGGGTGTCCAAGAGTCCACGAGTCGAATCGACGTTCGCCACACCTCGTTCCACGGACACCGTCGCCGAGAACGATCGCGGAATCGCCGTGCGCAGTCCCGCGAGCGCAGGATCCTGTGTGTCGAGTGAGCCGAGAGTCGCGAGCGCCTGGTCTGGTCCGGCGGGGCTGGCGACGAGGCGCACGATCTTCAAGACCCGCGAATTGGAGATGAAGTAGGCGTCGATCGCCTCGGTCGAGGTGTCGGTTCCCGGAATTGTCGTCGACACCGCCGACGCCACGGTGGTCTGCGTCACGGACAACTCGAAGGGAACCTCCGCATCCGGGATCTCCTGGAATTCTCCCTCTGCGGGAATCGAGCAAGCCGCGCCGATGGTCGTCAGGACGACCACAAGTGCAAGTCGCCGTGCCATCACGATCCCTCACCGTCGTTGGCACCCAGTCGACGGCTCACCGTGACGACGAATCGGGCACCGCCATCGGGTGCGTTGTCCACGGTCGCCTCTCCTCCGAGTGCACGGGCGTGTTCGGCGACGATTGCGAGACCGAGGCCGGAGCCGGTCGAGTTGCGTGAGGCCGAGCCGCGAGCGAATCGCTCGAAGATCCTGTCCCGCTCGCTGACTGCGACTCCGGGGCCCGCATCGTCGACGGAGATCACCACGGTCTCGGATTGGATGTCGATGACCACTCGCGTCGCACCACCGGCATGGTCGCGCGCATTTTCGAGCAGATTGACCAAGATACGTTCCAGTCGTCGTCGGTCGAGGAGTGGTCGCGGTTCGGCCTGATGTGCTCCGTCGACGACGATCGGAACGGCGGCAAAACCGTGTCGTGCCATGATTCGTCCGACGAAGTCGACGACGTCGACGTCCTCGAGCTGGGACTCACTCGCCCCGGCGTCGAGTCGCGACAACTCGAGCAGGTCCACGACCGTGCGATCGAAGCGTCGAACCTGTGATGCGACGATGTCGATCGCCTGGCGATTTCTATCGGTGAAGTCGTCGCGTCGTGCCACGATGACGTCGACGGCAGCCGCGAGCGCCGTCACGGGACTGCGCAATTCGTGGCTCACGTCGCTCGCGAATCGTTGCTCGCGTTCGATCCTCGCCTGAACGGCGTCGGCCATCTCGTTGAACGACTCGACCAGCTGGTCGAGTTCCGGGTCGTTCTCCGGGTCGAGCCGAGTGTCGAGTCCACCCGTGGCGATGGTGTTGGCGGCCTTCGTCACTCGAGCGAGTGGCTGGAGCACCGTGCGACTCATCGTCAGTCCGAGGATGCCGGCGGCGATCGTGATCAGGATCACGCCGACCACGAGCGTCGTCTGGATGGTGCGCAGGGTCGTCTGCACGTCGCTCAGGGGGAACGCTTCGAAATACTGGGCACCGAGGGATGGGATCGCCACACCGACGCCCTCGTAGGGCTGGCCGTTGAAGCTGAAGCGTTGTCGACCGCTCGCTCCTGCGATGGTTCTGTCGATCAACTCTGGCGGCAGGTTCGACTGGGTGAAGCGAAGTGGTTCCTGGGCGTAGAAGCTCTCGACGGAGGTCTCCGTGGCCTCCAGGTGCAACACCGCGTAGCCGCCCCGCTCACTGCGAATGTTGGTCATCACGTCGGCCACGTTCGATCGGTCGCCTGCGATGACGGTGCGCACGAGCTGTGCGTTGTTGAACGCCTGACGCTTGGCGACGTCGGTGCGTTGGCCGAGCAGGTACGAGCGAGTGCTCGCATACGTGACGAGGCTGAGGGCTATCGCGGCGGCCAAGGCGGCGAGACCAAAGAAGGTCACCATGCGACCGCGCAGACCGAGCCGGATGCGGGGCATTCGTTTCGCCACGCCCACAGCATGGCAGGGAACTGAACCGGAACCGATGGGCCCAAGGGGGAGCATGGACCCATCGGTTCAGTGGTCCCACTGTGGCTGCCCAAGGTGACGCTTTCTGGGCCAAACTGTGCGTTTTGTGTAACAAAGATGGAGGGTCGGGCAGAATGCGTGGCGTGGCGACGCTGCTGTTCATCGAAGACGACCCGAACATTCGCACCGCACTGCGCCTCAGCCTCGAAGACGAGGGGTACCGGGTCGAGGAGGCCCCCGATGGCGAATCCGGCATCCGTCTCTTTGCCCAGGTTCGTCCCGATCTCGTGCTGCTGGATCTTCGCCTGCCCGACATGAGCGGCTTCGAGGTCTGTCGATCACTTCGCCGTCTGAGCACCGTTCCGATCATCATCGTCACCGCCCAGACCGACACCCATGACCTCGTGGTCGGACTCGAGGCCGGAGCGGACGACTACGTCACCAAACCGGTCAACACCAAGGAACTCGCCGCGAGGATTCGGGCCTCGATCCGACGAAACAATCTCGCCGGGACCGGTGGAATCGGATCGGTGAGCAAGTTCGGTGACGTGGAGTTGCGTCGCGACCTGAGCGTCGTGTTGAAGGGTGGTGCCGAGGTCGCCCTCACGCGAACCGAATACGACTTGTTGTGCGAGTTCGCCGACCATCCGAACATGGTGCTGTCGCGCGACCAGTTGCTCGAGCGAGTGTGGGGATATGAGTACCTCGGGGACAGCCGACTCGTGGATGCCCACATCCGTCGATTACGCGTGAAGATCGAGGATCAGCCGGACGCACCGAAGATCGTCACGACCGTTCGCGGGATGGGCTATCGACTGATCGTCAGCGTCGCAGGTCAGTCAGATATCTGACGACGTCTTCGCGGGTGATCGTTCGCTTCAACGACGGCAGTTGCGCTCCGAGTCGGCGGCCGTAGGACTTGGTTGCCAACCGCGGGTCGAGGATCGCCACCACGCCGCGATCGGACGAACTGCGGATGAGACGACCGGCTGCCTGGGCGAGTTGCGTCGCTGCGATCGGGATGTCGATGTCGGAGAACGCGGTCTGGCCGATCGCCTCGCGACGCGCACTCAGGAGCGGATCGTCCGGGCGGGGGAACGGAATCTTGTCGATGATGACGAGACTCAACGTCTCGCCGGGAACGTCGACGCCTTGGAAGAAACCAGCTGTCGCAAACAGGCATGCCTCGGGGTCATCGCTGAAGGCCTCGACGAGTGCCATCTTCGGAAGATCGTCCTGGCGCATGATCGGAAAGGGCGTTCGCGCCGCGGCCGCATCGGCTGCGAGGTGTAGTGCGCGGTAGGTGGTGAAGAGCGCGAGCGTGCGTCCACCTGCCGCAGTGATCAACTCGATGATCTCCTCGTTCACCGCATCGTCGCGCCCGGGTTCGTTCGGGGCAGGAAGGTGCTTGGCGCAGTAGATGTAGCCGCTGTTGTCGTAGTCGAAGGGACTGCCGACGTCGATCGCGTCGCAGGTCGACATGTCGATGCCGACGCGCTGTGGAAGGGAGGCGGGAATGGTTGCGCTCGTGAGGATGGCGGTCCGCTTGTTCCACACGCGTTCGGCCAGGATCGGGGCGACGTCGAGTGGCGCGATCTCGAGTTGCGGGCGATCCTTGGTCCCCGAGACCCATGCCACGTAGTTCGGTCCGATGCTCAGGCATGCGTCGACTTGTTCGATGACACGCGTGGCCGTCGTGACGGCCCGAAGAGCCTTCTGCTTGACCGATTCGTTGGACGAGGTCACGTCCTGGACGACGGTGAGTGCCTCGTCGGCGCACATCCGTAGCTCCACGAGTGAATCGGCGATCTCCTGGTCGAGTGGCAGACGAACACGCTCGCCGACGTGCGACACGAGGGCGCCGGTGAGCGACGTCGACACCCTGCCAAATCGTGCAAAGAGGGCGTCGTCGGCGATCACCGAGCGAATCGTGTTGGCGAACGAGCCGACCCGACCCGGACCGATTGCGACGCTCGCCGACGAACTCACCACGTCTTCGAGCTGGTGCGCCTCGTCGAACACGACGACCTCGTGTTCGGGCAGGATCGCGCCATCCGATGCGACGTCGAGTGCGTACAGGTGGGTGTTGACGACAACGACGTCACTGTCCTGCGCCGTCAGCCGGGCCCGTTCGGCGAAGCACTCGTCGCCACGTGGGCACTTGCGGGCGCCCGGGCACTCGTCGCTCGTCACCGAAACCTGCTTCCAGGTGTCATCTGAAATCGGCCAATCGATGTCCCCGACGTCTCCGGTCGTGGTCGTGGCGGACCAGGAAATGATCTTTTTCATCGCGTTGGACGATGCACGGTCGAGGTCCAGTTCACGAGAGGATCTCTCGGTGAGTTCGTCGACACGCTGCAGACAGACGTAGTTGCTGCGTCCCTTCAAGACGCAGTAGCTCAGCTCGCGACCAAGTTCCTCGCGCACCACTGACGCAATGAGTGGGAGGTCGAATCGGGCCAGTTGGTCCTGGAGAGCCTTCGTGTAGGTGGCAACGATCGTGCGTTTTTCCGACATGGCCACGGGGACGAGGTATCCGAGTGACTTGCCCGTGCCCGTGCCGGCTTGGGCGATGAGATGGCGGCCGGTTGCGATCGACGAGGCGATCTCGCGTGCCATCGTCGCCTGTCCGGGTCGTGACTCTGCATGCTCGAGCGATGCGACTGTGGCGTCGAGGAGGTCGTCGACCGACAACGTGGTCATGGGTTGGTCGAGCGATCGAGCAGCGCGAGCGCGGCGTCGAACTCGGATGCATCGAAATCAGGCCAGGTGCGCTCGGTGAAATAGATCCGCGATTCGGGGATCTGCCAGAGCAGGAAGTTCGAGATCCGCGACTCACCGGAAGTTCGCACCAAGAGGTCCACCTTCGGCAGGTCGGGAAGGTACATCTCCCGGTCGATGTCTGTCGGCCCGACGACCGAACGAAGCTTCTTCGCGCGCTGTGCCGCGCGCAGGATTTCTGCTCGGCTGCCGTAGTCGAACGCCACGGTCAGCACCATGCCGGTGTTGTGCGCCGTGTCTTCGATGGCCTGGCGGATGGCGCGCTGGACGACGCTTGGCGTCTTGGCCTCAGGCTCGTCGAACGGACGACCGATCCAGCGCACCCGCACGTTGTTTTCGTTCAACTCCTCAAGACGTCCGAACAGTTTCTTGTGCAGCGACAGGATGTGGCGAACCTCGGCCCGTGGACGAATCCAGTTCTCGGTGCTGAAGCCGAACACGGTGAGCCAACCGACGTTGCGCCGGGCAGCGTGGCGAACGACCTCGGCGAGGTTTTCTTCGCCTGCGGTGTGGCCCTCGGTTCTTGGCAGGCCACGACGGCGAGCCCAACGACCGTTGCCGTCCATGATGCACGCCACGTGCACACCGCTCGGGCGTGGATCAATGACGCTCATGATGTCGGCAACACTACCGAGCGGGCGTGCGACAATGGACGAATGGCGACCGGCGAAATCTCTCGACCAACGTCTGGTTCGCACGCGATGTCGCACGTCGTCGTGTGTGGTGGCACCCTCGAGGAGTGGTGCTCAACGGACGCCGCACAGTGGTCACGACAGATCGACGCGGTCGTGGACAGCGTCGCGGCGATGGGTGCCCGATGGATCACCATCTGTCCGACGTCTGGTTCATCGTCGACGCATGACCGCGAAGCCCTGATCGGCAGGCTGATCGACGCGCTCTTCGGGACGCGTCGCGGGGACCGTGTCTGGCACGTCAGTCGACGGGGCGTCGTCGTGATCGTCGACACGTGCGCGGACGGCCGCGACCGCATCGTCAACGCGGTGAACTCCTTGTCGAGTCCCGACTTCGACGAACAGGAGTTGAAGAACGCCATCCTCAATCCTGCGCTCGACGATCCAGACCTCGTGATCATCTTCGGAGATCCGACCCGACTTCCTCCGTCGCTCGTGTGGGAACTCGGCTACAGCGAGCTCGTGTTCCTCAACGTCCCGTGGAGCGAATTCAACGCAGAGCACGTGGAGATGGCGGTCGACGATTTCGAGCGCCGTGAGCGTCGTTTCGGAGGAATCGACTCGTGACGAACTACCGGGATCGGGCGATCGTGCTTCGAACCTACAAACTTGGCGAGGCGGATCGCATCGTCGTGTTGCTCACCGAGCACCACGGCAAGGTGCGCGCGGTCGCCAAGGGCGTGCGCAAGACCACGTCGAAGATCGGTGCACGACTCGAGCCGCTCAACCACGTCGACGTCCTGCTGCACAAGGGACGGGACCTCGACGTCGTGTCCCAAGTCGAACTCGTCTCGGCCCATCCAGAACTGCGTGCGGATCTCGACGTGTTGACCTCAGGGATGGCGTTGCTGGAGGGCGCCGATCACATGTCTGCTGACCGTGAGGCGTGCCCGGAGATCTACCGCATGCTGGTCGGCGCGGTCTCGACGCTCGCACAGAGTCCGTCCCCGGTGCTCGTCGCCGCGTTCTATTGGAAGTTGCTCGCCTCGGAGGGACTTGCCCCGCAGGTCGAAAAATGCATCGGGTGCGGTTCCGGAGGCGACATCGTCGCCTTCGACGTGGCCAACGGAGGAGTGCAGTGCTCCTCCTGTCGAACGGGTCCGTCGATCTCCCCGTCGGCTCTCGGGCTGTTGCGCCAGATTCTCGGAGGACAACTGGTCGCTGCGTTGCAGGTCGCAGAGTCGTCGGCCACGTCCGAGGTGACCGGGCTCGCCTCGCGCGCCATGGAGTTCCACAACGAAAGACGACTTCGCAGCAACGCAATGTTCGAGCATCGCCCATAGGGGCCGTCGTAGACTGGTCCGATGCCCGCAACGGACCTCGACCAGATCGTCAATCTGTGCAAGCGTCGCGGGTTCGTCTACCCGAGCGCCGAGATCTACGGCGGTTTCCGCTCGTCCTACGACTACGGCCCGCTCGGATCACTCATGCTGCGCAACGTGAAGGACGCCTGGGTGCGCGCGATGGTCCAGGAGCGAGACGACACGGTGTTGATCGATGCGGCAATCCTCGGCCCACCACAGGTGTTCGAGGCGAGTGGTCACCTGGCCAACTTCAGCGATCCACTCGTGGACTGCACCGTGTGCAAGCGTCGTTTCCGCGAGGACCAGCTCGAGGATCGGGACTGTCCGCAGTCGAAGAAGGGCTGCACCTTCACCGAGGCGCGGGCGTTCAACTTGATGTTCAAGACTCACGCAGGACCCGTCGAAGGCGAGGGGGCCGACGTCTACATGCGTCCGGAGACCGCCCAGGGGATGTTCGTCAACTTCGCCAACGTGCTGCAGACCTCGCGTAAGAAGCCGCCGTTCGGAATCGCACAGGTCGGCAAGAGCTTCCGCAACGAGATCACCCCAGGCAACTTCATCTTTCGCACGCGTGAGTTCGAGCAGATGGAGATGGAGTTCTTCGTCCCGCCCTCCGATGGTCCGAAATGGTATTCCTACTGGTGCGAGGCTCGTTTCCAGTGGTACGTCGACCACGGCATCCCTGCCGACATGTTGCGCATCCGTGCCCACGAGTCCGACGAGTTGTCCCACTACTCGGCGGGAACGAGCGACATCGAGTTCCGCTTCCCGTGGGGATGGGGTGAGCTCGAAGGCATCGCCCAGCGCACGGACTTCGACCTCAAGCGACACGCGGAGTTCTCCAAGCAGCGACTTGAGTATTTCGACCAGACGACGAACGAGCGATACGTGCCGTACGTCGTCGAGCCGGCGGCAGGAGCGAACCGCACGATGGCCGCGTTCCTCCTCGCCGCCTACGACGAAGACGTGGTCAACGACGAGACCCGCACCGTGTTGCGTCTCCACCCACGACTGGCGCCGTACCAAGTCGCCGTCCTGCCGCTGTCGAAGAAAGACACGCTGTCGCCTGTGGCCAAAGAGATCTTCACGAAATTGTCCAAGCGATACATGTGCGAATACGACGAGACGCAGGCGATCGGTCGCCGCTATCGACGCCAGGACGAGATCGGCACCCCGCTGTGCGTGACGGTCGACTTCGACACGCTCGAGGATTCCTCGGTGACGATTCGCGACCGAGACTCGACGGCCCAGGAGCGCGTACGCATCGATGCGCTGGAGGCAGAAATCGCCCGTCGACTCGGGTTCTAGGTCCACGAAAGCAACCAAGGAGAGCATCATGAGCAAGGTGTGCGTAGCGGTCAAACTGACGTTGAAGCCAGGGTCGAGGAGCGACTTCGACGCCGCAGTGGCGCCGGGTCTGGCGACCGCCGAGGGCGAGCCTGGAACGCTGATGTATGCGTACCACCACGATGCTGCGAACGAAAACGTGGTGTGGTTCTACGAGGTCTACGCAGACCAGAAGGCATTCGAGGCACACATGTCGACCGATGCGTTCAAGGCGTTTTCGATGTCGCTCGCACCGATGCTGGATGGCGGGCCGGAGTTCTCGTTCCTCGCACCGCGAGGTGGCAAAGGGATCTAGTCATGTACCTGGATGCGATCGTCGCCCGACACCGACGGACCGCGTCCAGAGACGACCGTGAGACGTCAGGTCTCGTCGCTCGTTGCGCAGCGCTCGGTCCGACACGAGGTTTCCGTCAGGCCCTCGCCGAGGAGTCGCGCCATCGGCTCGCGGTGATCGCCGAGGTCAAGCGGAGGTCTCCGTCGAAAGGCGACCTCCTCGGGAATCGTTCAATCGACTCGCTCGTCGACGACTACGTCGCTGGTGGTGCGCGGTGCGTCTCGGTGCTCACCGACTCCGAGTCGTTCGGGGGATCGGTGGAGGATCTCCAGGTAGTGAGTGAGCGCTGTGGGTTGCCGGTCATCCGCAAGGACTTCACCGTGAGCCTGAACGACGTCGTGGACGCGAGACTGATGGGCGCAGATTGCGTGCTTCTGATCGCGGCGGTGCTGAGTCGATCCGAAATGACAGAGATGATCGACGTCGCACGCCTCGTCGGCATCGACGTGCTCGTTGAGACCCACGACGAGAGGGAAGTGGAGTTGGCGGTGGAGCTCGGAGCCGATCTGATCGGGGTGAACCAGCGCGACCTCGTCACGTTCGAAGTCGACCACGAGCGAGCCGTGCGCACCGCGAGGTCGATTCCGCCGGACGTGGTCAAGGTCGCGGAGTCGGGCGTACGGGGACCGGGTGACGCTCGCTCGTTGCGCGACGCCGGATACGACGCAGTGCTCGTCGGGGAGTCCCTGGTCACCGCGTCGTCCCCACGCGAGGCTCTCGAAGCGCTTCGAGTTCGCTGACTCGCGCCTCTTCGTCTGAGCTCAGGACTACGGTTGGTTCGTGTTCATCAAGATCTGCGGGATCACGAGCGAGGAGGACGCCTTGCTTGCCGTCGCCCTCGGAGCCGACGCGATCGGTTTCATCTTCGCCCCGTCGCCGCGCCAGATCGCCCCGACGAAGGCCCTCGACATCGTGAAGCGTCTGCCGTCCGACGTCGTGACGGTCGGGGTGTTCCGCGACGAACATCCCAAGCGCGTCCTCGAGATCGCACGCAGTGCGCGTCTGAAGGGGGTGCAGCTGCACGGGAACGAACCCGTGGCAGCGGTCCGCGAGGTGGCCCACGAGGTGCGCTTTGCGATCAAGGCGGTCGTGGCAGGGTCCGATGCTGCACGTCGCGCAGACGACTACGGAACCGACGTCGTGCTCGTCGACAATGCGCGACCGGGATCCGGCGAGCGGTTCGACTGGACGCTGTTGGACGAGCTCCCTCGCGGTCTCAGGGTGATGCTGTCTGGCGGCTTGAATGGTGACAACGTCCGTGAGGCGATCGTGTCGCGTCGGCCATGGGGTGTGGACGTGGCGAGTGGGGTGGAAAAGGCCCCGGGAGTAAAAGACGCCGTCAAGCTCCGACAGTTCATCGTCAACGCCCGCGACGCCCAAGCCGAGATCGGCGACGACCTCATCGACTGACCGTGCTCGACAGCGCTCGGGCCGTGTCGCACCGATACCCTGAGTTCGTGCTGCAGAACCCCATCGACGGCCGTTTCGGCGAGTTCGGCGGACGCTTCGTGCCCGAGACGTTGGTGCCGGCGTGCATGGAGCTCGAAGAGGCCTTCACCGATGCCTGGGCGGACTCGCTCTTCAGAACGGAATTGAACGACTTGCTGCGCGACTACGTCGGGCGCCCGTCGATCATCACCGAGTGCCACAACCTTGGAGCACAGCTCGGCATCCGCCTCCTGCTGAAGCGAGAAGACCTGAACCACACCGGCTCACACAAGATCAACAACGTGCTCGGCCAGGTGCTGCTCGCCAAGCGGATGGGAAAGAAGCGGATCGTCGCCGAAACCGGAGCAGGCCAACACGGCGTCGCCTCCGCCACTGCTGCGGCCCTCCTCGGTCTCGAATGCAAGGTGTACATGGGTGAGGTGGACGTCAAGCGCCAGGCCCTCAACGTCTTTCGCATGCGCCTGTTGGGCGCCGAGGTGGTTCCGGCGATGTCGGGCAGCAAGACGCTCAAGGACGCAGTCAACGAGGCGATGCGCGACTGGGTCGCATCGGTCGAGACGACGTACTACGCGATCGGCTCGGTCATGGGTCCGCACCCGTATCCGTGGATGGTGCGCACCTTCCAATCGGTGATCGGTGACGAGGCTCGAGTGCAGTGCAGGGAGATCCTGAACGGTGACGATCCGGACGTCGTCGTTGCATGCGTCGGTGGCGGCAGCAACGCGATCGGCATCTTCTCCGGTTTCGTCGACGCCAAGTCGCGTCTGATCGGAGTCGAGCCCGCCGGCGGTGCAGCCGCGGGTCGAGGAGTTCCGGGAGTCGTGCACGGCATGCGCTCCTATTTGATGCAAGACGAGTACGGCCAGGTGCAGGAGGCCCATTCGATCAGTGCTGGTCTCGACTATCCCGGAGTGGGACCCGAGCACTCCCACCTCGCCTCGATCGGTCGCGCGGAGTATCCGAGCGTGACCGACGAAGAGGTCATCGAAGGCTTCCAGTTGCTGTCGCGCACGGAAGGGATCATTCCCGCCCTCGAGTGCGCGCACGCCGTCGCATGGATCTCGCGAGAAGCCCCGAAGATGCAGGGTCAGACGGTGCTCATGAACCTCTCGGGACGTGGCGACAAAGACGTCGCCCAGATGATGGACATCCTCGGTCCTCGACTGTGACCGCACGACTCGAAGGACATCTTCGCGCTCGTCGCGAGAGCGGTCGCAAGATCCTCGTCCCGTACGTCACCGGTGGATTGCCCGGGTGGATCGATGCGATCCGTGTCGCTGCGGCGATGGGTGCCGACGCGATCGAGGTGGGTCTGCCGTTTTCCGATCCGGTGATGGATGGGCCGGTCATCCAACTTGCCTCCGAGACCGCTCTGCGTGCCGGGGCGACTCCGGTGTCGATCCTGCAGGAGTTGCGCACTGTGGACGTCGACGTTCCGATCGCGGTGATGTGCTACTACAACACCGTGCACAGCGCGGGACACGAGCGCTTCGCGAACATGTTGCGCGACTCCGGAGTCGTTGCGGCAATCGTTCCGGATCTGCCTCTCGAGGAGTCCGGTCCGTGGTGCGCAGCTGCCGACGCGTCGGGAATCGAGACGGTCATGCTCGCGGCTCCGACCGCGCCGGATGCGCGACTGCCGAAGATCATCGCACGAACACGAGGCTTCGTCTACGCCGTCGGGCTCCTGGGCGTCACGGGTGAACGCGACGAACTCGCGTCGACTGCCGTGGCGCTCGCGGGCAGGCTGAAGGCTCTCACCGACCTGCCCGTTCTCGTCGGCGTCGGTGTGTCCAACGCACAGCAGGCCGTCGAGGCAACCAAGGTCGCCGACGGAGTGATCCAGGGAGCGTCGGTGATGCGACGCATGCTCGAGTCGGGGCCAGACGCGGTGGGAGAGTATGTCGCCGAAGTGCGCAACGCCCTCGATCTCGCCCACTCGACGAACTAGATTCGTCGCATGCTGAAGGCGGGGATGAAGGCTCCCAAGATCGACCTCGTCGACCAGAACGGCAAGCGGACCACCCTCGCAACGTTCGGCAAGAAGAAGGTCCTCGTCTACTTCTATCCCAAAGCCGACACCCCGGGGTGCACACAGCAATCGTGTCTATTGCGTGACATCGCGGGCGACGTTGGTCGCACGGCCATCGTTGGCATCAGCCCGGACTCGCCGGCCAAGCAGAAGAAGTTCGACGACAAATACGGTCTCGGTTTTCCCTTGCTCGCCGACGAGGACCACGTGGCGGCCAAGGCGTACAAGGTGTGGAAGAAGAAGTCGATGTACGGTCGCGAGTACATGGGAATCGAGCGATCGGCGTTCCTCATCGATTCGAACGGCGTGATCCTGCACGCCTGGTACAAGATCTCTCCGAAGGACACCCCACTTCGGCTCTTGGAAGCCCTCGGCAAGTGACCTCGCTTCCCAAGCCGACTGACCTGTTGCCGCATCGGGCTCCGTTTCTGTTCGTCGACGAGATCGTCGAGTTGGTGCCGGGAGTGTCGGCGCGCACGACGTGGACGCTCACGGGCGAGGAGTGGTTCTTTGCCGGACATTTTCCTGGCCGACCGACGCTTCCTGGGGTCCTGATGTGTGAGTCGATCGCCCAGACGGGTGCCGTCGCGATCCTTGCCGACGAACGATATGCAGGAAAGCTTCCGCTCTTCGGAGGGCTCGACGGCGCACGATTTCGTCGTCAGGCGGTCCCGGGCGACGTGCTCACCGTCGAAGCGACGATGGGCAAGATGTCGGCACGCGCGGGCAAGGGCTCGGGCCGTGTCTACGTGAACGGCGACGTTGCGTGCGAATGTGAGTTGCTCTTCGTCGTCGTCGACGCCTGAAAATCAGTTCGCCGGTGCGATGATCACCGAGCCGTTGTGACCACCGAAGCCGAAATTGTTGGAAATGGTCGGTCCCGGGGTCCACGGACGGGGATCGTCGATCACCACGTCGATCGACATCGTGGGGTCGACCTGCGTGGTCCCGCGCGTCGGCGGGATGAGACGCTTTTCCATGCTGAGGAGCACAGCCGCCGCCTCGAGTGCGCCAGCAGCTCCGAGCGGGTGTCCAGTGACACCCTTGATCGACACGACCGGCGGTCCGGACTTGCCGAACAGCGTGGCGATCGCCTCCGACTCCGCAGCATCGTTGAGTGGCGTTGAGGTTCCATGGGCGTTGATCTGCGCGATGTCCGATGGTGCGAGGCCGGCATCGTCGAGTGCGAGTTGCATGCAGCGCACGGCGCCTGCGCCACCTGGTGACGGTGCGGTGATGTGGTGTGCATCGGCGTTGCTCGCCGCGCCGACGATCTCGGCGAGGATCGTGGCACCTCGTCGGACCGCAAGGTCGTAGCGCTCGAGGACGAACACCGCCGCTCCTTCGCCCATGATGAATCCGTCGCGGGTCGCGTCGAACGGTTTGCTGACGAGTGTGCTGGACAGTGCGGTCATGTTGGCGAAACCTGCGAGCGCGGTGATCGTCGCCGCAGACTCGGCCCCACCGGTCACGACTGCGTCGCACGAGCCCCAGGCGATCTGGCGGGCAGCTGCTCCGATCGCATGCGTGGATGCGGCGCATGCGGTGCAGATGGTCTCGGCCGGCCCTTGGAGTCCGTAGCGCATCGAGATCGCCGCTCCCGAGGCGTTCGACATCATCATCGGGACGAGGAACGGCGACACTCGTCGTTCGCCCTTTTCGACTCGGACGATCACCTGCTCTTCGAGGGTGCGCAGACCTCCGATGCCCGTGCCAAAGATCGTGCCGATGCGCGTGTGGTCGTAGGGCAGCGAACCCGATTGCGTCAGCGCTTCGTGGGCTGCGGCGAGCGCGAACTGTTCGCAACGGTCGCTACGGCGAGCATCCTTCGGGGAGTCGAAATACGGAGACGGATCCCAGTCCGCGATCTCGATCGAACGCGCACCGGAGAATCCGGGACCGAGCAGCCCGTTCCAGAACGACTCCTTGCCGATCCCGCACGGCGCGACGACGCCGTACCCGGTGATCGCGACGCGATGACCTGCGCCCCGCATGCGCTCGGTCGACTACTTGACTTTTGAGGTGACGAGGGCGAAGGCCTTGCCGACGGTGTCGACGCCCTCGAGATCGCTCTCGGGAACCTCGATGCCGAATTCCTCCTCGAGTGCCATCACGAGTTCGACGAGGTCCAAGCTGTCGGCGTCGAGGTCGTCACCAAACTTGGCCTCGGGCACGATCTTGGCTGCATCCACGGACAACACGTCGACGGCGCACTTCTTGAATCGGTCGAACAGTTCCTGGCTCACGGTGTCTCCTTGGGGTTGTGCGATGGGGTGCCCGACTGCGAGCACGTCTCGATTGTAGTGCGCCGTGTCCTCGCGGTCTTGCTAGTGGCCCATGCCAAGGCCGCCGTCGACGGGAATCACGGCACCGGTGATGTAGCCGGCGGACGGACCCGCGAGGAAGGCGATGACGTCTGCGATCTCTTGTGGGGTTGCGGTGCGACCCAGCGGCACCGCGGCGCGAAGTTCTTCCATTCGCTTGTCGCCGAGGACGGCCGTCATGTCGGTGTCCACCGGTCCGGGTGCGACGACGTTCACGGTCACGTTGCGCGAACCGAGCTCGCGAGCCAACGAACGTGCGAGGCCGATGAGTCCGGCTTTCGAGGCGGCATAGTTGGCTTGACCTGCGGACCCCAGCATCGCGACGACGCTCGAGACGAGCACGATGCGTCCGGCACGCGCGCGGATCATTCCCTGTGCCGCACGCTTGCACACTCGGTAGGCGGCCGTCAGGTTCGCATCGACGACGTCGGCGAAGTCTGCCTCGGCCATCCGCAGGATGAGACCGTCTCGCGTGATGCCGGCATTCGACACGAGGACGCCGACCGGGCCGAACTTTTCCTCGACGGCGGAAAACATCGCGTCGACTTCCGCTTGGTTCGTGACGTCGCACTTGACGGCGAAGACGTCGTCCGGCGGTGGCGAGGAGTTGTAGGTGACCGCGACGTTGTCGCCGAGGGCGGCAAAGGCACGAGCGGTGGCGAGGCCGATGCCCTTCGATCCGCCGGTGACGAGGACGGTGCGTGGTGTCGTGGTCATGGCCGGTTCTCCTTGGTGGTCCAGCGGATGATCGCACTCGCCGCGGTCATGCCGGCGCCGAATCCGACGAGCAGGACGAGATCACCATCCTTGAGGGTGCGACCACTCATCGCTCCACCATCGGCGGCATCGAAGAGCGCGAGCGGTATGGACGCAGACGACGTGTTGCCGGTTTCGTGCAACACGACGGCGGTTCGCTCCATGGGGATTCCGAGACGGTCGCACGCGGCTTCGATGATGCGGGTGTTGGCCTGGTGCGGTACGACGAGGGCGATGTCGTCGGCGCTCACGCCCGCGATGGCGAGTGACTTCTGGGCGGAGTCGACCATGATGCGAACCGCGCGCCTGAACACCTCCTTGCCATCCATCTGGATGTTGCCGCCGATCTCGGCGTACAGCAGTTCCTCGGCGTGGCCGTCGGCGTCGAGGTCCCAGGCGAGGAGTTGACCGGGCCCGTCGACTGCCTCGAGGACCGCCGCGCCCGAGCCGTCGGCAAACAAGACCGCCGTGTTCCGGTCGGTCCAGTCGGTGATGCGCGACAGGGTGTCGGTGCCGATGAGGAGCACCTTCTGTGAACCGATCGCGATCAAGCCATGGGCGACAGCGAGGGCATAGACGAAGCCCGAGCACGCCGCGTTGATGTCGAAGGCACCGCAGGAAAGTCCGAGCTCGCGTTGAACGGAAGCCGAGGTTGCCGGCACCTGACGATCGGGCGTGGTCGTGGCAAGGACGAGTGCGTCGATCTGCGACGCGTCAACGCCCGCCATCTCCATCGCGATTCGGGCACTGGCCACGCTGAGCGATGCCGTTGATCCACCGACGTGGCGACGATGGATTCCCGTGCGCTCTCTGATCCATTCGTCCGAGGTCTCCATGGTCGCGGACAGCTCGTCGTTCGTCACGACTCGTTCCGGAAGTGCGATTCCCCAGCCGGTGAAGCGAGCGCCACGGGAGTGGGAGGGGATCGTCGGCATCGTCTGAACCCTAACGACTACGCAGCCAGGCGACCGGTTGATGAGCGGTGAGCCGTTCGCCATCGACGGCGATGAAGTTCTGCAACTTCCCCGCGAAGGGCGACCTGACCTCGACGTCGCCGACGTGGCCGAGCACGGCGCCGACCTCGACGATGGCGTTGCTCGACAGACCGGTGAGGCGCGTGAACACACCCGCTGCCGGCGACACGACGAGGCGCTCGACGGCAAAGAGATGTTCGCCTTCGTGTCTGGCGGTCTCTGGAATCGTCGCCGCATGGTCGAAAGTGTCGAGCCAATCGATCAACTTGTCGAGGTCGTCGGGGGTCGCGACGCTGATGTTGCGTGACTCTTCGAGGGTGCGCTTGACCATTCCGGTGAGGACGCCGCCCGGCCCGAGTTCGATGAATCCCGTGACTCCGAGCTGCGACAACTCGAGGAGGCAATGCTTCCATCGCACCGGAGAGGACAACTGGGCGGACAACAGCGACGACCATTCCTCTCCCGTGGCATGGGCTCTGGCGTCGACGTTCGACACGACGGGAACTTCGGTGTCGCGGGGGCGGGCCGCGGCAATCGCATCACGCAGCCGATCACGCGCCGACGTCATGTACGGGGTGTGAAAGGCGCCGGAGACCGCGAGCGACATGACACGCTTTGCGCCGAGTTCCTTGGCGTGTTCGGCGGCAGCGGAGACACCGTCGGGTGATCCCGCGATGACGACCTGGCCAGGGGCGTTGAAGTTGGCGACCCAGACGTCTGCGTCCGCGCGCCGACAGGCGACTTCCACGTCCTCGTCATCGAGGCCGAGGACGGCCGCCATCGTGCCTGGTGAGGCAAGCCCGGCCTCGTGCATCGCGGCCGAGCGTTCGCTCACGAGGCGAACCCCGTCGTCGAAGCCGAGTGCTCCCGTCGCCGTGAGCGCCGTGTATTCCCCGAGGCTGTGACCTGCACAGAAGGTCGGCTCGATGCCCAGTCGCTCCACGGCGTCAAGCACCATGAGCGAGGAGACGAAGGTGGTGAGTTGGGCGTTGCGGGTGTCCTTCAGTTCCTCGGCGTCGGCGTCGAGGAGCAGGCGCGCCACGTCGCGACCGGCGACGTCGGAGGCCTCGGCGACGAGTTCCCAACTTTCGTGATCGACCCACGGCCGACCCATGCCCGGGCGTTGCGAACCCTGCCCTGGGAAGGTGAAGGCCAACATGACCAACACAGCGTAGGTCCCCGATCGGGTCGGTACGATACATCGCTCGGCTGTTGCCGATTTGGTCCGATACTCATGCCCGAGTGGCGGAATGGCAGACGCGACGGACTCAAAATCCGTTGTTCGAAAGGGCGTGTGGGTTCAAGTCCCACCTCGGGCACCAGATGGTCACTCCTACAGTTACCGATGTGTTTGGCACCCGACTCGTCGAACGGCGCCTACGCGTCGTGTCCAAGTCTCTCACCGACCTGCGTTCCGAGTTGACGGTGTACAACGAGCAGCTTCAGCACTTCTCCGACGATGCAAGCGACAAGGAGATCCGTGCACTCGTCTCCGAGACCGCTCTCGCAGCGCACGAACACCGCGACGCCGCACGCCACCTCGACTTCGTGCGTCGTCGCCGCGACGAGTTGGTCTCGGCCATCGACGATCTCGAGCGACGTCAGGACGAGCTCTTGGATGCGCTGTCGAAGAAGCGCGGCTCGTAGTGGCGGGTGAGAGCGTTCGCATCGTCGTCGCCGAAGACGAGGCGATCATTCGGTTGGATCTCGTGGAGACCCTCGCCGAAGAGGGCTACCTCGTCGTTGCGGATACGGGACGTGGAGACCACGCGGTCGATCTGGTTCGCGAGCATCGACCCGACGTCGCACTCTTCGACATCAAGATGCCCGGCATGGACGGCCTCGAGGCAGCCCGCATCGTGTCGGCTGAGCGTCTGTGCCCCGTAGTGATGTTGACCGCATTCAGTCAGCGACAGGTGATCGAGCAGGCGAGGGACGCAGGAGCACTCGCGTATCTCGTGAAGCCGTTCCAGAAGACCGACCTGGTTCCAGCCATCGAACTTGCCATCGGTCGCTTTGCCGAGATGAAGGCACTCGAGGGCGAGCGAGACCAACTTGGCCAGCAGCTCGAGTTGCGCAAGTTGCTCGATCGCGCCAAGGGCGTGCTCATCGACGAACACAAGATGAGCGAACAGGACGCATTCGACTTCATCCAAAAGACGGCGATGGGTCGTCGCTTGCGCATGAAGCAGGTCGCCGAGGGCATCCTCGACCGATCGATCACGCCACAGAGCTGAACGTCCTGCGCGATTAGCGTGGGGCGCGGTGGAGGATCGATGAAACTGCTGGCGCTCGACGGGAACTCGCTGTCTTACCGTGCGTTCTTTGCCCTCCCGACTGACATGACGACCTCGTCGGGTCAGGTGACCAATGCGGTGTACGGCTTCACCTCGATGCTCGCGACTCTCGTCAAGGAGCAGCGACCGGACGGGATCGTGGTCGTGTTCGATCGCAAGGAGCCCACGTTCCGACACGAGGCCGCACCCGAATACAAGGCGCAGCGCGAGAAGCAGCCCGACATCTTGTACCAGCAGCTCGACATCATTCGCGAGCTGTTGTCGCTCCTCGGCGTGGCGACGCTCGACATGGCCGGGTTCGAAGGGGACGACCTGATCGCCACGATCGTCGATCGATGCGAACGCGACGGAAACGACGTGGTCATCGTGACGGGAGATCGTGACAGTTACCAACTCGTCCACGACCCGCACGTTCGTGTGCTGTACAACAAGCGCGGAGTGAGCGACTATGCGCTCTACGACGAAGCTGGCATCGTGGAGCGCACGGGAGTCACTCCACGCCAGTACGTCGACTATGCGGCGTTGCGCGGCGACCCGAGCGACAACCTCGACGGTCTTCCTGGTGTCGGAGAAAAGACGGCGGCGAAGTTGCTCGCCACGTACGGAACGCTCGAGGCGATCATCGCGGCCGCCGACGACCAGACGCCGAAGTTGAAAGCCGCGATCATCGAACACGCCGAGCGCGTCAGGCGAAATGCACGCCTGATGGTGCTACGACGCGACGTTCCGATCGAGGTGGACTACGACTCGTTCGTTCCACGTCCGGATCTCGCCCGCGTCGCGAACATGTTTTCGACGTTGGAGTTCAAGAACATGTTGCCGCGCATCAAGGACGCCTTTGGGTCCTTCGTCGACGATGAGGCCACGCCCGCGTCGAACACGAGCTCCGATGCACCAAACGGTTTTGCGCCAGACGCATCTTTCGTCCCGAAGGTTTCAGCCACGTCGATCGACGAGGTTTCGTGTTCCGGCACCGTAAGTGTCGTCGCTGGGTGGCGAGGCGGATCGTGTGCGGGGAGCGATCCGCTGGGAGTGGCGATCGTGACCGACGACTCGACTGGTGCGGTGTCGTGGATCGACGTCGATGAACGCAACGCGGCCGCCGTGGCACGACTGCTGTCGACGTCATCGCTCCTCGTCACCCATGATGCGAAGAGGGTCTTTCGATGGATGCTGTCGCATGAGGTGTCGAACCTTCCCGCGACGTTCGACGTCGCGATAGCCGGGTACCTCCTCGATCCTGCCGACGGTGAGCGAAGCGTCGCGGCGCTGGTCGAGTCACAGCTCGGCGTGACGCTCGAGGTCGGAACCGACTCTCCGAGCGATCAGTTGAGCTTCGATGCCCCGACGGTCGACGTGTCGAAGGTTGCGTGCACCGAGGCATTGGGGGTGGCTCGCGTCGCCACCCGGTTGCGCGAGGGTCTCGTCGCACAGCACATGGAGAGACTGGCTCTGGACGTGGAGATGCCACTGGTGGGAGTGCTGGCGCGCATGGAGCACGTGGGCATCGCCGTCGACCGCGGAGCGTTGGACTCGATCGCCGCCCATCTCGAGGGACGCGTCGCCGAGCTCACTTCGAAGCTCCACGAGTTGGCGGGCAAGGAGTTCAACATCAATTCACCCGCCCAGTTGCGTGTGATCCTGTTCGAAGAGCGCAAACTGCAGCCTGGAAAGAAGACGAAGACCGGCTTCAGCACCGATGCGGCAACCCTCGAAAAGATCCGCGATCAGTGGCCGGAGTTCATCGACGCGCTGATGGAGTTCCGCGAGATGGACAAGCTGCGTGGCACCTACGGAACCGGACTGCGCGAGGTCGTCGCCACGGACGGACGCATCCATGCGACCTTCAACCAAATGGTCGCTCGGACCGGTCGCTTGAGCAGCGAGAACCCGAACCTGCACAACATTCCCGTACGAAGCGAGGAAGGCAAGGTGTTCCGTACTGCATTCGTGCCGAGCAAGGGGATGCAGTTCCTGGTCGCCGACTACAACCAGATCGAGCTGCGATGCATCGCACACCTGGCGAACGATCCGGGCCTCATCGAGGCATTCACCAAGGGCGAAGACATCCACACGAGCACGGCTTCCCGCGTGTTTTCGGTCGCGCCATCGAAGGTGACGGGGGAGATGCGATCGAAGGCCAAGATGGTGTCCTATGGGCTCGCCTATGGCATGGAGGCCTATGGACTCAGTCAACGGCTCGGCATCGCGGTCGAGGAAGCAGCGGAGATTCTCGACGCCTACTTCGCCGCGTTTCCCAACGTGAAGGCCTACATGGACTCAGCCGTCGGCGAGGCCAAGGAGCGCGGCTACACGGTGACCCTCTTCGGGCGTCGTCGATTCATCCCCGAACTGAACAATCCGAACTTTCGCATCCGACAGATCGGCGAACGCCAGGCGATGAACGCCGCCATCCAGGGCCTTGCGGCCGACGTGTTCAAGATCGCCCTCGTGTCCATCGATCGTCGACTCCGCGATGCCGGGTCGCCCGCTCGTCTCGTACTCCAGGTGCACGACGAAGTGATCGTGGAGTCACCGAAGGGTGCGGCGACCGAGGTCGAGTCGATCGTGCTCGGGTCCATGCGAGACGCCGCGTCGCTCAGAGTTCCGCTCGAGATCAACTCAGCGTGGGGCAACACGTGGGCATCGGCGAAGGCCTGAGGCAATGGAGAACGACCAAGGTCACTGGTTCGAAGAACTCGCCGACCACATGGGCGAGGCGTACCTGCGCTATTCGTTCACGAAGGGAACGACACAAGAGATCGACTTTCTGAGATCGGAACTGGCGATGACGAGCGCCAGTTCAATTCTCGACGTGGGGTGTGGGCCGGGGCGTCATGCACTCGAGTTGGCTCGTCGCGGGCACCGAGTCGTCGGCGTTGACGTGAGCGAGAGGTTCATCGACATCGCTCGTGCATCCGCCGAGAAGGAGGGGCTCTCGGATGCCACGTTCGAGGTCGTCGATGCACGCAGCAGGGAACAGATGAATGCAGTCGGCGCGAACTTCGACGTCGCCATTTGCCTGTGTCAGGGGGCCTTCGGCGTCATGGTCGATGACGCCGACGACGGGGCGGTGCTCGAGTCGATCGCCTCGGTCGTTCGCCCGGGTGGCCTCCTCGCCCTGAGTGCATTCAATGCCTATTTCTCCGTCCGCCACCACGAGGCGGCCACCTTCGACGTGGCCCGCGGAGTCAGTCACGAATCCACGGAGGTGAAGAACACCGCGGGGGTTTCGAAAGCGGTGTCGTTGTGGACGGGCTGCTACACACCCCGAGAACTGCGCCTCGTCCTCGGGCGATCGGGCTTTTCAGTGAGGTCGATCTACGGGGTCGAACCGGGCGCCTATGGCCCCAGTCCTCCCAGCCTGGACATGCCCGAGTTCCTCGTCGTCGCCGAACGCCGCGAGTCGACCCGCTGGTAGCGTGAAATCCCTGTCCTGCCGCCGGTAGGACCGCGTGAGGCCCTCGGGTCGAACGTGTCACCGATCCGTATCCACCGAAAGAATCCCATGTCCGACCTTCAGACCATGCAAAGCCCACCGATGGGCACCTTCGACAAAGACGGCAACTACACCCCCCGTCAAGTCGTCGAACGAGACCTCACCCAGCCATTCGCAGAAGCGATCGGCAACACGATGGTGGAACTGAAGGAAGGCCAACTGGTCACCGGAACCGTCGTTCGCATCACCCGCGACGAAGTCCTCGTCGAGATCGGTTACAAGACCGAAGGCGTGATCCTGTCCCGTGAGTTGAGCATTCGCAACGACGTCGATCCGAACGAGATCGTCAAGCTCGGCGAGAAGATCGAGACACTCGTGCTCACGCTCGAGGACAAGGAAGGTCGTCTCCTGTTGTCGAAGAAGCGCGCACAGTACGAGCGCGCGTGGGGAGACATCGAGAAGGTCAAGGCCGCAGACGGCACCGTCGAAGGCCTCGTCATCGAGGTCGTCAAGGGCGGTCTCATCGTCGACATCGGCCTGCGTGGATTCCTCCCCGCATCCCTCGTCGAACTGCGCCGCGTGCGCGACCTTGCGCCGTACATCGGCCAGCGCATCACGGCAAAGATCCTCGAATTGGACCGCAACCGCAACAACGTGGTGTTGTCGCGTCGCACCCTGCTCGAGCAGAACCAGCGTGGAGCCCGTGACGAGTTCCTCACGAACCTGAAGGTCGGCGAGGTCCGCAAGGGTCGCATCTCCAGCGTCGTTGCGTTCGGCGCATTCGTCGATCTCGGCGGCATGGATGGTCTCATCCACGTCTCCGAGTTGTCGTGGAAGCACGTCGACAACCCGACCGCAGTCGTCAACATCGGCGACGAGGTCACCGTCAAGGTCCTCGAGGTCGACATGGAGCGCGAGCGCATCAGCCTCTCGCTGAAGGCGACCCAGCAGGATCCGTGGCAGGAATTCGCCAACGGTCACCAGGTCGGTCAGCTCGTCTACGGTCGCGTCACCAAGCTCGTGCCATTCGGTGCCTTCGTCCAGGTTGGCGACGGCATCGAGGGTCTCGTGCACATCTCCGAGATGTCGGCACACCACGTCGAGGCACCCGAGCAGGTCGTCACGCCGGCGGAAGAGCTGTGGGTCAAGATCATCGATCTCGACCTCGCGCGTCGTCGCATCAGTCTGTCGATCAAGCAAGCCGCTGAGGGTGGCGAGTTGGCCGAGGAGTACCGCGGCCAGTTCCAGGTCGACGAGCAGGGCAACTGGGTTGGCGGGGGCGATGACAGCGCACGCGAAGCAGCCTGGTCCGAGTACTTCGACAACGCCGGCACCGCAGAGTCTTCGACTCCGAGCGAGTAGGCGCAACGTCGGGGACATCGTTCCCGAAGATTGGTTGGCTCAACGTGATCCTTGTCGGTCTCACCGGTGGCATCGGCTCCGGTAAGTCCACGGTGTCGCGTCTGCTGCACGAACGCGGCTGCGTGATCATCGACGGCGACCAGATCGCGCGTGACCTGCAGGTTCCCCACGGGCCGGCCATTGCGCCATTGGCCTCGCGGTTCCCCGACGCGGTGTCGCAAGGCGTGCTCGATCGAGTGCGACTCGCGGGCATCGTCTTCAACGACGCCGACGAGCTCGCCGCGCTGAATGCGATCATGCTGCCGTTGATCAATGAGGGCATCATGCGTCGCATCGACGAACACAGGAACGTCGATGGAGTCGTAGTGCTCGACATGCCGCTTCTCGCCGAATATCCCCGTCGTGACCTGTCTGGCGTGATCGTCGTCGACATCGAGCCGGAGATCGCCGTGCAGCGCCTCACCACGCAGCGCTCGATGGTCGAGGCCGACGTTCGGGCCCGAATGGGAAAGCAGGCATCGCGCGAGACGCGACGTGCGATCGCCGACCGAGTCATCGACAACTCGGGGTCCTTCGAATCGCTCGTCGCCCAGGTCGACGCGGCACTCGCGTGGGCGACGTCGTTGCCTCCTGCTGGCCCACGTGCGGGAGAGCCGATCCGCTCGTGACGACGAACAGATTCGAGGTCGTCAGCGAATACCAACCAGCCGGCGATCAACCGAAGGCCATCGACGCACTCGCCTCGGGAATCGACAGGGGTCTCAAGTTCCAGACGTTGCTCGGCATCACGGGAAGCGGAAAGTCGGCCACGATCGCCTGGACCATCGAGCGCGTGCAGCGACCCACGTTGATCCTCGCGCCGAACAAGTCCCTTGCCGCCCAGCTCGCCCAGGAGATGAAGGAGTTCTTCCCGAAGAACCGGGTCGAATACTTCGTCAGCTACTACGACTACTACCAGCCCGAGGCCTACATTCCCTCGAGCGACACCTTCATCGAAAAGGACTCGTCGATCAACGACGAGATCGACCGGCTCCGTCACTCCGCCACCGCCGCACTCCTGACGCGACGAGACACGATCGTGGTCGCATCGGTGAGTTGCATCTACGGCATGGGAAATCCGGAGGAATACAGGGGCACCCTTCTTGAGCTGCACACGGGCGTGGACTACGACCAGCGCAGCATCCTGCGTCGCCTCGTCGACCTGCAATACGACCGCAACGACATGACGCTCGGACGCGGAAACTTCCGCGTCCGAGGCGACACCATCGAAATCCAGCCGGCGTACGAAGAGACCGTCACCCGGGTCGAGATGTTCGGGGACACGGTCGATCGAATCACGGTGGTCGATCCGTTGACCGGTGAGACGATCAGCGAGCATTCCGAGATCATGATCTTTCCCGCTACCCACTACGTGGCGGGAGACGAGCGGATGCGGCGCGCCGTGGTCGGCATCGAGGACGAATTGCAGAAGCAGTTGGCGAAGTTCGAGTCGGAGGGCAAGCTCCTCGAGGCTCAACGACTGCGGATGCGCACCCAATACGACCTCGAGATGATCGGTGAGATGGGGTATTGCAACGGCATCGAGAACTACTCCATGCACATCGATGGCCGATCGCCTGGTGAACCTCCGTTCACCCTGCTCGACTACTTTCCCGACGACTATCTGCTCGTGGTCGACGAGAGCCACGTCACCGTTCCCCAGTTGCACGGTCAGTTCGCCGGAGACCGCAGTCGCAAGGCGACCCTCATCGAGCACGGCTTCAGGCTCCCGAGCGCGGCCGACAACCGTCCGCTGCGCTTCGAGGAGGCGATGAAGCGGGTCAACCAGTGCATCTTTCTGTCCGCCACCCCCGCCGACTACGAACTGAAGAACTCCGAGCAGGTGGTGGAACAAATCGTGCGCCCGACCGGTCTCGTGGATCCGGAGGTGATCGTCCGCCCGACCACGGGACAAATTGACGACATCATCTCGATGGTCAAGCAGCGAGTGGAAATGGCGGATCGCGTGCTCATCACCACGCTGACCAAGAAGATGGCCGAGGACCTGAGCGAATACCTGCTCGAACAGGGACTGCGGGTGCGCTACCTGCACTCCAACATCGACACCATCGAACGCATCGAGATCCTGCGAGCGTTGCGGCTCGGTGAGTTCGACGTCCTCGTCGGCATCAACCTGCTCCGTGAGGGCCTCGACTTGCCGGAAGTGTCGCTCGTGGCGATCTTGGACGCCGACAAGGAAGGCTTCCTGCGCAGCGAGACGTCCCTCATCCAGATGATCGGTCGTGCTGCCCGCAACGTCAATGGCCAGGTCGTGATGTATGCGGACAAGATGACTGCGGCGATGAACAAGGCGATCGGGGAGACCGCCCGTCGACGCGAGCGTCAGATCGCCTACAACGCCGAACACGGAATCGACCCGCAGACGATCCGCAAGGCCGTCGGCGACATCCTCGGTGTGTTGCGGCCGTCGGAAGCGACCTCCGGGCAGCTGAAGGCGGACCGTCGTGACCGCGATCGACGCAAGGTCGTGGAGGAGTTGAAGAACCTTCCACAGAGCGAACTTGGTCGTCTCGTGCAGACGCTCGAGGAAGAGATGCACACGGCGGCGAGCGAGTTGCGCTTCGAATACGCGGCTCGACTGCGAGACGAGATCAAGGAACTGCGAAGAGAACTTCGCGACGCGCGATAGACGCTGGGTAGTGTCTGTCCGTGGCATCCCGACCCCGAAACGCCTCGCCTTCCTCGAAGGCCAGCCCGAAGGCCGCATCCACGTCGCGGTCGAAGACGGCCGTTCGCCACGACGACGTCATCTCGGTGCGTGGTGCAAGGGAACACAACCTGAAGAACGTGAGCGTGGAGATTCCGCGCAACAAGCTCGTCACGCTGACGGGTTTGTCGGGTTCGGGCAAGAGCAGCCTTGCCTTCGACACCATCTATGCAGAGGGACAACGGCGATACGTCGAGAGTTTGAGCGCCTATGCCCGTCAGTTCCTGGGCCAGATGGACAAGCCGGACGTCGACGTGATCGAGGGCCTGTCGCCGGCGATCTCGATCGACCAGAAGACCGCTTCCCGTAACCCACGTTCGACCGTCGGCACGATCACCGAGGTCTACGACTATCTCCGTCTGCTGTGGGCGCGCATCGGCGTGCAGCACTGTTGGAAGGACGGGACCAAGCTGCAGCGTCAGACACCCCAGCAGATCGTCGATCGCATCTTGGAGCTCGACGAGGGAATTCGATTCCAAGTGCTCGCGCCGGTCGTTCGTGCCCGCAAGGGTGAATACGAGACCCTGCTCGGTGACTTGCTCGGCCAGGGATTCACGCGCGCCAAGATCGACGGCGAGACCGTCGACATCCAGGACTTCCTGAAGCGCGACGCCAAGCTCGCTCGCTACGAGCAGCACACCATCGAGATCATCATCGATCGTCTCGTGAAGAAGGCGGGAATCTCGAGGCGACTCACGGACAGCTTGGAGACCGCGCTGAAGCTCGCTGAAGGCGTCGCCGAGATCGAGATCATGGGACAGGACCAGGCGCAGGGTGGCGAGGTGATCACCTTCAGTCAGCACCTTGCGTGTCCGAAGTGCGGGTTGAGTTTCGAGGAGCTCGCACCGCGCAACTTTTCCTTCAACTCACCATTCGGTGCATGTGAGACCTGTCTCGGACTCGGGACTCGCTTCGAAGTCGACCCCGACCTCGTGGTGCCGGATCCGGAACTTTCGTTGAACGAGGGTGCCATCGCACCCTGGCGCTCGGCACACACCCAGTACTTCACGCGCATGTTGGAAGCCGTCGCTGACGAGTTCGAAATCGACATGGATCGCAAGTGGTCGAAGCTTTCCGAGAAGCATCGCAACATCGTCATGAACGGTGCGGGCGACAGCGTGCTCGTGAAGTACCGCAACCGCTACGGTCGAACCCGCGAGTACTCGACGGCCTATGAGGGTGTCGTTCCGTGGATCAAGCGTCGACACGAAAGTGCAGAGAGCGACTTTTCGCGCGAGCAGTTCGAGTCATACATGCGTGAAGTGCCGTGCAGAGCGTGCAAAGGCGCTCGCCTGAAGCCATCGTCACTGGCGGTCAAGGTGAACGGCGCGAGTCTGAGCGAGGTCTGCGACATGTCGATCGGTCGCTCCGCAGAGTTCCTCGCGCGTCTCACGTTGTCCGACCGCGACCAGATGATCGCCGAACGCGTCGTCAAGGAGATCAACGCGCGCCTCGGCTTCCTCCTCGACGTCGGCCTCGAATACCTCACGCTGTCTCGTGCGGCAGCGACGCTCGCCGGGGGCGAGGCCCAGCGCATTCGGCTGGCGAGTCAGATCGGGTCGGGTCTCGTCGGAACGCTGTACGTGCTCGACGAGCCGTCGATCGGTCTGCACCAACGCGACAACCACCGACTGATCGAGACTCTCGTGCGGCTCCGCGACCTCGGCAACACGGTCTTGGTCGTCGAGCACGACGAGGACACGATTCGTGCGAGCGACTGGCTCGTCGACATCGGCCCCGGAGCCGGTGAACACGGGGGCGAGATCGTGTATTCCGGTCCGGTCGACGGCGTGCTCAAGGTGGCGACGTCGATGACCGGCCAGTATCTCGCGCGCAAGAAGTCCATCTCTGTTCCCGCCTCGCGACGGACCACCGGTTCGGATTGGTTGACGATTCGTGGAGCGCGCGAACACAATCTGAAGAACCTCACGGTCAAGGTTCCACTCGGGTGTTTCGTCGCCGTCACCGGAGTGTCGGGGAGTGGAAAGAGCACGCTGATTCGCGACATCTTGCTTCCGTCGCTGATGCAGAAGATCTACAAGTCCAAGGACGCGCCCGGACGCCACACGGCCGTCGACGGCGTCGGCAAGTTGGACAAGGTCATCGACATGGACCAGTCGCCGATCGGTCGCACACCGCGTTCGAATCCGGCGACGTACACGGGGGTGTTCGACGACATTCGCAAGCTGTTCTCCAACACCCCCGAGGCCAAGGTGCGCGGCTATCAGCCTGGTCGTTTCAGTTTCAACGTCCCGGGTGGCCGATGCGAGGCCTGTTCCGGCGACGGCACGATCAAGATCGAGATGCACTTCCTTCCCGACGTGTACGTGCCGTGTGAGGTGTGCAAGGGTGCTCGTTACAACCGCGACACGCTCGACGTGACGTTCAAGGGCAAGAACATCTCTGACGTGTTGAACATGCCGATCGAAGAGGCGGTCGGGTTCTTCGCCAACCAGCCACGCATAGCGCGGCACATGCAGACGCTGGTCGACGTCGGCCTCGGCTACGTACGACTCGGCCAGAGTGCTCCAACCCTCTCGGGCGGAGAGGCACAGCGCGTGAAACTCGCCTCGGAGCTCGCCAAACGAGGAACCGGTCACACCATCTATCTCCTGGACGAGCCGACGACGGGACTGCACTTCGAGGACGTGCGACGACTCCTCGTCGTGCTCTCGCGACTCGTCGACCAAGGCAACACGGTCCTCGTCATCGAGCACAACTTGGACGTGATCAAGACCGCGGATTGGATCATCGACCTCGGCCCGGAGGGTGGCGACGGCGGCGGACAGGTCGTCGCCGAGGGAACGCCCGAGGACGTGGCAAAGGTGAAGGCAAGCTACACCGGACGATTCCTCAAGCCGTTGCTCTCGAAGTGATGGATCGGGCACCACACGCGATACCCGACGGGCCGGGCTCGTATCAGTTCAAGGACTCACACGGCAGAGTGATCTACGTCGGCAAGGCCAAGAACCTGCGCTCACGGGTCTCGTCGTATTTCGTCGATCCGACCACTCAGCATCCGCGGACGGCCGCAATGGTTGCGGCGGCATCCTCGGTCGAGTGGATCGAGGTGCGCAACGAGCTCGAAGCATTGATGCTCGAGTACAACTTGATCAAGGAGCATCGCCCGCGCTTCAACGTCCGCTTGCGCGACGACAAGAGCTATCCGTTCCTCGCCGTCACGGTCGGAGACGAGTGGCCGAGGGCGACGGTGATGAGGGGGCGCAAGCGTCAGGGGACCAAGTACTACGGTCCGTTCGCCCATGCATGGGCGATTCGAGACACCCTCGACGAACTCGTTCGCACGTTCCCCGTTCGGACGTGTTCCGACACGAAGTACGTCCAACATCAGCGTCTCGGTCGGCCGTGTCTGCTCTTTCACATCGAGAAGTGTTCAGGTCCTTGCGTCAATGCGGTGAACAGGGTCGACTACGACCGACAGGTGGAAGGACTCCTGCGATTCCTCGACGGCGGCAGTGACGAGGTCGTCGGAGAGTTGAGCGAAGAGATGAGACGAGCATCCGAGTCGCTCGACTACGAAAAGGCGGCCCGAGTGAGGGACCGACTGGGTGCGATCCAGCGGGTCCTCGAGCGCCAGCAGATGGTGGGCGACTCGACCGAATCGTTCGACGCCATCGGTCTCGCCGAGGACGATCTTGAGGCCTCCGTCCAGCACTTCTACGTGCGCCGCGGCAGGGTCGTCGGTCGGAATGGGTACATCGTGGACAAGGTGGAGGAGTTGTCAGGAGAGTCGATGATGCATCGCATCATCGAGAACACCTACGCCGAACCTCCCGCCCTTGGCATCCCACCGCTCATCGTCACCTCATGTGACGTCCAAGACCTCGCAGTGCTCGAGGAATGGTTGCGATCAAGCCGGGGAACCAACGTCGAGGTGCGCCCGGTCAAGAGGGGCGACAAGCGCGAGTTCATGGAACTCGTGGTCGGTAATGCGGTCGACGAGCTGAAGCGCCATCGGATGAAGCGATCGCGTGACTACAACAGTCGAAGCAAGGCGCTCCAGGAGCTGCAGAGCCTGCTCGAGCTTCCCGAGGCACCGCTGCGCATCGAGTGCTACGACATGGCACACCTCCAGGGGACCGACTACGTGGGGTCGATGGTGGTGCTGGAGGACGGCATGCCGTCGCCTCGCGAATACCGCCACTTTCGGATCAAATCCGGGATCGGCAACGACGACTATGCGGCGATGCGCGAGGTCCTGCACAGACGATTGTCCGCCTACTTGGCCGAACGTGACCGACCGCAAGAAGAGTCGGACAAGCCACGACGTTTTTCGTATCCGCCACAGTTGATCGTGGTGGACGGGGGCAAGGGCCAGTTGGCGGTGGCCGTCGACGTCGTCCACGAACTCGGACTACAAGACGTGATCCCCGTCGCCGCGCTTGCGAAGCGTCTGGAAGAAGTCTTCGTGCCCGGTCGGGAGGATGCCGTGGCGATCGAACGAGGCAGTGAGGCACTCTTCATGCTCCAGCGGATCCGCGACGAAGCACACCGCTTCGCCAACTCCTACCACCGCAAGTTGCGCGGCAAACGCATGGTGGCGTCGGGTCTCGAGGGGATCGCAGGACTCGGGCCCGCCCGTCGCGAAAAACTCCTCGCACACTTCGGTTCCCTCGCGGCGGTGAAGAAGGCCACGTTGGAGGATCTCCAGGCGGTCAGCTGGTTGCCCGATGAAGTGGGCCAACGCGTCTACGACGCGCTGCATCGCTAGCGTCTGGGTCATGGCCGACATCCTCGTGATCGCGGGCCTCTCGGGCGCGGGTCGCTCGCAGGCCGCCGACGACCTCGAGGACCTCGGTTGGTTCGTCGTCGACAACCTGCCGGTGTCGCTCATCGACAAGGTGGTGGAATTGTCCGAGACCGCCAGCGCGCCACAGAATCGGCTCGCCCTCGTCGTCGGCGTCGCATCGCACCAGAACGATGCGATCGGAAGTGTCGAGCGATTGCGCATTGCCGGCAACCGTGTCCGCATCTTGTACATGGACGCCGCGACCCCAGAGCTAATCCGTCGCTACGGGGCGTCCAAGCGTCGCCATCCGATGGCGCTCGACGGGGAGAACGTGGAGCGATCGATCGAACGGGAACGTCACCTGCTGGAGCCCGTGAAGGCCGCGGCAGACCTCGTCATCGACACCACGTCGCTCACCGTGCACCAGCTGAAGAACCAGATCGTCGAGTTGTTCTGGGACTCCGAGGGACGCGAGGTGCTGCAGTTGTCGGTGATGTCCTTCGGGTACAAGCACGGCATCCCGCTCGACGTCGACTTCGTGTTCGACGTTCGCTTCCTGCCCAATCCTCACTGGATCGACGAGTTGCGACAAAAGACCGGACTCGACGAGGAGGTCCGTTCCTACGTGCTCGACTCGCAGTTGGCTGCGTCATTCGTCACTCAGGTCGAATCGATGCTGGAGATGCTCCTTCCCGCGTTTCGTGAGGAAGGCAAGAGTTACTTGACGGTCGCCGTCGGGTGCACGGGAGGCCGTCACCGCTCGGTCGCAGTCGCCGAAGAATTGTCCCGTTGGTTGACCAACAGCGGCTACCGGCCCCGCGTCACCCATCGCGACGTCCACCGCTCGTAGTTTTTCGACCCTTTCTGTCCGCCGACTAGCGTTGGGCGCCATGAGCAACACACCCATTCGCGTCGGCATCAACGGCTTCGGACGCATCGGACGCAACTTCTTCCGCGCCGTCCAGGCCTCGGGGGCACCCATCGAGATCGTGGCGGTCAACGACCTGGGGTCCTTGAAGACGATGGCACACCTGTTGAAGTACGACTCTGTTCTCGGGATCCTTCCGAACACGATCGCGGCCACCGACGACGGCATCTCCATCGACGGCAAGACGATCACGGTTCTGCAAAAGCGTGATCCGAAGGAGCTGCCGTGGTCGAGCCTCGGAGTCGACCTTGTCATCGAGTCGACCGGTTTCTTCACCGACCGAGACAAGGCCGCCGCCCACCTCGAGGCCGGGGCGCCACATGTGATCGTGTCGGCACCGTCGAACGGAGCGGACGCCACGTTCGTCTACGGAGTGAATCACGAATCCTTCGATCCAAAGGTCCACAAGGTCGTGTCGAATGCGAGTTGCACGACGAATTGCTTCGTGCCGATGGTCAAGGTCCTCGACGACGCGTTTGGCATAGACCAGGGTTTGATGACGACCGTGCACGCCTACACGGGAGACCAACAGTTGGTGGACGGTCCGCACAGCGACCTGCGTCGCGCTCGAGGTGCGGCGATCAACATCACGCCGACCGGCACGGGCGCAGCACGAGCGACGAGCCTCGTCTTGGAGGCGATGAAAGGTCGGCTCGACGGAACGTCGCTGCGTGTGCCGGTGCCGACGGGTTCGATCACGGACTTCGTCGCCACGCTCAAGAAGCCTGCAACCAAGGACGAGATCAACGCGGCGTTCAAGTCCGCCGCCGGCGGGAAGTTGAAGGGGATTCTCGAATACACCGACGCGCCGATCGTCTCCAGCGACATCGTCACGAATCCCCACAGTTGCGTCTTTGACAGCGAGTTGACGATGAGCATGGGAAGCCTGGTCAAGGTGCTCGGCTGGTACGACAACGAGTGGGGCTACTCGAACCGCTTGGTCGACCTGGCCACGCTCATCGGTCGCGCGACTCGCTGAACACGTGGCGTCGGTTCCCTCGCTCGAAGACCTCGGAGAGGTTGCTGGACGCCGTGTCCTCGTGCGCACCGACTTCAACGTCCCGATGTCGGGTCCGGATGACGCTCGGGTCGTCACCGACGATTTTCGCATCAGGGCGGCACTGCCCACGATCGAGTATCTGACGTCTCGTGGAGCCCAGGTGGTGTGCGCGAGCCACCTTGGTCGGCCGAAGGGCCAGGCGAACCCGAAGTACTCAATGGCACCGGTGCGCAGGATCTTGGCGGAGCTCGCGCCGGGAGTCGAGCTGCTCGAGAACCTCCGTTTTCACCCCGGCGAGGAGGGCAACGATCCGGCGTTCGTCGATCAGTTGATACAGGGAATCGACCTGTACGTCAACGACGCATTCGGGGCCGCACATCGCGCGCACGCATCGATCGTCGGACCGCCGAGCAGGTTGCCGTCGGCTGCGGGACGATTGCTACACAAGGAAGTGGAAGTCCTCGGTGCGCTGCGCGACAACCCGAAGCGCCCGTTCCTTGCGGTGCTCGGTGGGTCCAAGGTGAGCGACAAGCTCGGGGTGATCGAAGCATTGTCGACGCGCGTGGACGCGTTCCTCATCGGCGGCGGCATGTGTTTCACTTTCCTCGCCGCACAGGGCTACCCGGTCGGGGACTCTCTGTGTGAGAGAGATCAAATCGACAACTGCAAGAAGCTTCTCGCCGGGCCTGTGCCGATTCATTTGCCCGAAGACCTCGTCGGGCTGGGCGCCGACGGAACGGTTGCGACCTTCGGGGTGCGCCTTCCCGACGGCGCGAAGGGACTCGACATCGGTCCGGGTACGGCCGCGGCGTTCACGGACTTGATCATGGATGCACGAAGCGTGTTCTGGAACGGTCCGATGGGCATGTTCGAGGATCCACGATTCGTCCACGGCACCCGCACCGTCGCGGACGCTGTCGCGGACACCAAGGCGTACACCGTGGTTGGTGGCGGTGACAGTGCCGCTGCGCTCGCCCAGTTCGGTCGCGAGGACGACGTCGATCACGTCTCGACTGGCGGCGGGGCGTCACTCGAATATCTGGAGCTCGGCGACTTGCCGGGTCTCGCTGCACTGAGAGGGGCACCACGTGTCTGACCAACTGCGTAGGCCGATCATCAGCGGCAACTGGAAGATGAACCTCAACCACTTCGAGGCAATCCAGACCGTGCAGAAGCTTGCTTACCTGTTGACGAAGGATGACTACGCCGCCGTCGACGTGACGATCCATCCGCCATTCACCGACATCCGTAGCATCCAAACGATCCTCGATGCCGACGAGATGAAGATCGAACTTGGCGCGCAGCATTGTCACTGGGAGGACAAGGGTGCTTTCACGGGGGAGGTCAGTCCAGTGTTCCTCTCGAAGCTCGCAGTGCGCTACGTCATCGTTGGCCACAGCGAGCGACGCGAGTTGTTCGGTGAGACCGACGAGCAAGTGGCACAAAAGATCACCTCGATCCTGAAGCACAAGATGACCCCAATTCTGTGCGTGGGAGAGACCCTCGAGGAGCGCCAGTCGGGTCGAACCGCCGACAAGGTGCTCGGTCAGTTGCGTGCCGCGCTGAACGGTAGGACGGCTGATGCCGTCGCGTCGATGGTGATCGCCTACGAGCCGATCTGGGCGATCGGTACCGGCATGACCGCCTCGTCGGGTGACGCACAGGCGGTGATCGGGGCGATTCGTGCGGAAGTTTCTTCACTCGTCGGTGTCAAGGCCGCACAGGCCGTGCGATTGCAATATGGCGGGAGCGTCAAGGCCTCGAACATCGCAGAGATCATGGCCCAACCCGACATCGACGGGGCATTGGTGGGCGGCGCGAGTCTCGAACCAGCCGAGTTCGCACGGATCGTCCAGTACCGAACGCACTGATTTAGCGCTAAGACTCCACGCGAGCGTGTGACGGGGGACTGGTAGCCTTTGGTCACACGTGTGGACCCGATGTCCACACACTTTTGGGGGTTCGCCCCCACCTATTCGACGGGGAGGTCGAGAGTGAAGAAAACCAACAAACTCGCTCGAGTTGTTGCTGGCTTCGCGGCGTTGTCACTGGTTGTGGCGGCCTGCGGTGGCGGTGACGACGAGGGCGAAGGCGCCAGTGATGGCGGCGACTACACGAGCCTCGATGCTTGTGCGACTCGCTCCTATGACTACGCCAAGCCAGAATCAACCAGCAATGGCATGAAGGTGACGTACGACATCGCAGAAGCTGCGGTGTGGGACGATGGTTCGCCGATCACCGTTGCCGACTTCAAGGCCACGTGGGATGCGAGCTTGAACACACCAGGTTCGATCTCGACCAGCGGCTACGACCAGATCACGAGCATCGAGGCTGGAACGAGCGACAAGCAGGTCGTCGTCACGTTCAAGTCTGTGTACGCACCGTGGAAGGGTCTGTTCGGTTCGTTGTTGAAGGCTGCTGCAGTGGAGAACACCGCAGACGTCTCCGGCGACTTCGCCGACATGATTCCGTTCTCGGGTCGCGCGATGAAGCTCCAGTCGTGGAGCCCAGAGCAGTCAGTGTTCGTCCCGAACGAGAACTACTGGGGTGACGACAAGGCTGTGGCTGAGAAGGTTGTCATGGTGCCAAAGGCAGACAGCGACACCGAGATCGCATCGATCAAGGCTGGCGAAGTCGACTTCATCTACCCGCAGTACTACGGCGGCATCGAAGAAGCAGTAGCCCAGGACAACATTTCCTCTTCGGTTCAGTTCGGTGGCGACTACGAGGCCTTCTACTTCAACCAGAAGTGCGGTCCGTTCGCTGACGACACCTTCCGCGAGGCATTCTCCAAGTCGATCGACCGTGATGCGGTCTTCCAGCAGATCTACATCCCCATCGCAGCGAGCGCAACGCTCCTGCAGTGTGGTCCGATCGTGCCGGGCGAGTACTGCAACGGTGACGAGTTCGCCAATTCCTACGACCCAGAAGGTGCCGCCAAGCTCCTCGAGGACGCAGGTTGGGAGAAGAACGCCGAAGGCTTCTGGGCCAAGGATGGTGCTGAAGCACCGAAGATCCGTTGGATCATCAACACGGGCAACACCCGTCGCGAGAACACGCAGGCATTCTTGATTCCGTTGCTGCAGGCAGCCGGATTCAACGTGGTCGCAGACAACTGTGACGCGGCTTGCTACTTCCAGCAGCGGCTCCCAGCCCTCGACTACGACATGGCCATGTACATCTCGACCGCACCGCCGGATCCTGCGTACCTGACCTCGTCGTTCGCCTGTGACCTGATCCCGACCGAGGCCAACGGCAACGTCGGCCAGAACACCCAGGGTTGGTGCAATCCCGAAGCTTCGGACTTGCTCCACGCCTCTGATGTCGAGGTCGATCCGGCCGTTCGCGCAGCGAACATCAAGCAGGTCCTCCAGCTGATGGCCCAGGATCACGTCCTCCTGCCGTTGTTCCAGTTCCCGAAGTCGGGCTTCTGGCGCACGGACAAGGTCGGCGGTCCGCTCGATGCCGAGCTGAACAACTACACCGCGTTCATCAACTTCCACCAGTGGACTGACGTTGATGGTGACGGCAAGGTTGTCATCGGTGCTGAGCAGTGGCCAGAGTGTCTGAACCCCATCACCGAGTGTGCAAACTCCTCGTGGATGGTGTGGACGACCGCATTCCCGCTCATGCCGGGCGCGTATGCGACCACCAATGACGGACGCTACGTCGTGACCAACTTGTTGGCCGGCGAAGCAACGGTCGAGGTGCTCTAGACCCACGCTGGGTAATTCAGTAGTACGCACGTACGGTGCGCGGGTGGTGTCGCAAGACATCGCTCGCGCACCGTCTGCGCAAATGGCAAGTGTTTGCGTCTTGTAGGCGCGGAACAATAGAAGAGTTGGGGGAGTTCTCGTGATCGGGGGAGACGGATGTTGCGCTTCGTAGCGCGGCGATTGGTGTGGGCGATCCCCACGCTGCTCCTCGTGACCTTCCTCGTCTACATGGCCCTCCGTCTGGGCACCGATCCTCTCGAAAGTTACAAGCGCATCAATCCCCGCGCGACCCGAGCCAAGCTCCAGCAGTACAAGGAGCTGAACGGCTTGTCCGACAATTACGTACTCGGTTATCTCAATTGGCTCAAGAACTTCGTCACGTTCAACTGGCCGCGATCGATCAAGGGCAGCAGGGAGGTGTTCCCTGCGCTGAAAGACGCAATGGCCAACACGATTCGTCTGGGGACGCTCGCCAGCCTCGTGGGCATCAGCATCGGCCTCTTCGTCGGGATCTTCGCGGCTCTCAAGCCTGGTGGCAAGCGCGACGTCACGGTGAACACCGCGGCCTTCGTCGGAATCTCCGTGCCGCCGTACATCTCTGCGATCCTGTTGCAGCTGCTGTTCGCCGTGTATTGGACCCGTTGGTTCGGATCCAGTCTGTTTCCAACGTCCGGCGTTTATCCGCCCGGTCACACGGGCTTCGACCCGTTGCTCATGCTCAAGCACATGGCGTTGCCGACGATCGTCGTGGCAATTCAAGTGATCGCGACCTATAGCCGCTACATGCGCTCATCGCTCCTCGACGTCCTGAACAGCGACTACATGCGAACCGCCCGCTCTAAGGGGATCAGTGAGCGCAGGGTCCTGTTCCGCCACGGTGTGCGCAACGCGCTCATCCCGGTCGTGACCATCGCCGCAATCGACGTCGGGTCGATCATCGGTGGCCTCATCATCACGGAGAACATCTTCGACTACCCGGGCATGGGCAGGTACTTCCTGAGGGCCTTCGACCAGGGCGACTTCCCGCTCTTGATGCCATGGATGGTGCTGGTCGTGGCGTCGGTGCTCGTCTTCAACCTCTTGGCTGACGTCTCGTATGCCTATCTCGATCCGAGGATCCGCCTTGACTGAGCCGCAGAGTATTTCGCCGCGCAGGATGGCGTTCCAGCGCTTCGTGTCACACAAGGCTGCCGTGGTGTGCACGATCATCATCGCCATCCTCGTGCTCTTCGTCGTGTTGTCGCCCCTCACGGCCCGCTATGGCGTGAACCAATCCGTTCGCAAGCCGCCGAACACATTCCTGCCACCCCAGTCGATCGCCTGGCTCGGAACAGACGACATCGGACGTGACCTGTACAGCCGACTGATCTACGGAATCCGCGTATCGCTGGTCATCGGTTTCTTTAGTGCCATCATTTCCGTTGCTCTCGGCTGCGTCATCGGTGCGGTAGCTGGATTCCGTGGAGGCCGGTTCGACGACATCGTGATGCGCGTGACCGACCTGTTCCTCGCGTTCCCGTTCCTCGTGGCGCTCCTGGTCGTGCGCAACACGATCGGTGCGGTGTCATGGCTGACCGCGATAATCGGGGACAAGAGCTCAATCCGGTTCATCGTGTTCTTGCTCGCACTGTTCGGATGGATGGGTGTGGCGCGCGTCGTACGCGGGCAGGTCCTCGCGCTCAAGGAGCGTGAATTCATCGAAGCGGCTCGTGCCGTTGGAGCTTCCCGTCGATACATCATCATGCGACATCTGCTCCCCAACTCGGTGGGTCCGATCATGGTGGCCTTGACCTTCTCCGTCGTCGGCTCGATCATCGCAGAGTCGACGCTGGCGTTCTTCGGGTATGGTCCGCAGGCAGGTGACGGATCGACCTCGCTCGGAGTTTTGGTTGGTGCGGCAAAGGGAGCCGTCCAGACCGGTTACTGGTGGATTGCGGTCTTTCCGTGCACGGCACTCGTCGTCATCGCCCTGTGCATCAATTTCATCGGAGACGCACTTCGTGACGCGACCGACCCGCGTTTGGATAGGGGCGAATGATGTCGGTTCTCTCCATTCGCGATCTGAACGTGACTTTCCCGACGCCGCTTGGCGACCTGCGTGCGGTCCGCGGTGTCAGTTTGGACGTCGAGGCTGGCGAGTTGATGGGCGTCGTCGGAGAATCGGGGTCGGGCAAGTCGGTCACGTTCCTTGCAGCGATGGGTCTCCTTCCTCACAAGGCGAGGATCACTGGTTCCGTCACCGTCGACGGTCAGGAATTGATCGGAGCCTCACAGAAGGTGATTCGCAGCGTGCGAGGCAAGTCGCTCGCGATGATCTTCCAGGATCCGCTCTCCGCGTTGAACCCTGTTCACCGAGTCGGTGACCAGATCGTGGAGATGATCCAAGCGCACTCGACCGCGACCGACACGGAGGCATGGAAGAGGGCAGTGGAGCTACTGGACATCGTGGGCATTCCCCAGCCGGAGGATCGCGCCCACCAGTATCCGCACGAGTTCTCGGGCGGAATGCGCCAGCGCGTCGTCATCGCCATGGCGATTGCCAACGATCCAAAGGTCCTCATCGCTGACGAACCGACTACCGCTCTCGACGTGACCGTGCAGGCTCAGATTCTCGAGGTCATCCAGCGAATCCAGGAGCGATTCGGAACCGCCGTCGTGCTCATCACGCACGACCTGGGCGTCATCGCGCGTGTTGCACACCGAGTCAACGTGTTGTACGCGGGCCGCAACGTCGAGCGTGCGACGGTCGACGAACTCTTTGCACATCCGACCCATCCGTACACCCAAGGCCTTCTCGCATCGCTTCCGCACGAGGGGCAGAAGCGTTTGACCCCGATCACCGGTTTTCCACCGAACATGCTTGCTCCTCCTCCGGGATGTGGCTTTGCTCCTCGCTGTGCACACGTTCGACCTGAGTGTGAAGGGACACTGCCGGAAATGGTGGCCCATGGCTCGTCCTGGACGTCGTGCATCCGCGCCGATGACGTTGCGGTCGGGGTGGGCAAGGGAGGCACTCGTGGCTGATCTCCTGCGAGTCGAGAACCTGGTCAAGAACTTCGAGTTGCGTTCGAATTCGGGCATTCGTCGCACGAAGAGGGTCGTGCAGGCCGTCACCGACGTGTCCTTGACCGTGGCAAAGGGCGAGACGCTCGGCATCGTGGGTGAGTCCGGATCGGGAAAGACGACGGTCGGTCGGTGCGTGATGGGACTTCTGGAGCCGACGTCTGGCTCGATCGTCTTCGACGGGCAGGACATCACGACCTTGTCGTTCGAAGAGATGAGGGTCCTGCGACGCCGTTTGCAGATCGTCTTTCAAGATCCATACGCGTCTCTCGATCCGAAGATGACCGTCGGTGCATCGATCGCTGAGCCGCTCGTGGTGCAAGAAATCCCCGGAGACCACGATGCGCGCGTCGAGGAGATGTTGAACTTGGTGGGACTGGCTCCCGACCATGCGAAGCGATTTCCACACGAGTTCTCGGGCGGACAGCGTCAGCGCATCGGTATCGCCCGCGCCCTTGCACTCGATCCCGACTTGATCGTGCTGGACGAGCCGGTGTCGGCATTGGACGTGAGCATCCAGGCTGGCGTCGTGAACCTCTTTGCTGATCTCCAGGAGCGACTGGGGATGTCGTACATCTTCATTGCCCACGACTTGTCGGTCGTGCGGCACATCGCCCATTCGGTGGCCGTGATGTATCTCGGAAAGATCGTCGAGATCGGCAAGAAGGAACAGATCTATTCCAACCCGAAGCATCCGTACACCAAGGCCTTGCTGTCGGCGGTTCCATTGCCGAATCCAACCGTCGAGCGAAGTCGCAAGCGGATCATGCTGGAAGGCGACGTGCCGTCGCCGGTGAATCCGCCGAGTGGGTGTCGCTTCCGTACTCGTTGTTGGAAGGCCACCGACAAGTGCGCCGAGGAGACCCCAGTGTTGACTCCGCACGGGGATGGCCAAAGCGTTGCATGCCATTTCCCAGAGTGACCCAGATATCCTGATCGCCATGCGTTCGTTCATCACTGCCGTCACGCTTGTCGTCAACGTCGTGTCCCTCGTTGGGCTGGTCGTGGGAGTGCTCCTTCACAGTGGTCGAGGAGGCGGTCTGAGCGACATGTTCGGCGGAGGTGGATCGGCAGCGCTCGGTTCTGCGGCCGCAGAGCGCAACTTGAATCGGATCACCACGGTCATCGCACTCGTCTGGATGTTCACGGTGGTTGCGCTCGGGATGTTGCTCGCCTGAACAGCAAGTAGAATGACAGTCCACGTCGAAGTGGCGAAATTGGCAGACGCACCAGCTTGAGGGGCTGGCGCTCGAAAGGGCGTGGGGGTTCAAGTCCCCCCTTCGACACCAGAGAAACTGCGATACTTGAACGTGCGCAAGACCAAGATCATCGCCACCTTGGGTCCATCGACGAGGGCGGACGACACCGTCTCGGCATTGCACGCAGCCGGTGCAGACGTCTTTCGCTTGAATTGCTCACATCTGTCGACTGAGGGACTGAAAGAAGAGATCGAGCGGATCCGTCGGGTGGTCCACGATGCCGGCATCCTCGTCGACGTCCAGGGTCCCAAGATGCGTTTTGCGGGGCAGGAGATGGTGCTCTCTACCGCCGCGACGGCGGCCTTTTCATTTGATCAACTCGGCCTGGAGACCCTCCATGGGAGTGGTGGCCTGCGTGACCTCGCCCCTCGTCATCGACTCCTACTCGATGATGGCAGGATCGAAGCCGTCATCGAGTCGGTGAGCGACCTCGGGGTCGTCGTACGCGTCGTTCGCGGCGGAACACTGACGTCAAACAAGGGCGTCAATCTTCCTGACACACAAATCGGTGGTGAGCTGTTTTCGGCCAAGGACCGCGCCGACATGACTCTTGCGAGGGAACTGGGCGTCGATATTGTCGCTCTGTCGTTCGTGCAGACTGCCCGAGACGTCGACGTGGCGAGATCGATCCTTGGCGAGGACCCGATGATCATCGCCAAGATCGAACGACCACAGGCCTTGTCGAGATTGGAAGAAATCCTGTCCGCGGCAGACGGCGTAATGGCTGCGCGAGGGGACTTGGGGGTCGAGATGTCATACGTCGCTGTGCCGGCGGCCCAGCACACGATTGCTCGCTCGTCGATAGTCGCGGGCAAGGTCAGCGTCTGTGCCACGGAGATGCTTGAATCCATGACGACGAAGACCAGACCGACGAGGGCCGAGGTCGCGGACGTGTCGACCGCAGTCCTCGACGGGTTCGACGCGGTGATGCTGTCGGGGGAGACGGCAATCGGCCACGATCCCATCGGAGCCGTCGAGGCGATGGCACGGATTGTCGAGGAGGCCGAGAGTCATGTGTCGATGCCGAATCTGTTTGCAGACGCCCATCCCCAAGAAGCGGCGGTGACAGCCGCGGCGGCCGCACTCGCGAAGCGGATTGGGGCTGAATGGATCGTGTCGCTCACGTACACCGGTTATTCGGCACGTTTGCTGTCGTCGTGTCGTCCCAGTTGCCCCATCATTTCGATCACCCCATCGTCGCAGGTCGCTCGTCAGATGAGGCTTGTCAAGGGAGTCGTTCCGCTCGTGAAGGATCGGGAGCCAGACGTCGACAAGGCGATTTCGGAAGCGCTGAAGGAAGCGCGCTCTCGCGGATTGACCGTTGCGGGCGACCGAATCGTCGTGTGTGCTTCGCGAATCAACCCTCGCTCAGATGCCGACACCCTGTGGTTGCACCAAGAGTCATGACGATCGACTCCGTGGAAAGGGCGTTGATCCAGCGCAAGGTCCTGCGCGTCTTGACCGCAGGCCAAATCGTCGGTTCGGCGGCGCTCTCGGCAGCCGTGACGGTCGGAGCCTTCGTCATCCAAGACATTCTCGGACAAGAAACGCCTCTTGGTGGCATGGCGACAGCTACGGTCACCGTCGGCACCGCGTTCATGGCCCAGAGTCTCGCGCGATTCATGAACATGAACGGCCGTCGCAAGGGGTTGGCACTCGGATACGGACTTGCACTTGTTGGGGGTCTTGTTGCCGGCGTCGGAGTCGAAACCTCAAATATCGCCATCTTTTTGTTCGGCTTGTTCATGTTCGGCAACGGTCAGGCCTCGAATCTGCTGTCTCGCTATGCCGCGATGGACCTCGCTGAACCGGAACATCGAGGCTCGGCCATGAGCCGCGTGCTGTTCGCGTCGACATTCGGAGCGGTATTCGGGCCGATCCTGATCAAGCCTGCAGAGTCGCTTGGTGAGTCGCTCTTCGGCTGGAACCTCTACACGGGACCGTGGGTGTTTTCCGGGCTGTTTTTCAGCGCGTCGTTTTTGAATGTGATGATCCGACTCCGTCCCGATCCGCTCGAGGTCGCCGGTCGACTCGGTGCTGCTGATTCGACGAGTCGGTCGATTGCCGACATTGCTGTTCCGCTCCGCCATTCGAGGGAGTCCCGTCTCGGTCTGGTCGCGATGGCGGCGTCGCAGATGACGATGGTCGCGGTGATGACGATGACGCCAGTGCACCTCAAGTTGCATGGTCACGAGGACGTGAGCGCATTTATCGTGTCGCTGCACATCGCTGGCATGTACGCGTTCAGTCCGCTGATTGGTCGTTTCTCGGATTCCTTTGGTCGCATCCGCACAATCCAAGTTGGCGCGGTCGTTCTGATCGTCGCTTCCGCTTTCTCCAGCCTCGCCGGAGACTCGCCGACGCTTTTGTGGCCTGGCTTGCTCCTGCTCGGCATCGGCTGGAATTTCGGTCTGGTTGGTGGGTCTGGCCTGTTGTCCGAGAGCATTCCGCCAGACGCGCGAGTTCGCGTCCAGGGAAGTGCCGACTTGGTGATGAGCCTTTGTGGAGGAATCGCAGGTTTCTCCAGCGGCTTCATTCGCAAGGGAATCGGATACAACTCACTCGCCGTACTCGGGGCGCTCCTCACCGGATCGTTGCTCGTGTATGCACTCTCCGGTCGCGAGGCATCTGCGGCATGACGACGTGGCGGAACTGGGCAGGCAACCAAGTCGCTCGAGGACTCGTCGCATCACAACGGGTCGGAAGGACCGAAGACGTCGTCAAGGTTGTCGGTGAGGCGAAGGCGTCCGGACGGCGCCTGAAGGTGGTCGGCTCGGGACACAGTTTCACCGGCATCGCTCGACCAGAAGAGATGGTCGTGTCGCTTCGCCATCATCGGGGAATCGTGGCCGTTGATACGGAGCGTCTCACGGTGACCGTGCGTGCGGGAACCACCATCGCCGAGCTCAACGTGCTACTTGCGGAGATCGGTCTAGCGATGCCGAACCTCGGCGACGTGACCTATCAGTCGATCCTCGGAGCGCTCTCGACGTCGACCCATGGGACGGGTATTGAACTCGGTGGTCTGGCCACACAAGTCGTGGCATTCACCCTGGTCACCGCCAATGGCGATGTGCTCACCTGCTCAAAGGATCAGAACCCTGGTATCTGGCAGTTGGGCAGGGTGTCGCTTGGTGCACTCGGCGTGATTGTGGACGTCACGTTGAGCGTCGTTCCAGCATTCACCTTGCACGCCGTCGAGCAGCCGGAAAGGGTCGCAGACGTTGAGGCGAATTTCGATCGGTACACGAGAGAGAACGACCACTTCGAGTTCTATTGGGTGCCGCACACGAAGTGGGCGCTCACCAAGCGGAACAATCGAACGACCGCGTCACATACTGCCCGCAAGCCCATCGGCACGTTTTGGAACAAGATCGTGATGGAAAACATCGCGTTCGGAGCAGTCTGTCGTGTCGGCAAGATCGCTCCCTCGTTGATTCCAAAGCTTGCGACGGCCCTCCCGTCGCAGGGACGTCAGGAGCGAATCGACGCGAGTCACCAGATCTTTGCCAGCAAGCGGTTCGTACGCTTCTGCGAGATGGAGTATTCGATACCGCTGGGTGTGCTCCCGGATGCACTCGGTCGTCTCAGGGCGATGGTCGAGGATCGTGGTTTTCGAGTGAGCTTTCCCGTCGAGGTTCGCTCGGTGAAGGCCGACGACATCCCGCTGTCGACTGCATACGGACGAGACAGCGCATACGTAGCGGTTCACATGTATCGGGGAATGGACTACGAACCATATTTTCGTGCCGTAGAGGAGATCATGGTCGACTACGGGGGTCGTCCCCACTGGGGAAAGATCCATTTTCAGGACAAATCCAGCCTTCGCGGCCTCTATCCTGAATTTGACAAGTTTGTAGAACTCCGGGATCGTCTCGATCCGACGGGCATGTTCTCCAATGCGTATCTGAATCGCGTCCTCGGTCGCCAATCAGGTATTCCTGATTGAACGGAGCGAAATGACCACGAGTTGGAAAGATCTGGGCGTCTCAGCCCACATCGTGAAGAACCTAGAGAGTCGGGGAATCACGGCGCCCTTTCCCATCCAGGAGGCAACTCTGCGCGATTCGCTCGCAGGCAAGGACGTCTGCGGCAAGGCGCCGACTGGAAGCGGAAAGACTCTTGCATTCGGCATCGTGTTGGCATCTGCGGTCGGCAAATGTCGTCCCGGGCATCCCCAAGGACTCGTCCTCGTGCCGACCCGAGAGCTGGCGTCCCAAGTTGCGGGTGAAATCGCAAAATTGATTCAAGGGAGCACCGTGCGCGTCGCAGCCGTCTACGGCGGCGCGGCCTACGGACCCCAGGTCAAACTTGCACGCAATGCGACCGTGCTCGTGGCGACGCCAGGGCGACTCGAGGACCTCATCGAGCGGAGAGCTGTGTCGCTCGAGGACGTCAACCTTGCAGTGATCGACGAGGCTGACCGCATGGCCGACATGGGCTTTTTGCCTTCGGTGAAGAAGATCATGCGAATGGCGAAAGCCGATCGCCAGACCTTGCTCTTTTCGGCCACCCTCGATGGCGACATCAAGTCGTTGGTCAATGAGTTCCAGCGCGACCCGGTTCGCCACGAGGTGGAGGTTCCCGACGACGGTGGCGATGTCGAGCACAGGTTCCACGTGGTCGATCGAAACGATCGGATGAAGGCACTCACGGTGCTCGCAAACTCCTATGAGAAGGTGATCGTCTTTTGCCGCACGAAGCACGGCTCCGACAGGGTCGCAAAGAACCTCGATGCTGCCGGGGTCGCGACATGCGTCATCCATGGAAACCGGTCACAGGCACAACGCGAGAAGGCGCTCCAGCAGTTCAAGAAGGGCCAGGCGACGGTGATGGTGGCGACAGACGTCGCGGCGCGCGGCATCCACATCGACGACGTGCCGCTCGTCGTGCACTACGACTTGCCCGAAGATGTGAAGGACTACATCCACCGTTCGGGTCGAACGGGCAGGGCGGGGAGGGACGGAGTCGTCGTATCCCTCATCGACGCGAGCGCAAAGAAGTCGACGGTTCGATTGCTCAAAGGATCGGACGTCGATGTCGAATTCTCCGACTTCCCGTTCGAAGCTCCAGAGGAGATCGTCGCCGATGCAATTGGTGCAATAGGCACCGTTCCGACGAGGTCACTCGTCGTTCAGATGCAGATGTCGTAGGGCCTCACGGGCACCCGCGTCAATGAACGCTTCGTCGCGTCCCGAATGGCCGCCACGATCGCCGGAGTGACGGATATACAGGGCGGCTCACCAACGCCCTTTGCGCCGAGAGGGGCTTGTGGCTCGGGTTCTTCGATCGTCACCGCAACGACGTCTGGTGCGTCCAAGGTGGTGGGCAGGAGGTAGTCGGTGAAGGACGGATTCCGCACGATTCCGTTCTCGACCACGATTTCTTCCATGATCGCCAGCCCCAAGCCCTGTGCGATTCCGCCTTCGATCTGTCCGAGGACGCTGAGCGGGTTGAGTACCTGGCCGACGTCCTGAGCTGTAGCGATCTGGACGACCTTGACGAGCCCAAGCTCGACGTCCACATCGACGACTGCGCGATGGGCGACGAAGGCGAACGCGACATGGCAATTTCCTTGTCCGTTTTCGTCCAAGTCCTCGGTCTTTCGATGATGATGCTCGTAGGTGTGGGCGAACTCGACACCTTTGGTCGCATCCACCACGGGTACGCGAAGCGTGCCGAATTGGTCGACGACGTCAGTTCCGTCGATGGCGAGGCGAAGAGGGTCGACACCGTGGGTGGCTCCGACGTGTTCGAAGAGGCGTTCTCGAACGACGCGGCACGCTCCATCCACCGCGCCACCGCTCATCCACGTTTGGCGGGAGGCCGACGTTGAGCCAGCCGAACCAATGGCGGTGTCCATCGGTTCGAGCACGACGTCGTCGACGCCGAGCAAGGTTCGGGCGATTTGTGGGGCCAGGGTGACGAAGCCCTGTCCGACCTCAGAGGTTGCGAACTTGAGATAGGCGACACCGTCTCGCAAGATGCAGCGAGCCGTCGCGTAATCGTCGAAACCCTCGCTGTACATCAGGTTCTTGATCGACACGCCCCAGCCGATTCCGCGAACGACGTGTGACGCTCGGGTCGTGAGACCGGACCCGCCGGGAAGGTTGAAGGGATCCGATCCGTCGAGGGGCGCGGGTAGGGCGATCGCGGCCGTTTCTCGAATGCAGCGCTCGACCGGTGCGACGCTCTCGACGGGCTGTCCGGTGATCAGCGGATCACCGGTCTTCATTGCATTGCGCAATCGGATCTCGACAGGGGAGAGACCACAGGCCTCGGCAAGTTTGTCCATCTGCGACTCGTGGGCAAAGCAAGCCTGGACGACGCCGAAACCTCGCATTGCACCACATGGCGGATTGTTCGTACGCACGGCAAAACCCTCGACGGTTGCGTTGTCGCAGGCGTATGGGCCTTGGGTGTGCGTGATGCCGTTGATGAGCACGGCTGGCGACGTGCTCGTGTACGCGCCGCCGTCGAAGACCATCCGCGCCTCGATGCGCTGGATCTTGCCGTCGCGGGTGGCGTGGTGACGCATCCAAATCCTTGCAGGATGTCGATGGACGTGGCCGAAGAAGGACTCTTCGCGTCCGTATTGCATCTTGACCGGTCGGTCGATGGTGAGTGCAAGCAGGCAGCAGTGCACCTGGAGGCTGATGTCCTCACGTGCGCCAAACGCTCCACCCACGCCGCCGAGGGTCAAGAACACGTCCTCTTCTGCAAGTGCGAGGCAGTCGGCGATCTGCTTTCGGTCCTCGTGCAACCATTGGGTGGCAACGATGAGCTCGACTCCGCCCGTGGCGAGTGGACGAGCGAGAGCCGCTTCGAGTCCGAGGAAGGCCTGATCCTGCATTCCGATGTCGTACGTGTCCTCGACCACGACCTCTCCTATGAGGTTCTGATCTCCCCGCACGATTCGCTGCTCGCGCAGGATGTTGCCGAGAGGATGGATGGGCGCACGGGTGCCGGCAATCGCCTCTTCCGGATCGGTGAGGGGTGTAAGCACTTCGTAGGTCACCTGGATCGCCTGGAGCGCGCGGCGCGCGGTCTCCGGATGGTCCGCCGCCACCGCCGCAACTGGCTCACCCATGTATCGCACGTAGTCCGAAGCAAAGACAGGCTGATCGGAACTGATGAGACCGTACGTCGCCTTACCCGGCACGTCGGTGGCGGTGATGACGGCGTGCACACCGGCGATCGCATAAGCACCGGACACGTCAATCGAGACGATGCGCGCGTAGGGGTGGGGGCTTCGAAGGGTCGCACCCCAGGCCATGTTGTCATCGTTGGCGTCGGAGGAGAATTCGAACGATCCCTGAACCTTTGCCACACCGTCGGGACGCAGCGCGCTCGTCCCAAGGACGTCACGAGTGCGTGTGGTCGTCGAGGTGGTCATCGGGCGGCTCCGGTGCGTCGAGAGATCACGAGCTGCACTGCATCGAAGATGCGGCCGTACCCCGTGCAGCGACAGATGTTGCCCGAGAGGGCTTCTTTGACTTGTGACGACGTCGGCGTGGGGTTGTCTTCGAGCAGGTCGTGGACTGCAACGATGAGACCCGGTGTGCAGAAACCGCACTGCACTCCACCAGCCTCGACGAAGGCCTGCTGGACGTCCGTGAGCGCCTGGCCGTTACCGAGACCCTCGACCGTCGTGATCTCGGTGTCGACGCACGTCGCAGCCATGACGAGGCACGAACACACCGCATTTCCGTCGACGAGTACCGTGCACGAACCGCATTCACCTTGCTCACATGCCCCCTTGGTCCCCGGAAGGCCGAGACGCTGGCGCAACACGTAGAGGAGCGACTCTCCCACCCAGGAATCGCGCACCTCACATGCCCTGCCATTCACCCGCAGCGTGTAGTGCTCATTCATGGATGGCCCTTTCGGCGAGTCTGCGGACGATGACCGAGACGGCATGGCGCCGATAGTCGGCAGTTGAGCGATGGTCGGTGATTGGTCGGGCCTCTTGGGCGGCCCGTTCACCGAGTTCGTTGCGAACAGTTGCGTCGGACAGGGATTCCTTGGCACTTGATCCGAGACCAGACAGCCAAGACTCGGTCGCGGTGCACCGAATGATCGTCGGCCCGACCGCCCCAAGTGCGACGGCGAAGCTCTTCCCGTCGCGCGAGAGGGACGCACACGCCGATGCCACCGAGATGACCATGGCGTTGCGCACGCCGACCTTCGAATATCCCTGCCACGCAGAGGTGAGAGGAACGTCGACTGCAACGATCAGTTCATCGGGTCGTAGGACGTTCTTCTTCGGACCAATCATGAACTGCGAGAACGGGACGGAGCGCTCACCGGCAAACGAGGAGAGGACGATCGATGCGTCGAGGGCGCCCAACACGGGAAGGCCGTCACCGGCGGGGGAACAGGTTCCAAGGTTGCCACCCAGCGTTCCGGCTTGACGAATCTGTGGAGAACCGACGGTGCGAGCAGCTTCGGCGAGTGCCGGTAAGAGCCGAGCGAGCTGACCTCGCTCCATCTCGGCCCACGGCACTGCCGCTCCGATTCGTACGGATGATGGCGACGATGAGTCGATGTGTCGGAGTTCGTCTACCCGTGCGAGGGAGAGGACGTCCTGGGGCTTTCGCCTGTTGAAGTTGACCTCGACCATGAGGTCGGTTCCACCGGTGATTACCAGCGCGGCCGGGTTGTCACGCCTAAACGCAAGGGCGTCCTGGAGACGACGGGGAGTGGAGACGCTCACGCGTTCCCATCCCATCCGGCGAATGCATCGATCATCGCCTTGGTGTCGCCCAGCGGGTACAGGATCGGACAGGTCGCTCCGTTGTCGATGTAATGGCGCACCTGTTTGCGTGCCTCCGCCGGGGTTCCACTCGCCGTCAACATCTGGACGATCTCGTCCGGTACGTGCCGGGATGCCGCAACGACCTGCTCGTGGGTCGCCGGCCAGGTGAGCTCTTCGCCGACCTTGTCCAATAGCGACTGTGGAACTCCGGAGGCCTTCATGATGTGAGGCTGCTGACCGAGGTATTGCGTGACCATCTGACGCGCCATGTCGAGAGCGGTCTGTCGGTCTTCGTGCACGCTGCAGACGACGAGTTGGGGTCGGTCGATGTCGTCGAGTTTCCTTCCCGCCTTGTCCGCACCTTTCTGCAGGGCTTCGATCGCGGTGGTGTTGTAATCGGGTGACACCAAGTAGTTGAGGACGACGCCGTCCGCGATTTCACCCGTCAACTCCATCATCTGCATGCCGGTCGCTCCGATGTAGATCGGAACGTTCTTGGCACGGCGTTCCTGATAGACGTAATCGAGCTCGATGCCGTCGAAATTGACGAATTCGCCGTGGAAAGTGACGTTTTCGTTGTTCAACAGCGCCCGTACGTTGAGCACGATCTCCCTCATTGCGCGAAGGGGCTTGGCTCGCGATATCCCGACTTTCTGAGCGAGCGGATCCCACCACGCTCCGATGCCGAGGATGACTCGATCTTGTGCGAGGTCGTCGAGCGTGGAAAACGTCGCGGCCAGTCGAGCCGGATTCCTGCTCCAGCAGTCGACGACTCCCGAACCCACTTTGAGCGTGGTCGTCACCGAGGCAAAGGCCGCCATCGGGACGGTCGCTTCGCGCACGAGGCGGCTCTCGGCCTGCCATACCGCTTCGAAGCCCTTGGCCTCGGCGTACTTGGCGATCTCCATCCCTTCGCGTATCGGATGAGCGTCCTGCAGATACACGGCCATGCGAGCGTGACCCGTCGCCGGATTGAGTGCCTGTCGTGGGAGCGTCATGCTGCCAACCTTTCGTGGAGTCTCGTTGCGTGCAGTGAAGCGTGGTGTCGGACCTCGTCGAGATCGACGAGCGTCGGTCGTCCATCAGCCAGCACAGTCTTGCCGTCAACGACGACCGTGTGGGGACGTGTACCTGGCGTGTAGGCGAGGTGCCAGACGGAATCCATGGCGTCGTAGTTCCACGTCACGACGTCGCGGTTCGCCTCGGGGAAGAGGGCCTGGGTCGTGTCGAGCCAGCGTCCGACGACGTCTGCACCTGCCGTCAGGTCAGATTCCCTCAATCTGGCGAAGGCCACGCGTGCCTCTTCTGGCATGTCGGCACCGATTCCGTCTGTCCCGAGCGCAACGGGCATCTTGAGGCGCATGGGGCGCGCATAGCCGACGGCGTTGTTCATGTTGGAGCGTGGATTGTGAACGAGCGTTCCTTTGAGGGGTGACGACAGGTGTACCCCGTGCACGATGAGCCACGAGTCCGTCGCGATGTGTGCAAGACGCTGATGGGCGTCGGCGTCGTCGGGTCCTTCGGCGACGTGAATGTGAACTCCGACGCCGAATTCACGTGCGAGATCTGCCGCTGCGATAAGTGTGTCGTCGCTTGCCGTGAAGGCCGCATGCACACCGACCATCCCGCGACCACCCGAGGCGAGATGTCGACGGTTCTCCTCGAGCCCCAGACGTGCTGCGCGTGTCATTGTCGAAGTCGGCGACACGCGCTGTCGAATCGTTCCCTCGTCGCTCCACCTGTCGGTCACGCCATAGCTTGCATTCACCCGAACTCCCACTTCGTGGCACGCCTGCGTGATGAGGGCGAGGGACCCTGGGATTGCGTTCGGTGACTCGTGGTGATCGATGATGCAGGTCGTTCCCGCCATCAGTGCCTCGACCGCTCCCATTTTTGCGCTCCAGTAGATCATCTCGTCGTCGAGGGCGGCATCCAGCCTCCACCACACCTGTTCGAGCACGCCGATGAAGTCCGCAGGTGTGCGCGGGGGACTGGGCATTCCGCGGGCGAGAGTCGAGTAGAGGTGGTGGTGCGCACAAACGAATCCGGGAGTCGTGTCTGACACGTCAGTCCTCCTCGCTCGCACGGTCCTTCATCGGAAGGGCGTTGCGCCATCGACCATCGCATCCGTGAAGCGCAGCGGCGACTGCCCCTGCAGTCGGTACGAGTCCGATCTCGCCGACGCCCTTGATGCCGTAGGGCGCGTTGGGCTGAGGCGACTCAATGAGACGTACCTCGATCGGAGGCACGTCCTTTGCTCTGATGATGCCGAGTTGACGCAGCGTGGAAAAGGTCGGAAACCCCGTTTCGGGATCGGACGGAAAGTCCTCGGTCAAGGCGTAACCCAGACCCATATGCACGCTGCCTTCGATTTGGCCTTCGCACAACAGCGGATTCATGGCCCTACCGACGTCATGAGCGGCAACGACGCGATCGATCTTCTGGGTCTCGGGGTCCATGACGACGAGTTGTGCGGCGTAGCCGAAGGTGGAGTGAATGATCGGATGCTCCACCCCGGGATCGCCGAGCTTGGTCGTCCAGTCGACGCGATATTCGCCGACGTGGTCGACGTCCTTGGTCAGGCCGTTCGCCTTTGCGGTATCGCATGCATCCTTGACCGCTCCAGCCCCCATCAGGGTTCCTCGCGAGCCTGTGGTTTGTCCCAGTCCAAGTTCGCGTGTCGTGTCGACGATGACGACGATCGAATCCGGATCGACACCCAGCTCGTGCACCACGACCTGTGCGGCGATCGTGTTGATTCCCTGACCCATCTCCGTCCAACCGTGTCGAACTTCGGTCACTCCGTCAGAGCGGAGTCGCACGACAGCTTTCGTGATTTCCTTGAATCCGTTACCGAGACCGCTGTTCTTGAGGCCAAGACCGACGCCCACGGCCCTGCCTTCGTTCTTTGCCGCGTAGTAGGAGTCCTTCACGGCCTCGAGGCATGCTTCTGCACCGAGGCATCCATCGTCCATGATCTGGCCCGGCCCCCAGACCATGCCCGGTTTGATCACATTGCGCGAGCGGATGGTCCAGCCGTCGATGCCGCACTTCTCTGCGAGCCGATCAAGCACGCCCTCCATGGCAAACTGCGCCTGGTTGGCCCCGAATCCTCGGAACGCTCCGCAGATCGGGTTGTTCGTGCGCACGGCAATGGCCTCGACGTCGATGTTTGGCACGTGATACGGGCCGCTTGCGTGACCCGCCATGCGCTCCAAAACCTTCATGCCCACGCTCGCATACGCCCCACTGTCGCCAATCGCTCGAACTTTGAGTGCGACGAGTCGTCCCTCGTCGTCGCATCCGGCGACGTAGTCCATGGCGATGGGGTGGCGCTTGGCATGCATGCGGAAGCTCTCTTCTCGCGACAGCGTGCATTTGACCGGACGCTTCAACAGCCATGCCGCGAGCGAGGCATGAGCCTGGTTCGACATGTCCTCCTTGCCGCCGAAGGCGCCACCGTTGGTGATCAGTTCGACGGTGACTTTGTCGTTGGCTACGCCCAGGACGCGGGCAATGTCGTTGCGGTCGTCCCAGATCCCTTGACCACCCGAATAGACGTGGAGGTGGTCGGTCTCGGCGTCATAGACCGCAAGGGTCGACTCGGGTTCGAGAAACGCGTGCTCGATCCGTTGAGTCGTGAACCGTTCGGACACGACGTGGGCGCACCTCGTGAGGGCATCGTCGACGTCGCCACGGCGGTAGGCGCTCGTGCTCAAGACGTTGGATTCGGTCTTCCACACCGCAGTTTCTGTCGATCGCAAGGCGACGACAGGATCGGTGAGCGGGGGATGAACGACGTACTCGACGTCAACGTCGGCAACGGCCGAACGTGCTTGATCTTTGGTTTCGGCGACGACGATGGCGAGGACGTCACCGGCATAGGACGTGCGTCCCCCCACGGGAATCATGACTGGCCAGTCCTTGTAGATGATGCCGACCATGAGGTCGCCCGGTACGTCCTCGGCGGTGTAGACCGCAACGACACCGGGTGCGCGACGGGCCTTTGACGTGTCGATCGAAACGATGTCGGCACGGGCATGGGAAGTGAAGACGAGTGCACCATGGAGCATCCCCGGAACCCGAATGTCGTCCACGTACCCGCGGTCACCGAGGGTGAGTGCGGCTGCCTCGACTTTCGAGGACCGACTGCCAACTCCGCCGAGTGGGGTCGGGCTGGGAATGCTCGACTTGGCGACGCAGTCGATCGCGTCGAGGATTTTCGAATATCCCGTGCATCGACACAGGTGTGCACCGAGGTGGCGGGCCATGTCCGCCCGAGTCAGATCCGCACCCTTCTTTTCGATTTGCGCATGTGCACGCACCACGATTCCGGGTATGCAAAATCCACACTGCAGGCCGCCACATGCGGCGAACGCGTTGGCGAACGACTCACGGACCGACGGCTCGAAGCCTTCGAGGGTCGTGACGGTTCCTCCGTCGACTTTGTCGAGTGGGGTTTGACAACTCACGACGGCCTTGCCGTTCACGAGCACCGTGCAACAGCCGCACTGGCCGCTGGGGGAACAGCCGTCCTTCGGGGAGGTGATGTCGAGCTCCTCGCGCAAGGCGGCGAGGAGGTGGGGATGGGACGAGCGAACGGACACGGGCGTCCCGTTCACGACAAAGCCGACGACCCCCTCGTGTGCCCCCAACGACATGGTTTCACCTTACAGGGCAAGGAAAACGCTTTTACAGTTTGTTAAACGGTCCTCGGTCCGCCGGATCGACGCCACGTTGGCCCGAGATGCGTCCGTAGAGCTCTGGACGCCTGTAGCGGTTGAAGTCAAAGAGGGTGTCTTTGTACTGGTAGCACCAGTCGAGGTTGCAGTCCGCCCAGACGAGCTCGTCGCCCGAGGTCGATGCCTTCGCCAAAATCTCACCGGATGGCGCAACGATCATGCTGTCCGCGAGGCTGTCGACGCCTTCTTCGACGCCACCCTTGGCGACGCCGACCACGAACGTTCCGTTTTGATATGCGCCCGACTGCATGACGAGAGAGTTGTGGAATCCCTGCAGGGGATCTTGCGTGGGGTCCGGTACGTAGTGCAGTGGTGTGTTGTATCCGCAGAGGATCATCTCGACTCCCTGCAGCCCCATCACGCGATATGACTCGGGCCAACGACGATCGTTGCAGATCATCATGCCGACCCTTCCGCCGAAGGCGGACCACACGGGGAAACCTTCGGTGCTCGGAGTGAAGTAATACCGTTCGGCGTGTTGGAACGGTCTGTCGGGCTCGTGGTGCTCGTGACCTGGAATATGCACCTTGCGGTACTTGCCGACGATCGACCCGTCGCGCTCGACGAGGATCTGGGTGTTGAAACGTTCGCCTTCGGGTGTCAGTTCGGCGTATCCGAGACAAAAACCAATGCCGTAGGAGCGTGCTCTATCGAACAACGGTGCGACGACGGGTGATGGCATCTCGCGTTCGTACCAGTGGTCGGCTTCCGTGATGTCGTCGACGAACCAACGAGGAAAGAACGTCGTGAGGGCGAGTTCGGGGTAGACGACGAGATCCACCTCGTGACGCTTGGCGTCGTCCATCAGGGCGATCAAACGTGTGACGACCGATGCGCGATCGTCGGCTCGTTGAATCGGGCCGAGTTGCGCTGCCGCGATGCGTAGCGTCCGACTCACGAGCGGACTCCGAAGTCATGGTCGGCGAGCGCAAGCATCGTTCTGAGCAGCACGTTCGCGCCATTTTCAAGATCGGCGTCGTCTGTGTGCTCGGCGGGGTTGTGGCTGATTCCGTCGTGGCTTGGGACGAAGATCATCGCAGTCGGGCAGACCCGAGCCAACATTTGCGCGTCGTGACCTGCACCACTTGGCATGCGCATCGTCAGCGGCGTGACGCCGAGACAGATCTGTTCGACGAGCTCGATTACGTCGGCATCGAATTCGACCGGCTCGAATCGAGCCAGAGGTCGAAGCGAGATGTCTACGCCGAACGACGTTTCGATCTCGCGTACGTAGTCGGAGATCTCCGCTTCCGCTCGCTTGAGCAAATCCTCGTCGGTGTTGCGTACGTCGAGTGTCATCTGCACTCGAGCGGCAACGACGTTGACGAGGTTGGGGTGGACGTCGAACTTGCCGACGGTGCACACCTGATTGCCGCCGTATCGATGGGCGAGATCACGAAGGAAACCGGCGAGTGCAGCACCGGCGGCTACAGGGTCCCGACGCAACGCCATGGGGGTCGTCCCGGCATGGTTCGACTGTCCAACGATCGTCGCCTCCTGCCATGAGATTCCTTGGACTCCCGTGACTGCTCCGAGCTTCATGCCGCGAGCCTCCAGCACGGGACCCTGTTCGATGTGCAACTCGACGAAGGCGTGTGGAGCGATTCCTGGGCAGGGCGTCATCCCGGCGTATCCGATCTTGGAGAGTTCGTCACCGAGTCGCGCCCCGTCGATCGCGCGGATGTCGAGTGCCTCTTCAAGGCCCAGACCGCCCACATAGACGAGGGAGCCCAGCATGTCGGGAGCAAATCGAGCGCCCTCCTCGTCGGTGAAGACGGCTACGGCGAGTGGCCGCTTCGGGATGATTCCCGCCTGCTGGCATGCCTCGACGACCTCGAGGCCAGCGAGGACTCCGTAGTTTCCGTCGTAGATGCCACCGGTGCGCACCGTGTCGATGTGCGATCCGGTCATCACTGCGCGACCCTCGCCAACGTTCCATACACCGACGATGTTGCCGATGGCATCGATCGTCACGTCCATTCCGAGATCCGACATCCAACTGACGACGAGGTCACGTCCTTGGCGGTCTTCATCGGTGAGGGCGAGGCGACAAGAGCCCCCGGCCTGCGTCGCCCCGATCGCCGCCAGGGCATCTATTCGACCGCGGAGACGTGACATCGAGATACGCACGTCTGGCGTCGTGGTGGCGATGGGCACGGAGACAGTCTAGAGAGCACCTCGTCGGGCCGTCGTCGGCAAGACTGGGGGACGTGAAGAGAGCACATCTTGGTGACGCGATGCGCGAGGAGATGGCCTTGTTCGAGTCGCGGCACCCACGTTCGCGCGAGCTCGCAACCAAGGCCCATGAGCATCTCGTCTCGGGTGTCCCGATGCCATGGATGACGCGCTGGGCCGGTTCGTTTCCCCTGTTCATTTCGGAGGCGAAGGGGGGCCGTTTCCGAGACGTTGACGGGAACGAGTACGTCGATTTCTGTCTCGGGGACACCGGCTCGATGGTCGGGCACTCGACCACCGCCGTGACCGAGGCCCTCGTGTCCCAGTCTCGCATCGGGCTCACTTCGATGCTGCCGAGCGGCGATGCGCTCGTCGTTGCCGAGAATCTCTCCCGTCGCTTCGGCGTGCCGAAGTGGCAGTTCGCGTTGAGCGCGACCGACGCGAACCGGTTCGTGCTGCGTTTTGCACGCTTCATGACGAATCGTCCGAAAGTCGTCGTCAATGACTGGTGCTATCACGGAACGGTCGACGAGACACTCGTCGTGCTGGACGACGCTGGCCGGACCGTGAGCCGGCCGGGGGCCATCGGCCCACAAGTAGATCCTTCCGTGACGACCAGGGCCGTTGCGTTCAACGACTTGGACGCGATGGAGGAGGCCTTGAGTCAGGGCGACGTGGCGTGCGTACTAATGGAGCCGGCCCTCACCAACATCGGCATCGTGTTGCCCAAGCCTGGATATTTGCACGGCGTCCGCGAGTTGACGAGGCGATATGGAGTGCTCCTTGTGATCGACGAAACGCACACCATCTGCGCCTCGCCAGGAGGTTGCACGTCGCTGTGGAATCTCGATCCCGATTTCGTCGTCATCGGCAAGACGATCGGTGGTGGGGTGCCCGTCGCCGCATATGGCATGTCGAGCGCAGTCGCAGATCGCCTCGAACGGATGCTCGACCGTGATTCGATCGATGTCGGCGGCGTCGGTGGGACTCTCAGCGGAAGTGCGCTCGCGATGGCCGTCATGAAGGCGACGTTGACGACGTCCCTGCTCGAAGAACACTTCGCACACACAATCCCACTCGCGACCCGTTGGGCGAATGGCGTTCAAGACGTCATTGCAGCTCATACGTTGCCGTGGTCGGTCCAGCAGCTCGGTTGTCGGGCGGAGTATTGGTTCAGCGATGCACCGACTGATGGTGCTCAGGCGGCGTCGCGGGTCGACCACGAATTGGAGGAGTACTTCCATCTGAGCGCCCTCAATCGGGGAATACTGCTGACGCCGTTCCACAACATGGCACTGATGTGTCCGAGTCACGTAGACGGCGACGTCGACGTGCACACCGCGGCTTTTGCTGAGGCCGTCGAAAAGATCGTCTGAGGTGGAAGTCGCGGACGTCGTCTTGGTGTGTGTCGTCATCCTGGCGACATCCCTCGTCCAGGCAAGCGCTGGTTTCGGCTTCGCGCTGCTGACGGTTCCCTTCCTGCTGTTGCGTCTCGATCTGGAGCAGGCGGTCATTGTCGCAACCCTCGTCGGGACGTTGGGCAACCTCGGGCACTCGGTCCAGGGAAGACGATTCATTCATCCGACGCTGACGAAGCGCTTTCTCGCCTGCACGGTACTCGGAGGTCCCGTCGGTGCGTTCGTGCTCTTCACGGTCGACGAACGGTGGTTGAAGCTCGTCCTCGGTATCTCGATCCTGTGTGGAGTCGTCGTCCTGCAACGCGGATTCGACGGGACGAAGAAGGGCCCGTGGTTCGACTACGGATTCGGTCTCGTGAGTGGAGTGCTGAACACTGCCACGTCCACGAATGGGCCGCCGCTCGTTTTTGTGTTGCAGTCCCGGCGTGTCGCGCCGGAAGTGTTTCGAGCAACTCTGAACACGGTCTTCGTGTTCAGCGGCGTCTATGCAGCGGCGATCTTTGCCATCCAAGGAAAGATCTCGGCGGACGAGATCGTCCTTTCGACTGCGTCCGTTCCGTGCCTCCTTGGAGGCAGCGCAGTTGGCGTCTGGGTGCGCCGACACATCGACGAAAATCGTTTTCGGCTCGCCGTGCTCGGTCTGCTGTGCATCAGTGGTCTCAGCACGCTCGTGTCAGCGATCTAGTTTCCTCCGAACCACTGCATCCATTGCTCCATCGATTGGGGCCTGAACACGTGGTTGTGGGCCTTGATCGTTCGCAGGTCACCGTATGGATGCTCCGAGTATCGGTGCCCAGGAAAGATGACTGTGTCATCGGGTAGCGATGCAATGGTGCGCAAGCTGTGATACATGAGCTCCGGGTCGCTGCCCGGTAAGTCCGTCCGACCGCAACCGTCGAGGAAAAGTGTGTCCCCGGAAATCAGGGCACCATGGACGTGAAAACACTGACTGCCAGGCGTGTGGCCGGGGGTGTGCACGAAATCGATCGTGAGCGAACCGATCTGGATCGTGTCGCCCCCGCGATGCGCAACGAGATGGGAGGAAGTGACACCCGTCGTACGGGTGATCCATGGAACCTCGTGTTCGTTGACGTGTACGGGAACGTCGCAATCATTCAACAGCTCGGCGATTCCTGCGATGGTGTGGCCCATCATGTGGCCACCTATGTGGTCTGCGTGATAGTGGCTCACAAGGACACCCTCCACGCTCATCCCGTCGGCGCCGGCAAGGTCCAAGATTTCCTGCGTCGCGTAAGCAGGGTCGACGACGAGGCACTGCTTGGTCTCAATGTCCCCGATCAGATAGACGTTGTTCGCCATCTGCGCCGCGAGACCGTCGTTTTGTGCGAAGTCGCGACCCGACAGGAGTTGTCGGAAATAGACGGGGCTTGAGGGCACGTCAATACACTACTTTCGTGCTCGAACGGACCGATGTCGCGCCACTTCGATACGTGGTGGTTGGAGCCGGGATGATGGGGCGGGAGCACATCGCGAACATCGCCCACGTACCGGGAGCGCGGGTCGTTGGAGTCGTCGATACTGACGAGGGTTCTCGTCGCTTGGTGCGATCGTTCGTCGGAGACGAGGTAGTCATAGACGAAGACTTCGATGCGGTCGTGGACCGCACCAACCCCAACGTGGTGGTTGTTGCGACGCCCAACTTCACCCATGCTTCCATTGCCACAACCGCGATGGAACGTGAGCTCAACCTCCTGATCGAAAAGCCGTTGGCGACGACTATCGACGACTGTGTGATGCTCATCTCGCAGGCCCGCAAATTGCCACATGTGTGCGTGGGCGTCGGACTCGAGTACCGCTTCATGGCCCCCACGGAGTGGCTCCTCGACACCGTGCGATCGGGTGGCGTCGGTTCGGTCCGCATGGTTTCCATCGTCGAGCATCGATTTCCGTTCCTCGTGAAGGTTGGCGATTGGAATCGATTCAACGAGTTCACCGGTGGAACCCTCGTCGAAAAGTGTTGCCACTTCTTTGATGTCATGCACCAGATAACTGGCGCTGAGCCCGTCGCCGTCATGGCCTCATCGGCGAACGCCGTCAATCATCAAGACGAGCAATACCACGGGAGGACCCCCGACATCCTCGATAATGCGTACGTCATCGTGGAATTCGAAGGGGGCAGCAGAGGAATGCTGGAGTTGAGCATGTTCGCCGAAGGTTCTCGAGATGAACAGGTGATCAGCGTCGTCGGTGACGTTGCCAAGGCGGAGGCAAGAATTCCCACTGGTGAGTGCTCGCTCGGCCTTCGGTCCGATGGCCCGTCTGGTGTCACGAAACACCTGGCCCGCCATGTCGCCCCACATGAGGGCTTGCATCACGGCGCTTCGTACCGTGAGCATCTCGCGTTCGCCTCGGCCGTGCGCGGGGAGTCGTCAGGGGTCGCGAGTCTGAAGGACGGACTTCGCTCAGTCGCCGTTGGCGTTGCTTCGCAGATCTCAATTGCACAACGGCGCAGGGTGACACTCGAGGAGGTCGGATATGTCGGCTGACTATCGGGCGGGTGACCGAATTGTCACCAACGGCACGGTGTACGTGCTCTCCGAGGCCGATGCGTCATCACTCAGGGACGGTGGATTGTTCATCCAACTGCCGACACGAGTCGAAGTTGTCGCTCCCGACGTCGTGTCGTTGACCCGCGATGCAGTCACACGAGCTGTTCATGGCTTCGTCGAACTCGGATCTACGCCCGACGAGGCAATCACCAAGTTCTTTCATGCGTTTGCTCGTCGTCTTTCGGACGACACGATTTTTGCGAAGGTTCGTGAGGCCAACGATGCCGATGTGGATGCCGCACGTCGAGCGGGCAAGCAGGTCGGCAGACTCGTTGTCGACGACAAGATGCGCCAAGGAATGATCGACAGCGCGTTGGTGTGGGCGCAGTCGCCGGTGCGCAAGGAGGACGTGGTCGACACCATCGTCCACGAAGGTTGGATGGTCGAGAAGCTCGCGAGTCCGCTCGGAGTCGTGGCATTCGTGTTTGAGGGCAGACCGAACGTCTGCGTGGATGCGGCAGGAGTGTTGCGGTCTGGCAATTCCTGCGTGTTCCGCATCGGCTCGGACGCACTCAGAACCGCATCGGCGATCCTCGAGTCCTGCCTGTATCCGGCACTGCGTGAACATGGCCTGCCTGAGGATGCGGTCGTCCTCGTCGAATCTGCGCAACGTTCCGCGGGGTTGGCGCTGTTCAACGATGCACGTGTTTCCCTCGCGGTTGCGAGGGGGAGCGGCCAGGCAGTGCGCGACCTCGGTTCAGTGGCGCGAGCCAGCGGTATCGCCGTGAGCCTTCACGGCACGGGAGGGGCGTGGATGCTCCTTGGAGAGCATTTCGATCCGCGCCGCCTGAATGCAACGTTGCTTCACTCGCTTGACCGCAAGGTGTGCAACACGGTGAATGTCGTCTGTGTCCCGGACACGGCGTGGGTGGCCGCCAAGCAGGTCATCGTCGACGTGTTCCGCTCAATTGCAGAGTCGAGATCGACTCCGTGCGTGGTGCACCTCGTCGCCCAGGACATGAGCGAATTCGAAGGTGGAACGGGAATGGAGATCCGTTTGGCCAGGCACGAAGATTTGTCAACTGAGTGGGAGTGGGAAGACGCACCTGAGCTGTTCCTCGTGCGCACCCGATCCTTCGATGAGGGGATCACGCTGTGCAACACCTATTCGCCCCATTTCATCGTGTCGATCGTGAGCAGTGAACCCGACGACCTTGCCCGGGCATGGCAACTCGTGGACGCGCCTTTCGTTGGAGATGGTTTCACGAGGTGGGTGGATGGGCAATTTGCCCTCGACAAGCCCGAATTGGGTCTCTCAAACTGGCAGAACGGTCGGACGTTGGCGCGCAGCGGAATTCTGTCGGGGGACGACATTCGCACCTTTCGGTTTCGCATGACCCAGACCGACGATGATCTACGTCGCTGACTTCGAAGGTTCCACCAAGGACACGTTGTCGATGAGTCTGACACCGTCGATGGTCGCAGCAACGATCGCGACTGTTCCGCTCTGCGCTCTATCAACCTCGTCGAAAGACGTGGGATCGACGACGGCGAGGTAGTCAAGTTCGAAAACGGGTGAAATGGTCGACCTACCAGCGTCGAGGAGCGTTCTCGTCGACCGCTCACCGAGGGCGAATCGTTGCTGCATTGCGTCGAGTGCCCGATGCAGCGTCGTTGCCTCGACCCGCGCAGCGCGGGTGAGTCGCACGTTTCGACTCGACATGGCGAGGCCGTCTGCTTCGCGGACGGTCGGTTCTGCGTCGATGACGATGGAGGGCCATTCGATGGTGGACCACGTGCGGATCACGGCGAGTTGCTGGCGATCCTTTTCACCGAAACGTGCGCGGTTCGGCCTGACGACCGAAAACAGCTGGTTCACGACAGTGACGACAGCGTCGAAGTGGCCAGGTCGATGGCGTCCCTCCCAGAGTGAGGCGAGTGGGCCGGCGTGTCGTGGGCTTGCGGCCATGAGCGGGGCCATCTCTGCTTCTCGGGGGGCAAAGACGACGTCTGCACCAGCCTGTTGGGCGAGCGTGAGGTCCTCATTCCATGTCCGCGGATAGGAGTCGAAGTCGTTCGGGTCACCGAATTGCGAGCGGTTCACGAAGATCGACACGACGGTCACGTCGCATGTCGCGGAACAGGATGTGATGCACCGTCCATGCCCGGCGTGGAGTGCACCCATCGTCGGAACGAGTCCGACTCTATGGTCCTGTCTGACGCTCGCCCTCCAGACCCGTGCGGCCTCGATTGAGTCCAGGATCAGCATCGTCAATCGAAAGAGTGCGCGTCGTCGGGCCAGGAACGATCCTGCACCGAGCGGACGAATTGCTGACATGCATCGCGCGCGATCTGTCCGACGTTCGCATAGCTGCGTGCAAATGACGGCGGATGAGGACTCAATCCGAGGATGTCGTGGAGGACGAGGACCTGGCCATCGGTGTCGGGACCGGCCCCGATTCCAATCGTGGGGATGGTGACGGTTTTCGTGACTTCACCGGCGAGGTCGCGGGGTACGCCTTCGATGACGACCGCAAAGGCACCTGCTGCTTCAACGGACTTGGCGTCCTCGAGGATGCGATCGCGGCCCTCGAAGTCGCGACCCTGCACCTTGTGGCCTCCCATGCGGTGGTAGCTCTGAGGCGTGAGACCGATGTGGCCCATCACAGGAATGTCCACTCGGCAGATTGCAGAGATCGTGTCGTACATCGTCTTGCCACCTTCGAGCTTGACCGCCGATGCGCCAGCCTTGATCAGCTGGATCGCACTGCGAACACCTTGCTCGCTATTGACGTGATACGAACCAAAGGGAAGGTCGCCGACAATGAGGGCCTTCGGGTTCGCGCGTGCAACGAGTCGAACGTGGTATTCCATCTCTTCGATCGTCACGGGGATCGTGGTTCCGACGCCTTGGACCACCGAGCCAACCGAGTCACCAACGAGGATCATGTCGACTCCGGACTCGTCGACGATGCGGGCAAAGGTCGCGTCGTAGGCGGTGATCATCGTCAGTGGGACGGTGCCACCCTTGCGCGAGCGAACGACGGGAGCGGTGACTCGCGGACGCACGAAATCAGGCTAACGGTAGATTCGTTGGCGTGAGATTCCTTCCACACCGCCTGTCGGAGCGTTTGGCTCCTCGGGTGTGGTCGTGGCTCGAGGCATACGGCGCGATCGGGGCTTCGACGCCCAAGGGCAAACGATTTGGTGCCTTCGGGGAGCGCAGCGTCATCTTGTTCCCCCAGACGACCATCTTCGGCGAGAAATACATCCGCATCGGGTCAGACACGATGATCGGATCCCATGTCGCGTTGTCGGCGGGCATGATGCCGGGACAAATCTGCTTCAATGACCCGGTGGTGTCGATCGGGGACCGCGTCCTCATCGGCAGGGGGAGTGGGATCGTCGGACATTTGTCGATCGTCATCGAAGACGATGTGTGGACCGGACACCACGTCTACATCACCGATCAGAACCATGGCTACGAGGACCCAACACGACCGATTTCGCAACAGACGCAGCCCGAGCGAGCGGTGAGAATCGGAGCTGGTTCTTGGCTCGGTCACGGGGTCGTGGTTCTTCCCGGAGTGACCATCGGACGACACGTCGCCGTTGGGGCGCACAGTGTCGTAACGAAGGACCTACCCGATTACTGCGTCGCTGTGGGAAATCCTGCGCGAATCATTCGTATCCGAGACGCTGACGGAAAGTGGCGACCGAGCTCGCAGTTCCTCTCCGGCTCAGACCGATAGATCGATCGGCGGTTTGCAGCTTGGTGCAAGGTTGTCCGCGGCAAACGTCGAGATCTTCTCGGAAAGTGGCAGTCCGTCGATCATCGTCTCGCTGAAGGGTTCATTGATTCCACTGCGCAGCAAATCTGCGTAGTCGCGACGATCCTGGACGTACGTCTCGTAGTCGGCAATCCACTGGGGGACCAAGGCGAGGCCCTTGTCGTCGGTCGGAGGCTCAGCTGCGATGGCACGCACCATTTCCTCCACGATGTCGGTGGCCTTGTCCACGATGTCGGCTCGTTCTGCGAGGGCGTCGGGGCCCGCATCTTCGATCAATCGAAAGTCGGCAAGCGCGAGTCGATCAGATAGCGCCTGTGCACACAGGCTCTCGGCCCGTGCCTGCCAGATGGCGTCCCCAATCTTGTTCACGGCTTCTCGAGAAGCAAAGACGAACGCATACAACCACATTGCGCTGGTGAGGAAGATCGCCAACACGATCGCCGTTCGTGCGATGGTCTGTCGCGTTGACACGACTGCGAGTGTAACGACGCCTTCGAGGTGCAGTAATACACTCGTCACGTGACCCCCACCACAACGACGACGGAATCGTCTTCTCGCCTTCGTCAGGCAGTGACGCTCCTCAAGGTCCTGGTCCGTCACGAGCCAGCAACGTTCGCAATCGCCGTCACCGGGGCCGCGATCTATGCGTTGTGCACGGTTGCGTCGAGTTTTGCGGTCGGCTGGACCATCGACAACGTCATCATCGCCTACTTTTCGGACGGGTCGCTCCCGACTTCTCGTTACGTAATTGCCGGCAGTCTGATCGTCGGTATCGGTGTCACGAGGGCCGCCGGGGTCGTCGTGCGCCGATCGTTCGCCGGGGTCACGGAGTGGAACGTGGCAGCGAAGATCTCGGACGCCGTTGCGACCAAGGTCATGGGCCAGCCGGCCCAATGGCATGGTCAGCAGATGACGGGTGATCTCGTTTCTCGGGTCGGGGTCGACGTCGACGCAACCGTAGGGGTTCTCGCACCCCTTCCGTTCAGCACGTCGGTCGTCGTCCTCGTCGTGGCGTCGAGCATCTGGCTGATCATCGTCGATGTTCCACTGGGATTGGTCGCGCTACTCCTCATTCCGTGTCTACTTGCGTTGAACGTGGGTTACCAGAAACGCATCGACGTCTTCTACGACCGGGCTCAGCACGAGCTAGGGGCCCTATCCGAAGCGGTCCACGAGAGCTTCGAAGGCGTCCTCGTCGTCAAGGTGTTCGGCGCTGAGGAACGGGAAACTCGACGATTGTCGACGATCTCCGGGAGGTTGCGCGATGCGCGGATTCGTGCGGTCTATGCACGCAGCACCTTCGAGGCGTTGCTCGACTTCGTTCCAGCTTCGTTCAACGTGCTCCTGATCCTGATCGGCGCCCATCGAGTTGGCGCCGGCGCGATGACGCTCGGAGAGTTGTCGAGCTTCATCTATCTGTTCACGTTGCTCATCTTTCCGCTCCGCATCATCGGCTACGTATTGAGCGAGGTACCACACTCCGCGAGCGGTTGGAAACGCGTGTCGGGAATACTCGACGAACAGATCCACCCGACGACCCCGCCACATCGGCAGAAGTCTGGGTCGAGTGTGCTCACGATCCGCGACTGCACGTTTTCGTTCCCCGGTTCGTCCGCGGCAGTCGTCGACGGCGTTTCGATGGAGGTCGCTCGAGGGGAGATCGTCGCCATCGTCGGTCGAACGGGATCCGGTAAGTCGACGCTCTTGCGCATCGCAGGCGGTTTGCTGTCGCCGAACTCAGGCTCCGTCACCTGGTCGGCAGGTGAACCCGCGATGGTCTTCCAGGAAGCATTCCTCCTGTCGGGAACGATCGCAGCGAACGTCTGCCTCGGGGCCGCTCGAGACGAGTCCGGGCTGCGACGCGCCCTCTTCGACGCAGATGCCCTGTCGTTCGTGGACGATCTGCCCGACGGAGTCGAGACGATGGTCGGTGAACGGGGAGTGTCGCTCAGCGGCGGCCAACGGCAGCGTGTGGCACTAGCACGTGCGCTCTATCGCAACGCCCCAGTGCTGCTCATCGACGACACGACGAGCGCGCTCGACCCGACGACGGAGCAGACCATCGTTCGTCGACTCAAGGCGATCGAGGGACTTTCGTGCGTGATCGTCGCGTCACGACCGTCGACCGTTGCCGTCGCTGACCGAGTCGTGTACATGGACCAAGGTTCAGTTCGGGCACACGGCACGCATGAAGAACTCCTGGCTTCCTCTGCTGATTACCGTTCGCTGATCGAGTCCTACGAAAGTGACCGGCGGGCGAGGGAGGGCTCGTGAGCGACACGATGTCGACTTCGACGCGAGTCATTCGCGAGGGTGTGAACATCGCTCCCGACTTGCGTAGCGGGCTCGGTCTGACGGTCCTGCTCGCGTTCATCGGAACGGGTTCTCGGCTCGTCATACCGATCCTGTTGCGCCAGATCATCGACAACGGTTTCACCGATGGAACGATGCGGGTCGAGTTCGTCACCACACTGTGTGTGGTCGGATTCGCATCCGTGTTGTTGTCGTCCTTCACGCTGCGCCTTGCCACAGCACGGCTTGGAACTCGTGCAGAACGGGGTCTCTTTGCGATCAGGGTCCGACTCTTCGACCACATTCACCGACTGAGTCTCGCCGACCATAACGAGGAAAAGAGAGGCGCACTCGTGTCCCGTGTGACGAGTGACATCGAAACCCTGACGATGTTCTTTTCTTGGGGAGGCTTGGCGCTCTTGTTGGACGGTTCCCAGATGCTGGTCGTGGCGATCGTGATGGTCGCGTTCGACTGGCGTCTTGCGTTGGTCGCCTTCATCGTGTCGGCCCCACTCGTGATCGTTCTGCGCACCGTTCAGCGACATCTCGTGGCCGCCCACACAAAGAGCCGTGAACGTAACGCGGACTTGCTTGCCGAAGTCGGGGAGATGTTCGCGGGCGTGGAGACCATCCAGGCCTACGGCGCGACCGAGGAGTTCCTGGAGAAATCACGACGCGGGATTTACGCCCGTGCGAAGGCAAACATTCGGGCGGGTGTGATCGGTGCGTTCTTGTTCCCGTCGGGGGAAGTGTTTGCAACGTTCACCGTGGCCTCTGTGATCGGGGCTGGAGTCGTGCTCGGACCCGACGGTGGAATCACCGCAGGCGCCCTCGTCGGCTTCGTCTTTTTGACCTACAGGTTCTTGGAACCGATAGCAGAGTTCACCGAGACGATCGACCAGACGCAAAACGCCGTGGCTGGTCTGCGACGAGTCATCGGGGTCTTGGACACACCCATTGGCCCACCGGAACCGACTCGACCAGTCACCCTTCCTCCGGGAAAGCTGGGCGTGTCGGTCCGTAACGTCTCGTTTTCGTATCGGTCCCGCTCGAGCGACGATCACGATGCGCTCGTATTGCGCGACGTCAACGTCGAGATCGCACCTGGGGAGCACGTTGCCTTCGTCGGACCATCAGGGTCGGGGAAGACGACGCTTGCCCGGTTGATCTCTCGTCTCGCGGATCCCCAAGACGGCGTCGTCACCCTTGGTGGGGTCGACGTTCGCAAGGTGGCAAACACGGACCTGCGCTCGCGTCTCGTCGTCGTGCCCCAAGAACCGTTCCTCTTTGCCTCCACAATCGCTGAAAACCTTGTCTTTGCCGATCCGGGAGCCTCGCGCCAGGACGTCCTGAAGACCTTCGAGGAGTTGTCGCTGTCTGACTGGATCGCCTCCCTGGACAGGGGAATCGACACACCCGTAGGTCAACGAGGGTCGTCGCTGTCGGCGGGCGAGCGGCAATTGGTCGCACTTGCTCGCGCATTCATCGCCTCGCCGTCGATTCTCGTGCTCGACGAAGCGACGAGTTCGGTGGACGCCGAGACCGAGGTTCGCATGGCGCGAACATTCGAGCGTGTGTCCCAGGGTAGAACAACGATTTCAGTCGCACATCGTCTCTCCACCGCAGCACGGGCTGACCGAGTCATGATGTTCGAAGATGGACGAATCGTCGAGCAGGGTTCTCACCAGGATCTTGTCGCTCGCGGTGGCGCGTACGCGCGAATGTATGCATCGTGGTTGAGCGCCACTTCGTCGTGAGACGTCTCGGCGCAGCGATCATTGTTCTTGGTGGTCTCGTCGGATGTGGCGCGACGAGCTCGACCGAATCGACCTGCGCGCTCGGCCCTGAATTCGAGTCGAGCGTCGTGGCCTCTTCCGAGACATTCGACGACTTCTCCAGGACAACTCCGAGACAATTGCAGAGCACGATGTCGGTGTTGCTCCTGTCCGTGAGCAGGATGCTGGAGGTTGCTCCGATGGGCATCGTCGACGCATTGGAGGTCGTGGAAAGAAGCTATTCGGAGGTATCGGTGGCATTACAGGCGGTTGCGTGGGACACCTCGATTGCCGACTCAGATCCGCTGGTCTCCCAGTCTCTTCAGGTTTTGTCCCGCGAGGACGTCATCGAGGCGATGGCCACCCTGAGGGAATTCTTCTCCACGGAGTGCGACAGCGAATTGAAGGCGCTTCCAAGGTTGGACGACGCGGCCGCGACGACGTTGCCGACACCCTTGACCAACACGAATCCCGATGAGTTCGTGGAGTCGTCGCTCGACTTTGATGGAGAGGAGAGCGCACTTCGCTCGTATGGGTACTACGTCGCGGATCAATATGGTGAAGTCGTGACGGACGAACAGGCGTCGTGCATCGGTGTGGCCCTCGTGACTCGCGCCGAATCGAACGTGCCGGAGACGCCGTCACAGTACGAAGCGTTCGTCATCGACACAATCGCACGCTGCGTCGGCTGACCGCGCAGGTCATCGTCGGCGACTACGCCCTGGATTAGTCTGTCGCGCATGGAATTTCTGCTCATTCGTCACGCTGAACCCGAATGGGTGAAAGACGGCCTCAGCATCGTTAACCCACCCCTCACCACTCGGGGATTCGCCCAGGCCGAAAAGCTCGGTGAGCGGTTGGCCGATGAACATCTCGACCACGTCTACGTCTCGCCCCTCCTGCGGACGCGTCAGACGGCGGCTCCGCTGCTGACCCGCCAGAACCGTCCCGAAGTGATCGAGCCGTGGCTCGAGGAAATCCGCGAACCGTCTTGGCACGGCGCCCCCTCCGAGGTGACGATCAAGGCGTACCGCGACGAACTTCGCCGCAATTCAGCCGATCGTTGGCACGGGCTGGAAGGTGGAGAGCCGGTTCGCGATTTCGTTGCGCGAATCCATGCTGGAGCGACCAACTTCCTCGCCGAGCGAGGAATCCACCGGATCGAGGGCGAATTGCCGGTGTGGCACATCGAAGAACCAGGCGAGAAGATCGCATTCGTCGCACACGCTGGTACGAACAGCGTCCTTGTGTGTCATCTGCTCGGATTGTCCGCCACACCGTGGGAGTGGGAACGATTCATCATCGGTCATGCGAGCATTACGACCATCAGGGCCATTCGCCTTGGAGACGGCTACACGTTCAGCCTTGAGAACTTGAGCGATCTCGAGCACATCGAGCATTCGTCACGCACTCGCTGAAAAAGTGAGGGCGCCCGAGTGGTGATGGTTCTCACATCGTCACCACTCGGGCGCCCTCGTCGGC